>NZ_JAVWWA010000079.1:13500-25733 GCF_036666375.1 Comamonas sp. | reverse complement strand
TGATCATCAAGTCCGTGCCGATGTTGCCGCTGCCGATGATGGCAGCCTTGAGTTTTTTCATAAGTTCACCGTGCTTGCAAGGAGGCGCTGGGTCAATCGAGCTGGAAGTGGACCGTTCCCAGTCCGTGGATGCGGGCTTCGACACGGTCCCCGGCCTGGATAGGCACCATGGGGCCCAGCGCGCCCGAAAGAATGATTTCGCCGGCTTGCAGGCCATGGCCGCGCGCCATCATTTCGCACGCCAGCCAGTAGGCGGCGCGCAGCGGGTGGCCCAGGCAGGCCGCGCCCACCCCCGTCGATACCGTTGTTCCGTTCCTGTCCATCACCATGCCCAGCTCCTGCAGCGCCAGCTGGTCCACGGCCACGGGCTGGTCGCCGAGCACATACAGCGCCGACGAGGCGTTGTCGGCCACGGTGTCGATGAGCGTGATGTTCCAGTCGGCAATGGCGCTGTCGACAATCTCGAGCGCCGGCAGCGCATAGGCCAGCGATGACAGGAATTCGCCGTAGCTGGGTTTGGGACCCGACAGGCCTTGCTGTACGACAAAGGCGATTTCCGCCTCGACCTTGGGCTGTATCAGTCGTCCGGCAGGAAGAACATCGCCATTGAGATATTCCATGTCGTCGAACAGAAAGCCGAAGTCCGGCCGGTCCACGCCCAGTTGGGCCTGTACGGCCTTGGACGTCAGGCCGATTTTCTTGCCGCTGACGCGGTGTCCCTGCCCGAGCTTCAGCTGCCGATTGAGCTCGGCGACGGCATAGGCTTCGTCGACGTTGCCTATGCCGTACTGCGCCGATACCCGGCCGATGGCGGCACGCGTGGCGCGGGCCTGGCGCAATGCCGCTGCGGCATTTTCGATGTTCTTGCTGTGCATGTTCTGTCTTTCAAAGCGGGGGCTGACCGCCTGCTCGCGTCCATCCGATGCTGGCATGGACTGGACGCAGCAGGCATGGGCTGGATCAGCGCTTGTCGGTCGCTGGCTTGCGCTGTATGCCGTAGGCGGTGGGCGGCAGCGCGGTGCCAAGCAGGCGGGCGCCCGTGAAGCCGGCGGAATCGTCGATGTTCTGCGTCATGTGATTGGAGCCGGCCAGAATGTCGCGCAAGAAGCGCTGCATAGGGTTGTCGGAGTACAGTCCGCGCGCTCCCAGTGCCGGGAACAGCTTGAGCACGGCTTCGGAGCACTCGTTGCCCACGCGCGAGATGTCAAGAATGTGGCCCAGGCGCATGTCCTCGGGCACCAGCTCACGGCGATAGACATGCTCGGCCGACTCGGTCATCAGGTGCAGCAGGCGGGCGCGGCAGCTGCGCACCTTGGCCACGGCATGGCCCAGACGGTCGCCCACCGCGGGATTGACATTGGCGGCCTTCATGTTGACGTTGGCACTGAGCGTGCGTGTGCTCATCTGCTCCACATAGGTGTCGATCGCGCCCTGCGCGAAGCCCACCAGCGCCGCCGACACCGAGCCGCAGAAAATCGTGCCGAAAGGGTGGAGGTAGGAAGAGGGGCGATCGTTGAGCTGGTAGGCCGACAGGCTGTGGGTGCGGTGCGCGGGCACAAACACATCGTGCATCTCCAGGCTCTTGCTGCCGGTGCCGGCCAGGCCGAAAACGTACCAGTCGTCGATGATCTTGTAATCGGTGCGCGGCACCAGCAGCGCGATGCGGTCCACGGCGACGCCGTTCTCGTCACGCACCAGCCCGCCGACGAAAGCCCACTGTCCATGGTCGGTGCCGCTAGAGCATTTCCATTGGCCGCTGAGCTTGTAGCCGCCTTCGACCTTTTCGCATTGGCCCGTGGGACCGTAGGACGAGGCAACGATGACCGAGTTGTCCTGCCCCCAGACATCTTCGGCCGCGCGCGGATCCATGTGGCCGAACTCCCATTGGTGAACGCCCAGAATCATCATGTTCCAGGTGCTGCTCGGGCAGCCACGGCCCAGCTCCATCAGCACGCGCCAGAAGACGCTGGGATCGAGCTCCCAGCCTCCCCAGCGCTTTTCCTGCAGGATCTTGAAGAACCCGGCCTCGACAAAAGCCTGGATGGTCTCCTTGGAAACCATTCGATTGGCTTCCACGGAGGCTGCCTTCTGCCTGAGCATGGGAAGCAAGGCCGTGGCGCGGGCCACCAGTTCCTGTGCGCTGGGCGCGTTGTTCTGGGTGAAGGGGGTGTCGGTGATGGTGGACATGATGATTCTCCTTGAATGGTTTGTTTGAGCGCTGGCGGTGGGCCTAGCGCGCGGCCTGACCGGGACGGGCGTGGCCCCAGTCGCTGAATTGGTTGTAGGTCTTGACGGTCCAGTTGGCGTCCTCCACCACCAGGCCGCCCCAGCCGCACTCCATGGAAAAGCCCGAAGGGGTTTCGACGTAGAACGAAGTCATCTGGTCATTGGGGTGGTGGCCCAGTTCACGCGCAAAGTGAAGACCGGCGAGGCGGCAGCGGTCATAGGCCATGCCCACGTCGTCCAGGCTGTACAGCTCGACCATCAAGTGGCCCAGCACCTTGGGAATGTTCACCGCGCCGGTGGCCAGCGAGTGGTGGCGTCCGCCCACGGTATGGAAGAACGCGGCCTCGGCCACGTAGCCGGGGCGCACCTCGCCGCGGATGATGTCGCTCAGGCGCAGGCCCAGGTGGTTCTGGTAGAAATCCATGGACTGCGCATAGTCCTTGGCGCGCACCAGCACGTGGCCTATGCCCAGATCGCCGGTGCGAAAGCCCGGCCCGCGCAGCAGCGCGGACTTGAACGGCTGGTTGCTTGGCGCGACATAGCCGCCGCAATAGAACTCGAGCGCATAGCCGTTGGGGTCCTGGCAGCAGTAGAGCTTTTCCACGCGGCGGTTGGCGGCCTGTTCGGGCGAGCACTCCTGCACTGCGAGGCCGGCTTCGCGCAGCCGCTGCACATAGGCCTGCAGTCCCTGCGCGGTCTGGAACATCCAGCCGGCAGCGCGCAGATCCTCCTCGTCACCCTCCTCGATGACGATGCGCTGCTGCATTTCGTCCATGCGCAGTGCCAGCAGCTTGCCGGCTTCGTGGCGGCCGACCTGCAGGCCCAGGATGTCGACCGCGAAATCTCGCCATTCGGCAATCTTCCGGCTGCCGATCACGACATAGCCGAGGTTGGATATGGATGACAATTTGAGCTCCTTGTCTCTTTGTTATGGAAGGCCGGCGCCACCCACCATCTCTGGCGAACGGCACTGCTGCCTGAAAGCGGTTGGCGGTGCGGCTCAGCGCGCGAGGAAGTCCAGCACCAGCCGGTTGAACCTGTCGGCGTGCTCCCACTGCGCCCAGTGGCCGCAGCGGCTGAAGACATGCAGTTCGGCGTTGGGCATGCCCCACAACATGCGCAGACCGATGTCGAGCGGCACGAAGCGGTCGTCCCGGCCCCAGATGACCAGGGTCGGCAGCGTCAGCTTTGCCAGCAGGTGGCTGTAGTTGGCGCGGCCGCCGCTGAGGGCCTGGCTTTGCACGAAGTTCGTCAGATGCTCGGGGCGGCGCGTCATGTTCTCGAAGCGGCCGCTGATCAGCTCCTCGGTGAGCGTCGACGGGTCGTGGACGAAGATGTCGAGCATCTGGCGCAGCTTTTCCATCGTCGGCTCGCGATAGAGGCCTTGCAGGCGCTTGAGACCTTCCGTCGGCATGGGCACGGTGGTGCTTGGGCCGACCGAGCCACCGCCCATCATGATCAGCTTGTCCACGCGCTCGGGATAGTCGACCGCCATGCGCATGGCGGTGGCGCCACCCATGGAGTTGCCTATCATGTGGGCCCTAGCGATGCCCAGCCTGTCCATCACGCCCTTGGCGGCCTGGGCGTAGGCTCCATCGCGGCTGCCGGTGACCAGGGGATAGCTTTTGTTGAAGCCTGGCGAGTCAATCAGCAGCACGCGGTAGCCCGCGTCCACGAAAGCGTCGACATTGCGGTGGAAATTGCTCCAGCCGCTGGCACCGGGGCCGGAGCCGTGAAACATGATCACGACTTCCTGGCCGTCGCCGGCGTCGTTGACGTGGATGCGGCCATTGATCTCGCCTTCCTCGACCTCGATGAACTTGCTGGTAGAGGCTTCTGTGATTGCACCCATATGGGTTCTCCTTGCATGGCTTGTCGGTGAAACGCCCTCGTATCAGCCCCCGTTCAACCGCTGCCGCGCAGCCGGTGGAGTGGGGCATTCCCGGGACTGACACCCCTGCTGTTGCAATCTGCGTGCCACTTTCTGTTTTTTCAGAACATCCAATGCAAGTCATTGAAATCAAAGGAATTTTTTGATTGCTAAAAATTCCGCAGAATTTGAACTTCGAATTTTGTTGAATAAATCTCAAATATTGAGATTTTTAAAATATAAATTCCAGGCTATTGATAATTTGTTTCACCTTCCTCGCCTTTTTCTGAGGAAAATGCGGTTCATTCCAATAAAAAGTGCAAGGAGACAAACATGCATCTGGAAGCGAACTGCGACCCCGGCGAAGCGCAGCCTGGCGCTGGAGTGCGCGGCGACCGGGCACGCAACTCGGGGCTGGATCTCGGTGAACTGCTTGCCGACCTGCAGGTTCAACAGGGCTTTGGCCTGCTGTTCAAGGAGTTGCTGCGCGTCTTCGGACAGGAAAGCACGCGCCAGTCGCTCAAACGCCACGGCTTGCTGCTGGGGCGCCGCGAAGCCATGGATACGGCCGAGAGCAAGCACCCGATGCAGTCGTTTCTCGACAGTCTGCGCAGCCACCTGCAAGGCTGCAGGGTCTCGCCCGAACGCCTGACCAGCGATGACGCACAGGACGGCAGCATTGAATGGAATTGCGTGCTGGATGTCTCACAGTGCGCCGACGCCGAAAGTCTGGTCCAGCAGGAGAATGCGTTGGTGTGGCTGCTCACGGGCTATGCGACCGGTTTTCTGCAACAGCGTTTCGACCAGAACTACCACGTGACCTATGCGCGCCAGATACTGCCCGGCGCAGTGATCCATCAGTTCTTTGCGCGGGCGGCGCGCAATGCCCAGGATGTAGACCACGACCTGCCAGCAGGCCCGCGCGCGCAGGGCGCGTCCGCGCCGGCGTCCGCGGCCCGGCAGGCGCCTGCGCAAGGCGCGGCGCCGGCCCGGCGGCTGCCGCAGCGCATCCTGCGCGAAGGCTCGGAAATCGCGGCCATCCTGCGGCAGGTGGCGCCCACCGATGCGACCATCCTGCTGCTCGGCGAAAGCGGCGTAGGCAAGAGCCTGATTGCCGGTGAATTGCATGCCATGAGCTTGCGCGCGAAACAGCCCTGGGTGGAGATCAACTGCGCGGCCATACCGGAGCAGCTGTTTGAATCCGAGCTGTTCGGTGCGGAGCGCGGAGCGTTCTCGGGCGCCACGCTGTCGCGCAAGGGAAAATTCGAGCAGGCACATGGCGGCACGATCTTTCTGGATGAAGTCGCGCTGCTGAGCCCGGGCGCGCAAAGCAAGCTGCTGCGCGTGCTGCAGACCGGAGAGTTGGAGCGACTGGGCAGCAACACCACCGTGCGCTGCGATATCCGGGTGATTGCCGCCACCAACGAGCGGCTCGAGCAATTGGTGCAAGACGGGCGCTTTCGCGAGGATCTCTATTACCGGCTCAATGTGTTCCCGGTGTACATCCAGCCGCTGCGCGAACGCAGGAATGAGATTCCGGAACTGGCCGCAGGCATCATCCAGAGGCTGTCGCACAAGTACGGCAAGCGGATCTTGCGCTGCAGCCTCCAGGCGCGCGAAGCCCTGCTCAACCATGCCTGGCCGGGCAACATCCGGGAGCTTGAAAATGTGCTTGAGCGGGCCGTCATTCTGTGCCCCGATGGAACGCCCATCCAGGCCGCTTACCTGGGCAATATTGCGAACAAGTGTCGCCCCGAGCAGTCCGCCGGATTGCCACAGGTGCAGACACTGGTCGGCAGCGGCCCGCCAATGGACCTCTCGTGCGCGCCCCCATGGTGCGGGGTGGATGACTGGGCTTCGCAGGTGATCCAGAATCGCGTGGGCAGTCTCAGTGCCGTCAAGGATGCGCTGCTGCGCGCGGCGCTGCGCCACAACAACGACAACCTGACGCTGGCCGCCGCCAATCTCGGAATGACACGCGCCCAGCTGAGCTACCACCTCAAGAAGATGGATGAGCCACAACTACCTGCGTATGCGCCATGAGCAGCCCCGCCAAAGTCCTTTCCATCCTCTCGCTTTTTTCCAGCGAGCATCCCGTCTGGCAGCCAGACGAAATCTGCCATGCCTTGCACTTCACGCGTGCCACGGGTTATCGCTACATGAAGGAACTGGTGGATTTCGGCCTGCTCAAGAAAGTCGCGGCGGGCAACTACGCGCTCGGCGCGCGCATCATCGAACTGGATTACCAGCTGCGCCAGAGTGATCCCGTACTGCTCGCGGCCGACGCGATCATGCATGAGCTGTCCACCAAGACCGACAGGGAAGTGGTGTTGACGGTACTCATCAACCGCAAGCAGATCATCGACATCCACCGCGTGCACGCGCTCAAACCCATTACGACGTCCGTGGCGCGCAGCCGCGGCAGACAGCGACCCATGTTCCGCTCCGGCGGCTCGAAGATTTTGCTGTCGTGGCTGCCGCGCCACCAGCAGCGTCAGATCTACCTGACGCATGCGGCCGAGATCATGGCGCACCGGATGGGCGCAAGCTGGGAGGAGTTCCGCATGCAGCTGGACCAGGTGAAGAAATCCGGTTTCTACATGTCGTGGGGGGAGCTGGAGCCCAACCTGGGCGCCGCCGTCGTCCCGGTGTTCAGCCCCGAAGGAGACAATGTCGCCGCCTTGAACCTGCTGGACAGTCCCGAGAACATCCAGAAAACCGATCCGGTCAAGATCAAGCAAGTGCTGGAGGAAGCTGCGTGGAAGATTCGCCAGCGCCAGGCCTATCCCGCGGCGCAGCCGCAGGGCGCGCCTGCGTCCTGAACGCCGAGCGCCGCCAGCACGGCGCTGCGCCTCCAGTGCCTTGCGGGAGAATCCGCGCGACATAAAACGGTTAACCTCGGCGACTGTGAACTTTGCCCAACTCCTCTTTCCAGACTTTTCGCTCATCTTGCTGGGCTATTTGCTGTGCCGCTTTACGCCGCTCAATCGCCCCGTGTGGCAAGGTGCGGAAGCACTGGTGTACTACCTGCTGTTTCCGGTCCTGCTGTTTCACTCCATTGTCAAAAGCCCGCTGGACTGGGCGGCCACGTCCAGCCTGATTGCCGCGGGTGTGAGCGCGGGGCTGGTGGGCATTGCACTGGCCTATAGCCTGCCGTGGTGGCCCGGTCTGCGCGGCAAGGTGCAAACCCGCGACCATGCAAGCGCCGCGCAAATTGCTTTTCGCTTCAACTCGTTCATAGGATTGGCGCTGGCCGACCGGCTTGGCGGCCCGCAAGGCTTGTTTTTCATCTCGGTGCTGATTGGTTTTTGCGTGCCCATGTTCAACATTGCCGCGGTCTGGCCCATGGCACGCGAGAGCAAGCAAAGCTTTGTCGGGCAGATGGTGCGCAACCCTTTGATCGTCGCAACGGTTTGCGGCCTGTCGGCCAATTTGCTGGGCTTTCGCATGCCTGCATGGCTCGAACCCCCTGTCTCGCGCATAGGATCTGCGTCGATTGCTTTGGGATTGATGTCGGCGGGCGCAGGCATGCAACTGGGTTTGCTCAGCCAGGCCAAACGTCTCAGCGTGGCAGTGCTGGCGATTCGCCATCTGATCCAGCCTTTGGTCGCACTGGCTGCCATCCATGTGTTTGGCCTGCAGGCAGAGCAAGCATTGATCCTGCTGCTGTTTTCAGCACTGCCCACGGCATCGACCTGCTATGTGCTGGCGGCGCGCATGGGCTACAACGGGCCGTATGTCGCGGGCTTGGTCACCCTCTCGACGTTGCTGGGCATGGTGAGCCTGCCTTATGCACTGGCCTTGGTGCCTGCGCCTTGAGAAGCCTGCGCGGGACACGGTGCGGTTCACCGGGACTGCAGCAACTACTGTGTCCGCTTCGATAGCGCGTTCAGTGGAATGCGCAGATAAGCTATGCCGTTGTCGTCTGCCGCAGGCAACTGACCGGCGCGTACATTCACCTGTATGGCAGGCAGGATGAGCATGGGCATTTCCAGCGTCGCGTCACGGGCGGTTCGCATTGCGACAAACTCAGCCTCGCCGATTCCATCGCGCACGTGCACATTGCTTGCCCGTTGCTTGGCGACCGTGGTCTCCCACTGTACATCGCGGCCCTTTGGCGGATAGTCATGGCACACGAACACGCGCGTTTCAGCCGGCAGATCAAGCAGGCGCCTTGTTGAGCGGTAGAGCGTGTGAGCATCCCCGCCGGGAAAATCGGCGCGGGCAGTGCCGACATCCGGCATGAAGAGGGTGTCGCCGACGAAGACCGCGTCTTCCACCAAGTACGCCAGGTCTGCGGGGGTGTGACCCGGCACCAGCAGTGCCGTCGCCTCCACCTCTCCAATCTTGAAGACTTCGCCGTCCTTGAACAGGTGGTCGAACTGGCTGCCGTCCGGAAGGAATGCGCGCTCGAGGTTGAACAGCTGCTTGAAAGTGGCCTGCACTTCGCGGATTCGCTCACCGATGGCGATTTTTCCGCCGATCTTGTCCTGAATATACCTGGCCCCGGAAAGATGGTCCGCGTGGGCGTGGGTCTCCAGAATCCACTGCACGCTCATGCGGTTGGCCTGCAGATAGGCCAGCACGGCGTCGGCGGACTGCGTGCCGGTATGCCCAGACTTGAAGTCATAGTCCAGCACCGGGTCGATGACAGCCGCCTGCTTGGTCGCCGCATCGGCCACCACATACGAGACCGTCCAGGTCTTGGGGTCGAAGAACGCTTGAATGGTGGCGCGGTTCATGCGGGGCTCACAGTCATTATATTGACGGTGATTATATAATTTGATATATTGTTGTCAAGTTACTGCACAGACACATGGCAACCACCCCTCTCATCATTGATCCCGAGGCACTGCGCGCAGCGGCAGGCCAGGCCGTTGCGGCGCTCAAGGTGCTCGCGAACCAGGACAGGCTGCTCTTGCTGTGCCAGCTGTCCCAAGGCGAGCTGTGCGTCAGCGAGCTGGAAGAGGCCCTGGCCATCCATCAGCCCACCTTGTCCCAGCAGCTTGGCGTCTTGCGTTCGGAAGGCGTGGTGGAGACGCGTCGCCAAGGCAAGAAGATTTACTACCGCGTCGCCGACCCGGCGCTGCTCGAGATCCTCGCGGTGTTGTACCGCCTCTACTGCCCCAAGGACTGAAAATGACTATCGACTGGAGCTCTTTCACCCCCTGGTCAGCGCTTGCCGGCGGGGCGCTCATCGGAATCGCGGCAGCGATGCTGGTTTTGCTCAACGGCCGAATAGCGGGCATCAGCGGCATTCTTGGTGGCCTCTTCAAGCCGGCCAAGGGCGACATTGCCTGGCGAGTGGCCTTTGTCCTGGGCCTGGTCGGTGCACCGCTGGCCTATGCGGTGTTTTCGGACTTCCCGCGGCCCGAGATTGACGCCGGAACCGGCGCATTGGTGCTCGCCGGGCTTCTGGTCGGCATAGGCACGCGCTATGGCTCGGGCTGCACCAGCGGGCACGGCGTTTGTGGCCTGTCCCGCCTCTCGCCTCGTTCCTTGGCGGCCACGCTGGCCTTCATGGGCGCGGGTTTTGTCACCGTGTATGTCGCACGTCACCTGCTTGGAATCTGAGGGAATTTCGCATGTACGTCTTTACCGCTCTTCTCGCCGGCCTCGTGTTCGGCATGGGTCTCATCGTTTCCGGCATGGCCAACCCGGCGAAAGTACTCGGCTTTCTGGACTTGGCTGGGCGCTGGGATCCGTCCCTGGGACTTGTAATGGCCGGGGCTATCAGCGTCGGTCTCATCGCCTTCACCGTAGCCGCGCGCCGGACGCGCTCCTTCCTGGGCGCAGAACTGAAGCTTCCCGGTGACCGTCACATCGACCGGCGCCTGATCGGTGGCGGGCTGCTGTTCGGCGTTGGCTGGGGTGTCGCTGGCTTTTGTCCCGGGCCCGCGCTGGTGGCCCTGGGAGTGGGCGAAGCCAAGGCCGTCATTTTCGTCACGGCCATGCTCGTCGGCATGGGCATCTTCGAGCTGCTTGAGCGCCGGAAGTCGGCTCGCCAGGCGAGCGCAGCCTAAGCCATGGACTTGATACTCAGCTGGTGGCCGCGTTCGCAACTACCGCAATTCCTCTAGGTTATCGGTTTGCGCCTGCGATGCTTCGCTCGAAGATGCACGTCACCCCCATCGCATGTTCTGGTCATGTAGGGTCTCGACGCGCGCCATGAGATTCGGTGCGGACAATGGCTTTTGCGGTTGCTGGCGAAAAGCCGCGAAATAAATGGTGCGAGCTCTCTGTAGAGCCAAGTGCACGGCGAGCGGTAATGTCTGGGTTGAAAAAGTGGGCGGCTTTGCATTCTGAGGCCCCCAGGCGGGCTGGAGCAGGGCGCAAGTCGGCTGCATGCACAACGGGGTTTTTACCTGCGCGCAGCCGGAAAACGACAGCGACAGCCGAAACCCTGCCATGGCGACCGCGGTGGGCCATGATCTGCGTTCCTGTGGAAAGGCCATGATCCCAAGACGCCCGGCAGAGAGGGCAGGGGCAAGCGCTCCATGCCTTCAGTGCTCGCCACGGCCGCCTTTGCCTGCATTTTCAAGTCAAACTACCTATGAAATTTAATACCCGGCTATTGCTTTGTGCCCTGGTTCCTGCCGCACTTTTTGTGTCGGCGTTGGTCGTGAGCCTGTGGGGGCTGATGCGCACGCAGAGCGAGTTCGACGGATACATCCAGACGGAGCAAGCCATCGCCAACGGCCTGACGGAAATGTATGCACAGGGCCTGCAGACGGGCCAGGCCCTGCGCAATGTGGTGCTCGACCCCAGCAACAAGAAAGCCTACGAGAATTTCAGCGCCGGGGCTGCGGCCTACGACAAGGCGCAAGCGCAGACCGCCAGCATTGCGCAGGGCACCGAAGTGGGCAAGCGGCTGCAGGCCATGGTCCCCTTGCGCGAAAATCAGGTCGCTCAGCAACAGCGCGTGCTGGACTTGGTGAAGTCCGACCCCGCCGAGGCCATCAAGGTGCTGAATGTTGGTGAAACTCCTGCCTGGCGGCAACTGCGCGAGAAGCTGGTCAGCGAGATATCGTCGGGGCGCGAGCAGGCACTCTCCGCGCAGCAAGCCACACGCGAGCGCGCGGATCGCATGATCTCCATTGCCGTGGGGCTGGCCATCGTTGCCGCCTTGGCATCGATGGCGCTGGTCGTGCTCATGCGCCGCACGGTGCAGCGCGAGTTGGGCGGGGACCCGGCGGACGTACGGCGCGCGCTGCAGCAACTTGCCAACGGAGACTTGACCTCTGCGCAGGCGCAGGCGGGCGCCCCGCAAGGCGTGATGGCCGAACTGTTGCGGACCCGGCACAAGCTGCGCGATCTGGTGGCGCATGTGCAAAAAAGCGCAGGCAGCATCAGCGTTTCCACCCAGGAAATTGCCTCCGGCAACAATGACCTGTCGGCGCGCACCGAGCAGCAGGCCTCCGCCCTCGAACAGACCGCGGCTTCCATGGAAGAGCTGGGCTCCACGGTGCGCCAGAACGCGGACAATGCCCGCGAAGCCAATCAGATGGCGGTCAAGGCCTCGACGGTGGCGGTGCTCGGTGGCAACGTGGTCGCCGAAGTGGTGGAGACCATGAAGGGCATCAACTCCAGCAGCAAGAAGATCTCGGACATCATCAGTGTCATCGACGGGATTGCCTTTCAGACCAACATTCTGGCGTTGAATGCTGCAGTGGAGGCCGCACGGGCCGGGGAACAAGGCCGTGGCTTTGCCGTGGTCGCCAGCGAAGTGCGCAGCCTTGCAGGGCGCAGCGCCGAGGCGGCCAGGGAAATCAAGGGCCTGATCACCGCCAGCGTGGAGCGCGTGGAGCAGGGATCCGTGCTGGTGGACAAGGCCGGCGCGACCATGACGGACGTGGTCAGCGCCATCCGCAAGGTGACCGACATCATGGGCGAGATCAGCTCGGCCAGCAGCGAGCAGAGTACGGGCGTGGGCCAGGTCGGAGAAGCGGTGACGCAGATGGACCAGGCCACGCAGCAAAATGCGGCGCTGGTGGAAGAGATGGCTGCTGCCGCGAGCAGCCTCAACAGCCAGGCAAGAGAGCTGGTGAATGCCGTCGCCGTATTCAAGATTGACGGTGGGGCGGCTGGATTCGTGCGGCTTGCCTAGTCTTGCGGTGCCACAAGCGCTTTGCGCCGG
>NZ_JAVWWA010000079.1:0-13400 GCF_036666375.1 Comamonas sp. | reverse complement strand
CGCAAGCGTTCCCAGCGCTTGAAACAAAACGAAAAGAAGCGATACCGCCGTGAGACCCAGGCGGCGGCAGGAACGCGCACCATGCAGTCATCTTCTGTGTGACTGAAAGGATGTGCGTGATGAAAGCCTGGACCCGTAAAACCCTCTTGGGCATCTTTGCTGCCTCTGTGCTGGCCGGTGGTCTTTCCGCTTGTTCCAGTGCTTCCCACCACCACGGTCCCAAGTCCGCAGAGCGCATGGGCGAGATGCGCGAAAAGATGGTGAGCCGCGTCACTGCCAAGCTTGATCTCGATGGCGCGCAGCAGCTCAAGCTCCAGGCCTTGGCCGACGCCTTGCAGGCGCAGCGCAGTGCTTTCCTGGGCGCGCAGACGGCGGACCCGCGCGCTCAGTTCCAGGCACTGGTGGCCGGCGAGAAGTTCGACAGCGCGGCCGCCCAGACCTTGATCGATGACAAGATGCGCGCTGTGCAGTCGCATTCGCCGGCCGTGGTCGCCGCCATGGCCGCGTTCTACGACAGCCTGCGGCCTGCCCAGCAGCAACAGGTGCGCGATTTCATGCAGCGCCGCCCGGGCTGGTTCCACCGTGGCTGAGCCCCTGGACAAAGCTGTGCGAGGCTGCGCGGCGACGCGCGAGCTGGCGCGTAGCGCCCGGGCCCATGGCGCACTGTTGTTGGCCGGCGCAGCCTCGCCGCACGAGGAATGGATGTCGCTCGTCTGGGGGCCGCGTTTCGATCGGGAGCATGCCCTGGGTCTGCTGGCGAGCCGACCCGGCGGCGGCGCGGCGGCGCTGCCCGCAGTGATGGCGGCGGCCGACCGCTTCGATAGTCTGGCGTTGGAGGCCAAGCGCCGTGTGCGCCGCCTGATCCTGCGCCATGAACAGCGGACCCTGATGCGCACAGTGTGAGAATCGGCACATGCAACGCATTCTGCTCATCGATGACGACGACCAACTGGGGCCGCCGCTGGCCACCTACTTCCTGCGCTTTGAACTCCAGCTGTCGCAGGCGCTGCGGCCCAGCGAAGGGCTGGCGCTGCTGCGGGCCGGCGGCTTCGATGCCGCCATCCTGGACGTGATGCTGCCCGAGATGGACGGTTTCGAGCTGTGCCGCACGATACGCCGCGAGAGCGATCTGCCCGTCATCATGCTCACGGCGCGCGGCGACGTGATGGACCGCGTGGTCGGGCTGGAACTGGGCGCCGACGACTACCTGCCCAAACCTTTCGAGCCGCGGGAGCTGGTCGCGCGGCTGCAGACGGTGCTGCGCCGCCGCCGTCCGGCAGCGGGCGCGTCGGCGGACGATGCGGCATTGCTGTGCTTCGAGGGGCTGCAGATCGATTCGGTGCGGCGCAGCGTGCTGCGCCAGGGCAAGGCGCTGGAGCTCACCGGCACCGAGTTCGAGCTGCTGCTGTTGCTGGCGCGCGAGCCCGGCCGGGTGTATAGCCGCGACGACATCCTCAACCACCTGCGCGGCCGCGAGGCCGATCTGTACACGCGCGCGGTGGACATCGTGGTCAGCCGCCTGCGCAAGAAGCTCGAGCCGCTGGACTGCATCAAGACGCTGCGCAACGCGGGCTACTCGCTGGCGTTGCGGCGGAGCGCCGCTTGAGCCGCGCCCGCCGCCCGCCCGCCGCCGCGCGCTGGCATCGGCGTGCACGCCAGGCGCTGCGGCAGTCCATCCACCTGCGCCTGGTGCTGCTGTTTCTGGTGCTGGCGCTGGCGATGACGGTCACCTTCATCGGCGGCATGCAGAGCGCCTTCTCGGTGGGCTGGCGCGATGCCGCCCGGCCCTTGCTCGCGGACTACGTGGACCGGCTGGTGACCGAGATCGGCAGTCCGCCTAGCGTGGAGCGCGCGCAGGCCATTGTGCAGCGCCTGCCCATCATGATGCGTATCGAGGGACCGCAGGTCCAGTGGATGTCGCATCCCGATGACCGTCCGGTGGCGCGCTGGCGCGGCGGGCGCGGCCCATGGGACGCCGACAGCCGCGAGCTGCTGCGCAAGCAGACGGCCGATGGGCATACGATTGAATTCGCCTTGAACCATGCGGTGTTCGACGGCGCGCACCGCTACGGCGCCATCTGGTTCACGCTGGGCGGCGTGCTCTTTCTGACGGCGCTGGCGTACTGGTATGTGCGCCGCCTGCTGCGCCCGCTGGACGATATCCGCCAGGGTGCGCTGCGGTTCGGTGCGGGCAATTTCGAGGCATCCATTCCCGTGCGCCATGCGCTGCGTCCCGACGAATTGGGTCAGCTGGCGGCGACGATCAACACCATGGGCCAGGACATCCACCAGATGCTGGAGGCCAAGCGGGCGCTGCTGCTGGCCATCAGCCACGAGCTGCGCAGCCCGCTGACCCGGGCGCGCCTGCATACCGAGCTGCTGCCGGCGACGCACGAGGTGCAGCCCCAGCGCGACGCCTTGCTGCGTGACCTGGGAGAGATGGCGCGTCTGATCACCGATCTGCTGGAAAGCGAACGCCTGACGGGGCGCCACAGCGCGCTGCACAAGGAGCCTACCGACATCGCTGCCCTGGCCCGTGCCGTGGTGGACGAGATGAATGCATGCCATTCGGGCAGCGCCGGCATCGACCTGCAAGCCGATGCGGCCATGTCCCCGGTGCTGATCGACGCGACCCGCCTGCGGCTGCTGCTGCGTAACCTGCTGGACAACGCCTTGCGCCATGGCGGGCGCGACCTGCCCGCACCTCAGCTGCACCTGCGGCAGACGCCCGCGAGGCTGGAGATCGAGGTGCGTGACTTTGGCAGCGGCGTGCCCGAGGACCAGATCGACAGCCTGGCCCAGCCTTTCTACCGCGCGGATGCCGCGCGCCAGCGCAGCACCGGCGGCGTGGGCCTGGGACTGTACCTGTGCCGCTTGGTGGCGCAGGCGCATGGCGGCACCCTGGTTCTGGGCAATGCCCGGCCCGGCCTGCGCGTGACCGTCACCCTGCCGCCGGGCTGAGCGCGACTGCCCTGGCATGCATGCGATGCGCAGCGCAACGCCGGCGGTGTCACCCCACGGCATGGCGCTGCAATTCAGCACGGGCGCGTGCGCTGGCATGCGTTCAAGGACATGCTCAAGCCCGGGAAGCAGACGGGCCGGCGAGCGCGCAGCAGTTCCATGCCGCTGCGGTCACGGCACGCGCACTCAGTTGATGAACCAGCGCATGGGCACCAGCACCAGCGACGGGAACAGCACCAGCAGAAACATCACGATGAGCTGGGCAGCCATGAAAGGCAGCACACCGCGCGTCACCTGGTCCATGCGCATCTTGCCCACGCCCGCCACCACGTTGAGCACGGTGCCCACGGGCGGCGTGATCAGCCCGATGGCGTTGTTCATGATGAACAGCACGCCGAAATACACCGGGTCGATGCCGGCGGCCTTGACCACGGGCATCAGCACCGGAGTCATGATCAGGATGGTGGGAGTCATGTCCATGGCCGTGCCCACGGCGATCACCAGCAACATGATGGCGATCATCAACAGGGTCGGGCTGCCCAACAGCGGCTCCAGAAGGGAAATCAACTGCTTGGGAATGTCGGCAACCGTGATCAGCCAGGCGCTGACCATGGCCGCGGCGACCAGGAACATGATCACGGCGGTGGTCTTGGCGGCGCTGACAAAGACTTCACGCAGTTGCTGCCAGCGCAGTTCCTTGTAGATCAGGGTGGCCACCAGCAAGGCGTAGACCGCAGCCACGACCGCGGCTTCGGTGGGCGTGAACACGCCCATTTTCAGCCCCACCAGAACGATGACCGGCAAGAAGAGCGCCCAGGTCGACTCCTTGAAAGCTTGCCAGCGTTCGGCGGATGTCGCCTTGGGCGGCGGGGCAATGTTCTCGCGTTGCGACACAAAGTGCCAGGCCACGGCAATCGACAGGCCCATCATCAGGCCCGGGACGATGCCCGCCAGAAACAATTTGCTGATCGACACGTTGCCGGCCACGCCGAACACCACGAAGCCGATCGAGGGCGGGATCACCGGGGCAATGATGCCGGCTGACGCGATCAGCCCGCCCGCGCGGGCCTTGTCGTGCCCGGCCTTCACCATCATGGGAAGCAGCAAGGCGGCGAGCGCTGCGGTGTCGGCCACCGCCGAGCCCGACAACGCGGCCAGCAAACAGGCCGCCAGGATGGCGACGAAGCCCAGGCCGCCGCGCTTGTGGCCCACCAAGGTAAGGGCGAGTTTGACGATGCGGCTGGAGAGGCCACCGACGTTCATGATTTCGCCGGCCAGCATGAAAAACGGCACCGCCAGCAGCGGGAACGAGTCGGCGCCATTGATCACGTTCTGCGCCAGAATCTGGGCATCGAACAGATCCAGGTGCCACATCAGGGCCACGCCCGAAACGAGCAGGGCGTAAGCAATGGGTACCCCAATCGCCATGACGGCGAGCAGCGATCCCAGGAAGATGAAAACGGTCATGGTGTGTGGTTTCCGTGGACGGGGGTCACTTGGAGCTCTCGTTGCGATCGAGATGCAGTTCTTTGAGCTGCGCCAACTCTTCCGACTCCTTGATGTTGACCAGATCCTCATCACGGACCTGGCCCGACAGCACGAGCCAGAGCTGGCGCATGAGAATCACGCCGGACGACGCCGCGAAGAACACACCCGAGGCGTAGAAGATGCCCACGGAGGCGCCCGAGACCGGGGCTTCCACGTCCAGGTTGATCTGGGTCTGGGTCCACGCGCCGCTGAACAACAACCATGTGCAGTACAGCATCAGCAGGTAGCTCACGACCAGGCAGCTGCGCTGTATCCAGGGCGGCAACTTGGCGAGCACGAAGTCAGTGCCGAGGTGGGCTTGCTCCTTGACCGCCACCACGGCTCCCATGAAGGTGAGCCAGACAAAAAGCCAGCGCGACATTTCTTCGCTGATGGCGATCCCCGAGTTGAAGACATAGCGCAGCAGGACATTGCCAAAAACGAGCAGCACCATCGCCGCCAGGGCAAGGGCGGTGAGCGTTTCTATGACCCGGCAATAGCGGTCGATAAGGTGGTTGAACATGTTTGTCTCCGTCAGGGTCTGCACCGCCGATGGGTGGAATCAGAGTGTTGTTTCATTCAGCAGACCGCGCGCAGCCAGGTTGGCCATGAACGCGCGCAGGCCGAAATTCCAGGGCGGGGCGACTTCGCTGTGGTTCACGCGGTTGTGCAGACCGCCCAGCCAGGCGCTGCGGATGGTGACCATATCGCCCAGCTTGTGCGTGAAGCCCCCACCGGGCTGGTCCCGGTCCTCGATGGGCGCGAACAGCGTGCCCAGGAACAGCATGAATCCGTCGGGGTACTGATGGGCCGTCAGCGTCTGGGCCACCAGATCGGTCGGATCGCGGCTGATGCTGGCCATGGTGTTGATGCCGCGCAGCTCGAAACCATCGGCACCCGTCACATGCAGGTGCACCGTCTCGCCGCGCACCGAGTCCAGACCGAAGCTCTCGTCGAACAGCCGAATGAATGGCCCGATGGCGCACGAGGCGTTGTTGTCCTTGGCCTTGCCCAGCAGCAATGCGCTGCGGCCTTCGATGTCGCGCAGGTTGACATCGTTGCCCAACGTGGCGCCAACGATTTCACCCCGGCTGTTGACCGCCAGCACCACTTCGGGCTCCGGGTTGTTCCAGGCGGAATCTGCACGGATGCCCACTTCTTCTCCGGTGCCCACGGACGACAGCACCGGTGCCTTGGTGAAGACTTCGGCATCCGGGCCTATGCCCACTTCCAGGTACTGCGACCACAGGCCCATCTCCTGCAGCAAGGTTTTCAACGCCATCGCTTGCGGCGAGCCTGGCTGGATATCTGCCAGGCGCTCGCCGATCAGCTCGGTCACCTGCTGGCGCAGCCCCTGGGCACGGGCCGCGTCGCCACGCGCCTGCTCCTCGATCACGCGCTCCACCAGGCTGGCGGCAAACGTCACGCCCGCGGCTTTCACCACCTGCAGGTCGCACGGCGCCAGCAACCACGGCAAGGCGCTATCACGCCTGCCGAGCATGCTGTTGGTCAGCAGTTCATCGACTGCGCACAGGCGCTGACCCGCGGTCTGACGCACTGCGTTCACGGGATGCTCGGCCTCGAGCAAGGTGCTCATCGTCGGGAAGTGCGCGCTCAGATCGAAAACGCCGTCGGGCCGCAGCGCGACCACCGCGGGGCCGGGCAGGGTGCCGCCGCGCCATACCCGGCCCACCAGGGTGCCGGTCAGGCCGTCATCGGGCAGTATCTGGGCGGGTGGAGGACAGGTGTTCTGGGCGGAAGATGCAGTGGTGTTCATGAAAAATCCTTGGGTCTAGCGGTGGTTGCGGCCATGCGGCAGCTGCGCCTGGCGCAGGCGCGGCTGCCTGGCAGGCCAGCTTCAGTGGTTGTGGCGCGGGGTCTGTTCGGAGATGCGCCGGAAGTCCAGCGCGAAATCGAGCGTGGCGCCGTCGGCCAGTTGGCCGGTCTTCTCCCGGTACAGCGCTTCCCAAGGGGAGCGGCTTGGCGTCACCGGTGGCGCGGGCAGCTCGCTGCGGCGGCGGGCGATCTCTGGCGCAGCGACCAGCGCGTCGCAGCGGCCGGTGTTGAGGTCGACGCGAATGATGTCGCCGCTCATCAGCCAGCTCAGTCCGCCTCCCACGGCGCTTTCGGGCGATGCATTGAGGATCGACGGACTGTCTGCGGTGCCGGACTGGCGGCCATCGCCCAGCGTGGGCAAGGTGTTGATGCCACGGCGTATCAACGCATCGGGAGGTTGCATGTTGACCACCTCGGCCGAGCCCGGCCAGCCTATCGGCCCGGCGCCGCGCATCACCAGGATGCAGCCCTCATCGATGTTCAGCGCCGGGTCGTTGATGCGCTGGTGGTAGTCGTCCCCGCCTTCGAACACCACGGCACGGGCCTCGAAGATGCCTTCCTGTCCCGGACGGCTCAGATAGCGCTCGCGGAAGGCTGCCGAGATCACCGAAGTCTTGAGGATGCCGAAATCGAAAAGGTTGCCGCTGAGCACCATGAACCCGGCTTTCTCCATCAAGGGCGCGGCAAAGGGCTTGATGACCTCCCGATCGGAGGATTCGCGACCTTGCAGGTTCTCGGCCATGCTGCGGCCGGTCACGCTGAGACAAGCGCCGTGGAGCTTGCCGGCCTGCAGCAGCTCCCACATCAGCGCGGGCACACCGCCGGCGCGAAAGAAACGCTCGCCCAGGAACTGGCCCGCGGGCTGCATGTTGAGCAACAGCGGCAGATCGTAGGCATGCTCGGTCCAGTCGCGGGCCTCCAGCACCACCCCCGCGTGCCGCGCCATGGCCATGATATGCACCTGCGCATTGCTGGAGCCACCGGCCGCACTCACCACCGCCAGCGCATTCAGGAAGCTTTCGCGCGTCAAGAGGCGCGAGGGGCGCAGATCCTCATAAGCCATATCCACGATGCGCCGGCCCGTCTCGTAGGCCATCTGGCCGCGTTCTCTGTACGGTGCCGGTATCGCCGCACATCCCGGCAGCGACAAGCCCAGCGCCTCGGCCACGGCGTTCATCGTGGAGGCGGTTCCCATGGTGTTGCAATGGCCCGCGGAAGGCGCGCTGCTGCAGGCGCGCTGCAGAAACTCTTCCTCATCGATCTCACCCGCGGCCAACTGGCGGCGGCTGCGCCAGATCACGGTGCCGGACCCCACCAGCTCGCCGTTATGCCAGCCATCCAGCATGGGGCCACCCGATAGGACGATGGCCGGGATGTCCACCGTGGAGGCCGCCATCACTCCCGCAGGCGTGGTCTTGTCGCAGCCGGTCGTCAGCACCACCGCATCGATGGGGTAGCCATACAGCAGCTCCACCAGGCCCAGGTAGGCGAGGTTGCGATCCAACGCCGCGGTGGGCCGGCGGCAATTCTCGAAGATCGGGTGAACCGGGAACTCCATCGGAATGCCGCCGGCATCGCGGATCCCGTCACGCACGCGCTTGGCCAGGTCCAGGTGGATGCGATTGCAGGGCGAGAGATCGCTGCCCGTCTGGGCGATGCCGATGATGGGACGCCCCGAACGCAGCTCTTCGGGGGTCAGCCCGTAGTTCATGAAGCGCTCGAGGTACAGCGCTGTCATGTCTGACCGTTCGGGGTCGGCGAACCATTCGC
Source organism: Comamonas sp. (assembly GCF_036666375.1). Taxonomy (GTDB): domain Bacteria; phylum Pseudomonadota; class Gammaproteobacteria; order Burkholderiales; family Burkholderiaceae_C; genus Comamonas. The sequence goes on along the minus strand of NZ_JAVWWA010000079.1, from coordinate 5,306 downwards.
GGGAGCGGAAGGGGCGGCGTGGGGTCTTGCTCATGGCGTGCGGCGTTTACTTGGAACGGAACTTGGCCAATTCAGCCAGCATTTCGTTGGTGGTTTCCTCGCCAAACTCTTTGCTGTACTTTGCCAGCACAGGTTGCAGCTTGGCGCGCAGCTTGGCCTGCTCGGCAGCTGGCAGTTCGGTGATTTGCATGCCCACCTTCTTCAACTCACCCAGCGCCTTGTCACCAAAAGCACGAATGGTCTTGCGTTCGTAGAGCGTGGCCTCGCGCGCTGCGTCCTGCACGATTTTCTGCTCCTGGGCGGACAAGCCATCCCAACTCTTCTTGGACATCAGCAGGATCCAGGCACTGTACATATGGCGAGACAAGGCCATATGCTTTTGGACCTCGTAGAACTTGCTGGCGAGGATGGTGGCGGAGGGATTCTCCTGGCCATCGACCGCCGCCTGCTCCATCGCAGAGTACAGCTCCGTGAACGGCATGGGCGTGGGGTTGCTGCCCAAGGCGCTGAAGGTATCCAGGAACAAGGGGTTCTGGATGACCCGCAGTTTCAGACCTGCCAGATCTTCCGCCTTGGTGATGGGGCGACGCGAGTTGGTCACATGGCGAAAGCCGTTTTCCCAATAGCCCAGTCCGATCAGGCCTTTTTCGGGCAGCTTGGCGAGCAACTTCTGACCGACCGGGCCATCCAGGATCGCATCGGCCTCCTGCTCGCTGTTGAAGGTCAGCGGCAGGTTGATGACACCAAAGGGTTTATAAAGCGACACCAGCGTGGAGCTGTCGGGGATGGTCATCTCGAGCGTGCCGCCACGCAATGCCGAGGTCATGCTCACGTCATTGCCCAGCGTGCCGCTGGCGAACAATTTGGCGGTCATCTTGCCACCGCTTTTGGCGGCCAGCTGCTGGGCAAAGTATTTGACGGCCTGCGCCTGCGGATGGTCTTCGTTCAGGCCTATGCCCACCTTGAATACATGTTCTTTGATCTGTGCCGAAACCGGCGAGGTGAGGGCAGCCAGGAGGGTGGCCGCCAGGGCAAGGGCTTTGAACTTCATATATGTCTCCAAATGGAATTTGCGGGTCACGATGGCAGGAACCATCGGCGTCGATGCCGCTTTTTTTTCTATCGACGCAGGTGAGAGATTAGGTTCACAGGCACTTCGGGTCCACTCACTTTTTTGTTAGCATCCATTCCAAATGCTTATGAGTTCTGATCCGTATTCGGGTAAACCTTTATCTATCGCCCAAGCTTGGGCACGCTTGCGGTTCAGGCATCTGCAGTTCCTGGACATCCTCGGAAGGACGCGCAACCTGCGCCTGACGGCCGAGCAAATGCACATTACCCAGCCTGCGGCCACCAAGGTATTGATGGATATCGAGGAAATCCTGGAGGCGCGTCTTTTTGATCGCCTGCCGCGCGGAATGCGGCCCAACGAGCTGGGCCTTTTCACATTGCGTTATGCGGCCAGCGCACTGGCCGGGCAACGCAAGTTCGTGGAAGAACTGAACGCCCTCAAGCAAGGCGGACACGGTCACCTTTCCATCGGTGCCATCACCGGCTCCGCCGCACATGTGCTGATCGCTTCCGTGGCGGAAATTCAGCGCTTGCGCCCGTTGCTCGTATTGAAGGTGCTGGAGCAAAGCAGCGACCAGTTGATCGTGTGGCTTGCCGAGCACAAGATCGACCTCATGATCGGACGTTTCACTGACGATGCGCAGCGCACCCAGTTCCAATACGAACGGCTTTCCAGCGAGCCCATGCAAGTGGTGGCCGGGGCCCACCACCCGCTGCGCGGAGCACCCGACCTCGACCTGGCGGAGTTGTCGCACTGGCCTTGGATTCTCTATCCCGCCTCCACCGCAGTGCGCAAGGTGTCCGATGACATCTTCGCGCGCAATGGACTCATGCTGACCTCGGGCATGGTGGAGACACCGTCGTTTCTATTTGCTCTGGAGATGATGCAGATGACTGACATGCTCTCGCTGCAGCCCAAGGCACTGGTGGAGCACTATTTCCATCGCGGACTGCTGACGCCCATCCCTATTGAGCTGCCCGACCGTATGCCGGACTACGGAATGGTGACTCGCCAGGGAGAAAACCCTGGTCCGGCCACGCTGGCATTCATGGACATATTGCGCCGGGTCTCCAACTCGGTGAACGAAACCCCCTGATCGTCAGACGAGCGCGGGTTGAGACCTCGACCGGGCGTTCCATATGCGCTGGCTTGGCCGTATGGCAGTGCTGGCGCAAATAGGTTGATCGGATAATTCTGCAGGTGCCCAGGGTGCAAAGGCTGATCAAGGCCCAGGCCGGCGACGGGCGGAGCCGCCCGGCTGCGGGCCGGCTGTCTGGCGCCTGCAGAGCGTGGGGCTCGGGGAGAGAGTCAATCAACTGTTTCAATCGAAAGTTGGAGGCGATTCATAACTGCCAGTTATTGCATTTGGCGGGTTTCTAAGCGCTGTGCGTGGCTGTTTCTGGCGCTGGCGTATGCCATGATGCGGCATGACACAGAGTTCCGAAGACCTGCAACAGATTGCCGCGCGCACGCTCGCGCACTACGAGCAGAACGCGCAAAGCTTCTGGGAAGGCACACGCGATCACGACGTGAGCCAGAACATCGCGGCGCTGCTCAAGCACCTACCCGGGTCTGGGCCCTTTGACCTGCTGGATTTCGGCTGCGGTCCGGGGCGCGACCTGCGCACTTTCCAGCAGATGGGCCACCGCGCCGTGGGCCTGGAGGGCGCGCCCAGCTCGGCGGCCATGGCGCGCGCGCACAGCGGCTGCGAGGTGCTGGAGCAGAGCTTCCTGGACCTCGATCTGCCGACCGAGCGCTTCGACGGTGTGTTTGCCAATGCCGTGCTGTTCCATGTGCCCAGCCAGGTGCTGCCTCAGGTGCTGCGCCAATTGCACGCCTGCCTGCGACCGGGCGGCGTGCTGTTCAGCTCCAACCCGCGCGGCAACGGCCAGGAAGGCTGGAACGGCGAGCGTTACGGTGTATTTCACGACTGGCCCAGCTGGCACGCCGTGATGACGGCTGCGGGCTTCGCGCAGCTCGAGCACTTCTACCGTCCCGCGGGCCTGCCTATCGAGCAACAGCCCTGGCTGGCGAGCGTGTGGCGCCGGGGTTGAGCCCTGGTCCGGCGCGAATGGGGTGCCCAATGCTGCAGGCAGCGCTGCCTGACATGGTGCGAAGGCCTGTGTGCAGGACACGGCATTGCGCCAGCGCATGCTTTTTCCGTATGACAGTGCACAGCAGTTCCGCCAGTGTCTTGGTCGGCGTGGAAAGCGTTCGATCCCGTCGCTGGATGTAGAACAGCATTGCCGATTCTTCCAGCGGCATGCTCCTCAACCCATGGCGCATGCATGCGTGGTCGGGCCCACACGTTCTTTGCCGCCGTTGCCTTCGATCCGCGCATATTCTTATGACATGTGAGGCGCGCGGCCAGCGGATTGTGGCGTGGTGGGCTGGACCAGGCCAGCCCACCAGTCAAACCCTCAGGCGAACTCGATTCCCGTGGCCGCCAGGCCCACCAGATCGATGCGCGTGGCGTTCAGATCCAGATTGCTGGCCAGCACCGCGAGCTCGCCGCCCGTCACGCCCTGGGACAGCATGGCGACAAACGGCTGCAACTGCGCCGGCGTCGCGGCGCTGCCCACGACATTTGTCCAGATCAGCTGCGTGACTTCGAGCGGGCTCTTGGCGCCCAGCAATTGCAGGCCCAGCTGCGCCAGGCTTTGCGCGCTAACCCCCGCATCCAGCGCGCGAATCACTTCGCCCACCAGCGGCTTGTTGTCCAGGAACGCGGCGCCGGCCACCGCGCCTATCAGTTTGGCGGCCTGGCCCGCATGACCGTCCAGGTCCAGCGCCAGGTGGGTGTCTTCCAGCGTCAGGCGTTCGACATTGCTCAGCTCCAGCATCGCGCCGTCGGTCATGCGCTGCAGGGTGAAGCCTGCGTCTCTGGCCTCGATGTGCATCTGAGCAAAGCTGGCCGGGAAGACCACGGTGTCTATGCCCGCGCCGCCGTCGACCGACCAGGCCAGGCCCGGTGTCGGAGTAAAGGTGTTGTCACCGGCATCGCCCGTGAACGCGGTTGCGCGCTCGGCATCCACGCGGATCGCGCCCGCGCTGTCCATGCCTTCGAGCAGCTGCTGCGCCGTCCTGCCACCGGCCTGCTGCGGAAACACCTGGGCAAACAGGTCGGCGACCTGCACGGCGCCCAGGCCGTCGAGCGTCTGGATCACCGCGCCTTCGGACGGCGTCGGTTCGCGCCCCATCCATTGCCGGAACAGGAAGGCTGCCGCTTCTTCTGCTTCGCTGTGCGCGATCGTGAGGCTGGGTCCGGTATCGAAGCGCAGCTGCTCCACGTCGACCAGCCAGTCGGAGACGCCACTTACGCCATGCGTCAGCTTGATGCCCGCGCCTTCCAGCGTGATCGTGTAGTCGCTGCGCTTGCCTTCCTGGAGGGCGACATCATAGCCCGTGCCGCCGTTGAGGCGGTCGCTGCCCGAGCCGCCCGACAGCAGGTCGTTGCCCGCGCCGCCAAACACGATGTCGTCGCCCGCATCGCCGTAGATCTTGTCGTCTCCGCCCTTGCTGCCCACGGTGTCGTTGCCGCCGCCGCCATGGATGATGTCGTCATCGGCGCCGAGCACAATGTACTGGGCCGCGCCGTCACCGCTGGCCATGTTCTGGCCGGCGCCGCCGGTGATGCGCACGGCGCCGACCACGGCCAGGAAGTCGACGTTGTCGACCTGTATGGTGCTGCCGCTGGGCAGGGCGCGCGCGTCGAGGATCACGGCCTGCATGCCGTCACCGGGCCGGGTGCTGCCGCTGATCACGAACGGCACGCCGGGGTTGAAGCCTGCGCCCACCGTGGCGATGATGGTCTGTATGGTCAGGGGAGTCGAGGGATCCAGCGTGGCCAGGAAGACCTGGCCGTTGTTGGTCAGTTCAGGATCGCCACCGGCCGAGCGCTCTATGCGCAGGCCCAGTTCGGTCTGGGCCGCATTGCCGCTCACGGGGTTGGGCAGGCCCTGGGCCTGCAGAGCCACGCCCACGGGCAGGCTTACCTCCAGGATGGAGTGTCCGTCCCTGCCTTTGACCAGCGGAATGTCGGCCAGACCGGCGTTGGGCGAGTTCGGGCTGTCAGGACGCGTGGGCAAGATCACCGGAATGGTAATGATGGTGGTGCCGCCGTCGCCGGGGGCCGTGGTGACGGGCACGCCATCCACGGGAACAGGCACGGGGTCGGTGGGTGTTGTCGGCGTACCGGGGTTGGGTGCCGGGGTGGTATTTGTCACTGCCGTGG
>NZ_JAVWWA010000078.1:12862-26109 GCF_036666375.1 Comamonas sp. | reverse complement strand
GGCGGCACCAGCACCACGCCTTCCATCAGCCGGCGCGCCGAGCGGCTCAGGCTCACCTTGGCGATGACCCAGCCGCTTTCGGGCCGGTGCTCGGCCGTCGCGCCCACAGCCAGTGCGCCCGAAGTGTGGCCCATGCGCACGTCCCGGCCCGCAGCGCCGGGGCGCAGCGCCTGGGCGACGATGCTGCCTTCGACCGCTGCCGCCGCGCCCACGGCAACCGCACCGGTGCCCGTGATCGCGTGGTGCAGCTTGCCCATGGAGACAATGCGCACCAGCAGGTCCAGCGCCTGCGCGGGCACGGCCTTGCCGCTCGATGCGACATAGTCGGCGGGCGGCGCGACCCAGGCCAGCTTGGGCGTTCCCGGGCGCGAAGCCGTGGCCTGGGCGGCCGAAGTCGCCAGGCCCATGGCCACCGCGCCCGCGGCGCGCACCGCCTCGATGCGCGCCAGCAGCGCCGCGTCGCCGTTGACGTCGGGCTGCAGCTCCTTGCCGGTCAAGCCCAGGTCGCCGGCGCGCAGGAAGATCGTCGGATTGCCGGCGTTGATGTAGGTGACATCGAACCTGCCCACGCCTTCGACGTTCAGCACATCGACCACGCGGCCCGTGGGCAGCAGCGATTCCTCGGCGCTCGAGCCGTCGCCTCCGGGCGCGAGAAAATCGAGCCGCACCTGCGCCGCGGGAAACGCCACGCCGTCGAGTTCGAAGTCGCCCAGCTCCTGCACCGTGCCGCCCGCCATGGGCACATGGGCGACGATGACCTTGCCGATATTCGCCTGCCAGATGCGCACCACGGCCACGCCATCGGCGGGAGCGTCCACCAGGCCGCGCGCGATCGCGAACGGCCCCACGGCCGTGGTCAGATTGCCGCAATTGCCGGTCCAGTCGATGCGCGGCTGTTCGATATCGACCTGGCCGAACAGGTAGTCGACATCGCAGTCGGCACGCGTGCTGCGCGACACCAGCACCACCTTGCTGGTGCTCGACGTCGCCGCGCCCATGCCGTCGGTCTGCTTGCCGTACGGATCGGGGCTGCCGATCACGCGCATCAGCAGCGCGTCGCGCAGTGCGGCATCGGCGGGCAGATCGCCGGCCTCGAAAAACACGCCCTTGCTGCTGCCGCCGCGCATATAGGTAGCGCGTACCTCTATCTGTTTTTGCATTGCGTGTATCTCCCTTCAACCCTTGACTGGCTGCACAGCGTAGCGCGCGTCCAGCGCATCGAACGCGGTCTTCTGCACCAGCGCCTGGCGCTCGGCAAACGTCGCCACGAGATCGGGATCTTCGGGCAGCTCGCCGCGGCGCTGCAGTTCTGCCAGCGCATTGGTCATGCCGCGCACCGCGCCCTGCAGGGCCGCATTCGCGTAGAGCACCATGCCAAAGCCCATTTCACCGAATTCGGCGGCCGGCAATGCGGGCGTCTTGCCGCCGATCACCACGTTGACGATCTGCGGGCAAGGCAGCTCGCTGGCGATGCGGCGCAACTCGTCCACGCTGGTCGGGGCTTCGACAAACGTCACGTCGGCGCCAGCCTCGGCAAACGCGCGCGCGCGATCGAGCGCGGCGTCCAGGCCCTCGCTGGCGCGCGCGTCGGTGCGCGCGATGATGAGGAAATCGCCCGATACGCGCGCATCGACCGCGGCCTTGATCTTGCTGACCATCTCGGCCTGGTCGATCACCGCCTTGCCCGCGAAGTGACCGCATTTCTTGGGCATCACCTGGTCTTCGATCTGGATCGCATTGGCGCCCGCGCGCTCGAGCGTGCGCACCGTGTGGCGCACGTTCAATGCATTGCCGAAGCCGGTGTCGGCATCGACGATCAGCGGCAGGGCCACGGCGTCGCGAATCGCCGCGCAGTGGCTGGCGATGTCGTTGAGGCTCACAAAGCCCAGGTCGGGCATGCCGTAGAAGTTGTTGGTCAGGCCCGCGCCGCTGAGGTATACGGCTTCAAAGCCCATGGTTTCGATCACGCGCGCGGCCAACGCGTTGCCCGCGCCCGGCACCAGCAGGCCGCGGCGTTCGTTGAGGAGAGTGCGCAGCAAAGTGCCGGGATGGATGCTCATGGTATGTCCTGGAAAAAACGCAAAAGGAAAATTCTGAAAGGTCGGCCTAGCGCAGGCCCTCATCGATCCACACCACGCTCTTGCCCACCTGCTCGCGCGCCTCGATGCGCGCATGCACCAGGTGCACGTCGTCAAGCGTGCAGGGCGCGGCCCTGTCGATGGTCAGCGCGCCCGCGGCAATCGCCGAGAACACCGCGTCGGCGCGGCGCTGGATGGTGGCGGCGTCGGTCATGTGATCGGCCAGGCGCGGGCGCGTCAGCAGCAGCGAGCCGGCTTCACCCAGTTCCATGGGATCGAGATCGGTCACCGAGCCCGAGACGTTGCCGTAGTTGACGATCAGCCCGCGTGTGCGCGCCGCGCGAAAGCTGTCGCGCAGCGTCGCCTGGCCCAGCGAATCGAACACCACGTCGACGCCGCGCCCGCCCGTTGCCGCGCGCACCGCGTCGGCAAAGCCGCCGTTGTCGTAGGCCAGGGTCTGGTCGGCGCCGCGCTGCGCGGCCACGGCGCGCTTTTCAGGCGTGCTGGCCGTGGCGAACACCGTCGCGCCCAGGCGCTTGGCCATCTGTATCAACAGCTGGCCTATGCTGCCCGAGCCCGCGTGCACCAGGCAGCTCTGGCCCGGCCCAAGCCGCGCGACATCGTCCACGAGGTAATGCGCGGTGCTGCCCTGGAACATCGCCGCGGCCGCCAGGTCGAAGCCGATCGCATCGGGAATGCGCGCCGCCTGGAACGCCGGCACGCAGGCGTACTGCGCATAGCTGCCCCAGGCAATGCACCAGGCCACGCGGTCGCCCACGGCCAGGTGCGTGACGCCTTCGCCCAGCGCCAGCACCACGCCCGCGCCCTCCATGCCCAGCGTGCAGGGCAGGCGCGGCGGATAGGTGCGCGACTGCCGGTACTTGCCCTGGCGCGTGTGGATGTCCATGAAGTTGACGCCCGCGCAGACCACCTGCACCAGCACCTGTCCGGGCAGCGGCGCGGGCACCGGCACATCGCCGCGCAGCTGCGCCACTTCGGGGCCGCCGTAGCGCTCGATGGTGATGGCGCGCATGCTGCGTGGCGTGGGCCGCGCGTTCATTGCACGACGATCTTGTTGTGGCGCACGACTTCGGCCCACTTGGCGGTTTCGCTGCGCACCAGCGCCTCGAACTGCTGGGGCGTGCCGCCGCCGATCTCATTGCCCTGGCTCAGCATCTGCGCCTTGATCGCCGGATCGGCCAGCGCCTTGTTCACCACGGCATTGAGCTGGCGCACGATGCCAGCAGGCATGCCGGCCGGACCGATCAGGCCTTGCCAGTTTTCCATCACGAAGCCCGGCACACCGGCTTCGGCCATGGTGGGCACGTCGGGCATCATCGGTGAGCGGTTGGCGCTGGTGATCGCCAGCGCGCGCATCCTGCCGGCCTTGACCGAAGGCACGGCCGAATACATGGGCTCGAACATGAAATCGAGCTGGCCGCCGATCAGATCGACGACCGCGGCCGCGCCACCCTTGTAGGGAATGTGGGTCATCTCGGTATCGGTCATCGACTTGAACAGCTCGCCCGACAGATGGTGGGCACCGCCCGGGCCGCTGGAGCCGAACGACAGGCCGCCGGGCTTGGTCCTGGTCGCGGCAATCACGTCGGCCACCGAGCGCAGCGGCGAATCGGCCTTCACCACCAGCATCAGCGGGCCGCGCTCGAGCAGCGCGATCATGCTCAACTCCTTGAGCGGATCGAACGTCGACTTCTTGTACAGCGACGAGTTCACCGCCATAGGCGCCATGTTGCCTATGCCCAGCGTATAGCCATCGGGCTTGGAACGCGCGATCACCTGGGTGCCGATGTTGCCGCCCGCACCCGGGCGGTTTTCGACGATCACGGACTGGCCCATTTCAGCGCTCATGAACTTGCCGATCTGGCGCGCGCGCTGGTCGGCACTGCCGCCTGCGGTGAACGCCACGATGATGGTGATGGGCTTGCTGGGAAAGGTCTCCTGCGCCTGGGCCGTGCTCCACAGGGCCTGCGCTGCAGTCATGGCACCGGCCTGTATCAAGGTTCTACGTCTCATGGTTTTTGTACTCATTGTGAAAGGCAATGCCCAGCTGATTGCAAACCCCATGCCAGCCCGCACACCCTATGCAATCCATTGATTTCATTGACATTTCTTGCAGAAGCAAGCGCGCATCTGCGCAATCATTGCAGGATTGAAACATGCTTTGTTTCAGTATTGCTACCATCGCGCATGCCCAACCTGTTCCATGCCGTCCCTCCCCGCCACGATCTGCCCTGCGTGCTGGTCGTCAGCGCCTATGAACTCGCCGATGTGGCGCTGTTGGTCGCGCCGCAGTTCCAGGGGCGCGCGCAGATCCGCATCGAGCGCGGCAACCTGGACCGCGGCGTCGACCTGGTGAAGAAAGCGGTCGCCCAGGACGGCGTCGAAGTGGTGGTGAGCGCGGGCTCGAACGCGAGCTATCTGCGCAGCCGCATCGACGTGCCGCTGGTCGCGGTGCGCGTCGGCGGCTTCGACATCATGGCCGCGCTGGCGACGGCGCGCGCCGCGCAGGGCGACATCGCGCTGGTGTTCTTTCGCGAGATTCCCGACGACGTCGCACGCTTTCTGCGCCACTACGACCTGCCCGTGCAGCTGCACGCCTACGAGTCCGAAGCCCATGCGCATGCGCTGGTCGAGCAGCTCGCGGCCAGCGGCGTCACGGCCATCGTGGGCCCGGGCGTGGCGGTGCGCGCCGCCCATCAGCGCGGCCTGCGCGGCGTGCTGCTGTACTCGCGCGATTCGATTGCCGCGGCGATCGACGATGCGATCCAGCTGGTGATTGCCCGGCGCGCCGAACGCTCGGAACGCGAACGCCTGGCCGCCGTGCTGCGCCATCTCGACAGCGGCGTGGTCGCCACCGATGCCCAGGGCCATATCCTCGCGGCCAACCCCGCGGCCGATGCGCTGACCGGCGTCGCGCTCACGTCCGCCGTGGGCCAGCCGCTGCAGCAATGGCTGCCAGCGCTCGATGCGCATGCCGTGCAGGGCGCGGACGACGCGCCGCGCATGGCGCGCGTGCAGGAATGGGCGCAGCGCAAGGTGCTGGTGCATGGTCAGCCCATCATGGAAGGCGGCCGGCCCAATGGCGCGGTGTTCACGCTCGAACGTTCGAGCAGCGTGGAGCAGGCGTTCCGCAAGCTGCGCGCGCACGAGCGCGAACGCGAACGCCGGCCCGCGCGCTACACGCTGGCGCACGTGGTGCAGGCCTCGGCGCAGATGCAGGCCGTGGTGCGCCGCTGCGAGACCGTGGCCGCGCTCACCGAGGCGCCGGTGCTGATCACGGGCGCGACCGGCGTGGGCAAGGAGTTGATCGCCCAGGGCATACACAGCGCCAGCCGGCGCCGCAGCCAGCGTTTCGTCGCGGTGAACTGCGGCGCGCTGACCGAAAGCCTGCTCGAAAGCGAGCTGTTCGGCTACGAAGACGGCGCCTTCACGGGCGCGCGCCGCGAAGGCAAGGCCGGCCTGTTTGAAGCCGCGCACCGCGGCACGGTGTTTCTCGATGAAATCGGCGAACTGCCGTTCGCGCTGCAGACCCGGCTTTTGCGCGTTCTGCAGGAGCGCGAAGTCACGCGCGTGGGCGCGAACGCGCCCGTGGCCATAGACATCCGCATCCTGGCCGCGACCCACCGCGATCTCGCGGCCATGGTGCGCGCCGGCAGCTTCCGCGAAGACCTGTACTTTCGCATCGCCGTGCTGCGCATAGACCTCGCGCCGCTGGCCGAACGCCCGGCCGACCTGCTGCTGCTGGCCGACATGATGGTCCAGACCGCGATGCGCGAAATCGGGCTCGCGCAGTCGATGGCGCCCGTGCTGCGCCTGCTGCCGGCCGTGGTCGCGCGCCACCGCTGGCCGGGCAATGCGCGCGAACTGCACAACTTCGCCCAACGCGTGGCCGTGCGCTGCGTGGAGCTGGCAGGCACGCCCGACCTGGCCGATCTGATCGCGCTGATCGACCTGCCCGCGCCGCCGCAAGCGACGCCGCAGGGCGCTGACGCCTCGCTGGTCGCCGAACGCGCGCACCATGAACTGCGCCATATCCAGCAGGTGCTCACGGACTGCGACGGCGACCACAATGCAGCCGCGAAAGCACTGGGCATCAGCCGCACCACGCTGTGGCGAAAACTCAAGGACCGCGCGAGCGCCTAGGCCCGTGCGCTCAGGTCTCGTGGATGGCGGGCGGCCGCTGGTGCGAGGCGCTGACGAATTCAAGAAACGCGCGCGTTCGCTCGGGCATGTGCTTGCGGCTGGGCAGGGCCGCGAGCACCGCGTAGCGGCCCGTGATCCAGCCGGGCAGCACGCGCTGCAGCGCGCCCGCGCGCATGAACGGCGCGGCGATGTCGTCCGTGAACGTCGCTATGCCTGCGCCATCGAGCACCATCTGCATCAGGCTCGCGGTCTCGTTGATGGTGACGACAGGCGAGACCGCAATCTCGTGCACCGCGGGCCCGGTCACGCGCTCGCCGCTGCGCCACAGCGCCAGCACATCGCGGTGCGTAGGCGTTGCGCGGCGCAACAGGCAATGATGGTCGCGCAAGTCTTGCGGCGTCTGCGGCTGGCCATGGCGCGCGATATAGGCCGGCGAGGCGCAAAGATAGGCTTCCGAGGTCGCCAGCGTGCGCGCCACGATATGGGCGTCGAAGCCTTCGTGCGTGTGCAGGAAGGCCAGGTCATACTTGCCCAGATCGGGCAAGGGGCTGGAGTCCACATGCACTTCGAGCGAAATGCCGGGATAGGCCTGGCGAAACGGAGCGACCAGCGGTGCGATCAACGAATCGGTGAACATCGGCGCGGCGACGATGCGCAGCACGCCGGTGAGCGCCGAAGTCGTGCCCTGGACATCGGCAAACGCATCGTCGACCGACTCGAGGATGTCGCGCGCCCGGCTCGCATAGCGCTCGCCGGCCGGCGTCAGGCTCACGCGCCGCGTGGTGCGCTGCAGCAGCCGCGTTCCCAGGTGCTCTTCGAGCGCGGCGACATGGCGCGTGACGTTCGACACCGTCATCGACAGGCTGCGCGCGGCGGCGGAGAAGCCGCCCTCGTCCACCACGCCCAGAAACACTTTCATGGTTTGCAAACGATCGAGCACGGTCACCTCCTCTGCAGGCGCACAACGCAACCTCAAGCCCGCAGATTATTGCCCAACAGGCAATAGTCCATTGCGGGCGGGTGCGTTTCTCTTTTCTCCCATGCGCCATACAGTCAGAGTAAGTGCAAACACTTTTTTCCGTGAATCAGTAGTTTTCATCTCCTTTCAGTAGTCAGCATCCCGGGCGGCGTGTTGCGGCGGATCGCGTCGCGACACGCCGCGTTGTCCGTGGCGCTGCCGCGCGGCCGGCGCGCTGAAGAAGTCTGAGCGCTGGACGCGAGCGCTGCACCCGCCATGGCGGGAATGCCGCCCGCACCCCGGCCATGGCACCTCTGAAACCGAAGAACGCCCCACCATGAAACCTATCCCCCGATTCCCTTCCTTCGGCCTGCAGCGCAGGCAACTGCTGGGCGGCGTGCTGGCGGCCAGCGCCGTGCAATTCACCTCCTGGGGCCGCGCCGCCCCGGCAGCGGCCGACAGCGCCAGCTTCATGGCGCTGTCGCAGTACCTGACCGCGCGCGACGACCTCAACCCCCGCCTGGGCGCGCGCCTGCAGGCCGCGCTGCAGGCGCTGGACCCGCGCTTCGGTCCCCAGGCCAGCGCGCTGTGGCAATGGATAACAAACGGCCAGGTGGCGCTGGCGCAACTGAACGCGCGCCTGCAGGCCGAGCAGCCCGACCTCGCCGCGCTGCCCGGCCAGGTCATGCAGGCCTGGTACCTGGGCATCGCGGGCAGCGGCACGCGCACCCGGGTCGTGGCCTATGAGTTCGCGCTCAACGCGCAGACCGTGGCCGACAAGCTCAAGCCGCCGACCTACTCCTACGGCCTGTATGGCAGCTGGACGCGCAACCCCACGACGTTCAACCTCCAGCGCCTGCCGGTGCACGGCTGATCGCCGCCGCCCCCCAGTCCCCCACAAAAGAACACCCCATGGCTGATTCCACACCTCTTTCCGCCGACTACGTGATCGTCGGCGCCGGCATCATCGGCGCGATGCTCGCCGCCAGGCTGGCCAAGGCCGGCGCTTCGGTGCTGATGCTCGAAGCCGGCGCCAACGTGCCGCGCGCGCAGATCGTCGCGCAGTTCCGCAACTCGCCGCGGCGCAGCGACTGGATGTCGCCCTACCCTTCGCTGGACACCGCGCCCCACCCCATCTACCAGCCCGAAGACAACGGCTATCTGGTGCAGGCCGGGCCCTACCCGTACAAGGCCGAATACATCCGCATGGTCGGCGGCACGAGCTGGCACTGGGCGGCGCACGCCTGGCGCAATGTGCCCGGCGACTTCAGGATCAAGAGCCTCTACGGCGTGGGCGTGGACTGGCCTTTCGACTACGACGACCTCGAGCCCTACTACCAGCAGGCCGAGGAAATCATGGGCGTGGGCGGCTCCACCGAAACCGGCTCGCCGCGCAGCCAGCCCTTCCCCATGGGCGAAGTCGCGATGCCCTATGCCATGCAGCGCGTGCGCGACCGCCTCGCGGGCACCTTCCCCGTGGTGGGCAACACCGTGGCGCGCAACAGCCGCAGCTTTGATGGCCGCCCGCCCTGCTGCGGCAACAACAGCTGCCAGCCGATCTGCCCCATCGACGCGCAGTACCACGGCGGCATTGCAGTGCAGCAGGCGCTGGCCGCGGGAGTGAAGCTGCAGACCCGCGCCAACGTGTTCCAGCTCGAGCATGACGCCCGGGGCCGCATCGTCGCCGCCAACTACTACGACCCCGACAAGAACGTGCACCGCGTGACGGGCAAGACTTTCATCGTCGCCTCCAACGGCATCGAGTCGCCGCGCCTGCTGCTGCTGTCGAAAAGCGACAAGTTCAAGAACGGCATCGCCAACGACAACGACATGGTCGGCCGCCATCTGATGGACCACCCCAGCACCTCGCTGACCTTCGACGCCGACGAGGATGTCTGGCTGGGCCGCGGCCCGCAAAGCCCGGTGTCGATCAACACCATGCGCGACGGAGCGTTCCGCGCCGAGCACTCGCCCTACCGGCTGGACTTCACGAACATCTCGCGCGTCGACGGCGCGACGCGCTCGCTGCTCAAGGCCGGGGTCTACGGCAAGGAATTCGCCGACAAGCTGCGCCATGCCTCGGCGCGCGAAATGAACGTCAAGAGCGTGCTCGAAGTGCTGCCCGATCCCGAGCGCCGCATCGATCTCGCCGCTGAAAAGGACAGCATGGGCCTGCCCAAGCCGCGCGCGCACTACAGCATCGACGACTACACCTTCCGCGGCCACAAGCGCGCGCAGCAGGACTTCGCGAAGATCGCCGAGAAGATGAGCGCGACAAACCTGCGCTACACCAAGGACGACGACTTCTCCAACAACCAGCACATCTGCGGCACGCTGAGCATGGGCAGCGATCGCAAGGTCTCGGTCTGCGACGAGTACGGCCGCGCCTGGGACCACGAGAACCTGTACTTCGCCTCGACCGGCCTGCTGCCCACTTCGTCCACCTGCAATTCCACGCTCAACGGCATTGCCGTGGCGCTGCGCACGGGCGCCCACCTGATCGCCGCGAACGGCGGCCCGGCGATGCTGCCGCGCAGCAACACGCTGGGCAAGAAGGCTTGAGGAACGGACACGCCATGAAGACTCTGACTTTCACCCACCTTTTTGCCGGCGCCCTGCTCGCGACCACGGCCTGGACCAGCGCCCACGCCGCCGAGCCCGCGGCTGGCGCCGAAATCGAACGCGGCCGCTATCTGGCCACGGCCGGCGACTGCATCGCCTGCCACACCGCGCCCGGCGGCAAGCCCATGGCCGGCGGCCTGGCGCTGGCCAGCCCCATGGGCCCGATCTATTCGACCAACATCACGCCGTCGAAGACCCAGGGCATAGGCAGCTATACCCTGGAGCAATTCACCGCGGCGCTGCGCCACGGCAAGCGCGCCGACGGCGCCAACCTCTACCCGGCGATGCCCTACACCGCCTACGCCAAGACCAGCGATGAGGACATCGCGGCCATGTACGCCTACTTCCTGCAGGGCGTCAGCGCCGTGGACGAAGCGCCCGCACGGCAGACCGACCTGCCGTTCCCGTTCAACATCCGCGCTTCGCTGGGCCTGTGGAACGCCATGTTCCACGACGCCACGCCGTTCAAGGCCGACCTGTCGCAGACGCCCGAATGGAACCGCGGTGCCTATCTGTCCCAGGGCCTGGCGCACTGCACCACCTGCCACACGCCGCGCACTGCGCTGATGGCCGAAGACCACCAGCGCAGCCTGGGCGGCGGCGAAGTCGGCGGCTGGCATGCGCCCAACATCACGTCGGACAAGACCAGCGGCATAGGCGGCTGGAGCGTGGAGGAACTGGTGACGTATATGCGCGGCCTGCCCGTGCCCGGCAAGGGCCCGGCCGCCGGTCCCATGGCCGAAGCCATAGACCACAGCCTCAAGCACCTCACGCCGCAAGACCTGAAGGCGATCGCGGTCTACATCCAGTCCGTTCCCGCGGTCGCAAACGACAAGGCCAGGCTGGCGGCCGACCGCTTCGGCCAGGCGCGCGACGACCTCGACAGCGTGCGCGGCACGGCGCTGCCCAGGGACTTCGATGCGCTGACCGGCCCCCAGCTCTATGACGCGTACTGCGCAAGCTGCCACCAGGCCCAGGGCCAGGGCAGCGACGGCGACGGCCTGCCCGCGCTGTTCCACAACACGTCTCTGGGCCATGCCAACAGCAACAACCTGGTGCAGGTGCTGCTGCACGGCATACACCGCGTGGGCACCGACAGCGTGATGCCCGCGTTTGCGCACGAACTCAGCGACAGGCAGGTCACCACGCTGAGCAACTATCTGCTGACGACCTACGGCAACCCCGAGGCCAAGGTCAGCGAAGCCCAGGTGGCCAAGCTGCGCGACCCGGCCACGGCCGGCACCGACGCCACGCTGCTGACGCTGGCGCGCGCGGGCATGGCCGTGGGCGCAGTTGCGCTGCTCGCGCTGATCGCCTGGTTGATGCGGCGACGCCGCCAACGCTGAGCGCCGCGCCTTGCCTCCTAGCCCCGTGCCTGCCTGCAGCCACGGGGTTTTTTGCATGCAGACAAAAGAACTTTCCGCTGGCGAGCGCCCACAACACCCGAGCGCCTCAAGGGTTTTCCCTTACTTCACGTACGGGATTTGAGGAATCGCACAAATAATGAGTGTCCTCACTCAATACAGCAGCCGACGAGAATTGCCCGCCTGGCAGCGCCCCAAGGCCTCGACAGCGTGACTCACATTCCCGGTATCTCTGCAAAGCATTGGATTGCTCCAATGGCAAGAACAATATCTCCGACATCGGTCTGCACCTAATTTCCAGCACTGGAAATAGCTCCCTATTTCCCTCCAGAGAAAATCGGCGCCCGCCGATTTTCTCTTTTGTTTTTTGCGCAGCAATTTTTCCCGATCGCATAGGAAAACCCGCCACGAAGCTTACGCCCGCCCGGCTCACAGGTCATCAAGAACAACCGCGCTCGCAGCGCGAAAACATATAACACGCGATGAAATTCAAACTCAATGGCAATACGGTGGATGCAGACAAGGCATCTGCCGATACCCCCTTGCTGTATGTCCTGCGCAATGACATGCAGCTCAACGGTCCCAAATACGGCTGCGGCCTGGGCCAATGCGGCGCTTGCGCCGTGCTGATCGACGGCAAGGTCGCGCGCTCGTGCTCGGTGCCGCTGTCCGTGGTCAACGGCAAGGAAGTGACCACACTCGAAGGCCTGTCGCCCGAAGCCACGCGCCAGGCGCAGGCCCAGGTCGCGCTCGACCCGCTGTTCAAGGACCTGGGCGACGCTTCGCTGCAAACCCAGGCCGCTGCAGCCACGCAAGCCGTGCTGCTGCATCCGGTGCAGCAGGCGTTCATCGACACCCAGGCCGCGCAATGCGGCTACTGCGTCAACGGAATGATCATGGCGCTGGTTGCGCTGTTCGACAAACGCCCGCAGGCCAGCGATGACGAAATCAAGAAGCAGCTGGCCCACCACCTGTGCCGCTGCGGCACGCATATCGAGATCCTCGAGGCCGCGACGCGCGCGCGCGATCTGATCGCCCAGGGGCGCAACGTGCACAGCGCAGTCGCTGTGGTGCAAGGTGCCTGCGCAACGCATGGCCAGGCTGCATGTTCCAAGGAGCTGGTGTGATGTTCGGATTCAAGACTACTTCGCGCGACGACCAGCCCGGCACTGTGCAGCTGACGCGCCGCCAATTGCTCAAGACCGGCGGCATGATCATGGTCAGCGCCGCGGCCACGGGCCCGCTGGCCATTCTCGCGGGCACGGGCCCGCTGCTGCATCCGCCCACTCCCGCGCAAGGCCCGTTTCCCGTGCCCGCGGGAACGCTGGTCGACAGCTTCATCGCCATCAGCGCCGACGGCGACGTGATCGGCTTCAACGGCCACGTGGACCTGGGCACGGGCGTGCGCACGGCCATAGGCCAGCTCGTGGCCGACGAGATCGAGACCGATATCGCGCGCGTGCGCATCATCCTGGGCCACACCACGCGCACCCCCGATCTGGGCCCGACGATCGCCAGCGACACCATCCAGAACACGTCGACGCCCATGCGCCAGGCCGCGCGCCAGGTGCGCCAGTTGCTGATCAACCTGGCCAGCGAACGCTGGTCCGTGCCCGCGGCCCAGCTGCGCACCGAGAACGGCTTCGTCATCGGTGCGGGCAAGCGCCTGTCGTACGGCGAACTCGCCGCGGGACAGGACCTGCACATCGATCTCGACCAGCACATGCCGCTGCGCTCGAGCAAGGAACACAAGTACATCGGCCAGTCGGTGCCGCGCGTGGACATCCCGAACAAGGTGCTGGGCGCGCTGACCTATGTGCATGACGTGCGCCTGCCCGGCATGCTGCACGGCCGCGTCGTGCGCCCGCCCTACACCGGCGCGGATCACACGGCGCCGCTGGGCGACAGCCTGATCTCCGTGGACCACGACTCGATCAAGCACCTGCCCGGCATCGTCAAGGTCGTGGTGCAGGGTGACTTCGTCGGCATCGTTGCCGAGCGCGAAGAGCAGGCCATTGCCGCCATGCACCAGCTCAAGGTGCAGTGGAAGGAATGGGCCGG
>NZ_JAVWWA010000078.1:0-12762 GCF_036666375.1 Comamonas sp. | reverse complement strand
CTGCGCAAGGACCTGGGCAAGCTCATCGACCTGCACGCCGACTATGTCAACGTGCACCGCATGGAAGCCTCGGGCTGCTACGGCCGCAATTGCGCCGACGACGTCGCCGCCGATGCGCTGCTGCTGGCGCGCGCCGTCGGCAAGCCGGTGCGCGTGCAGCTGATGCGCGAGCAGGAATCGGGCTGGGAGCCCAAGGGCACGGGCCAGCTGATCAAGCTGCGCGGCGGCCTGGACGACGCCGGCAATGTCGTCGCCTACGAGCTGCAGACCAGCTACCCGTCGAACCTCTCGCCCACGCTGGCGCTGGTGCTGACCGGCAAGGTCAAGAACGAGAAGAAGGTGCTGCAGATGGGCGACCGCACGTCGATCCCGCTGTACGACTACCCTTCGGTGCGCGCGGTGTCGCTGGACGCCGCGCCCATGGTGCGCGCGTCCTGGATGCGCGGCGTGTCGGCCCTGCCCAATGTGCTGGCGCACGAATGCTGGATTGACGAAGCCGCCTACCTGGCCAAGGCCGACCCGATTGCCTACCGCCTGCGCTACATGAAGGACGAGCGCGCGGTCGGCGTGATGAAGGCTGCCCACCGCCTGAGCCAGTGGCAGGACGGGGTCGCGTTCCGCGCGCCCACCGCGGCCGATCAAAAGATCGCCAAGGGCCGGGGCTTTGCCTACGCGCGCTACTTCCACAGCAAGTTCCCGGGCTTCGGCGCGGCCTGGGCCGCCTGGGTCTGCGATGTCTCGGTCAACCGCGAGACCGGTGAAATCAAGGTCGACAAGGTGTTCTGCACCCACGACTGCGGCGCCATGGTCAACCCGGCCGGCGTGCGCCACCAGGTGCACGGCAACATCATCCAGTCGACGAGCCGCGCGCTCAAGGAGTTCGTGACCTTCGACGCCAGCGGCACCACGTCGCTCGACTGGGGCGGCTATCCGCTGCTGCGCTTCGACGAACTGCCCGAAGTTCAGATCGAACTGCTCGAGCTGCCGCATGAAGCGCCCATGGGCGCGGGCGAGTCGGCCTCGGTGCCCAGCGCCGCCGCGATCGCCAACGCCGTCTTCGACGCCATCGGCGTGCGCCTCACGGAAGTGCCGTTCACGCCCAGCCGTGTACTGGCCGCGCTGCGCCAGGCCCAAGCCCGCAAATAACCCCCGGACAGCCACATGAAAACCATCAAGAAAATCACCCTGGGGGGCGTGGGCCTGGTCGCCGTCGCCGGCGTCGCCTTCCTCGCCGTGACCCACCATGGCGAAATCGCGCCCCAGCAAAGCATTGCGGTGCAGGACTTCTCGGCCCAGCAGATTGCCAACGGCAAGACGCTGGTCGCAATGGGCGACTGCGCGGTCTGCCACACCGCCAAGAACGGCGCCGAGAACGCGGGCGGCTTTCCCATGCCCAGCCCGTTCGGCACCATCTACTCGACCAACATCACGCCCGATCCCGAAACCGGCATCGGCCGCTGGTCGTACGAGGCGTTCGAGCGCGCCATGCGCCACGGCGTGGACCGCGAAGGCCGGCATCTGTACCCCGCGTTCCCGTACACCGCGTTCACGCGCGTGACGGACGCAGATATGCATGACATCTATGCCTATCTGATGTCGCAGCCCGCGGTCAAAAGCGAAGCGCCGCAAACCGCACTGGGCTTTCCGTTCAACATCCGCCGTGGCATCGCGGTCTGGAACTGGATGAATCTGACACCCGGCCCCGTGGCCGATGTCGCCACCCAGACGCCCGAATGGAACCGCGGCGCCTACATCGCCGAAGGCCTGGGCCACTGCAGTGCCTGCCATTCGCCACGCGATGCGTTTGCCGGCGAAAAGAAAGGCATCTTCCATCTGGCCGGCGGTTCCGCCGAAGGCTGGGATGCGCCTGCGCTGACCACGGCCACGGCCGCGCCCGTGCCCTGGACGTCCGATGACCTGCTGCAGTATTTCCGCACCGGTGCCTCGCAGCGCCATGGCGTGGCGGCTGGCCCCATGGCCCCCGTGGCCCATGGCCTGGCCCAGCTCGACGACAAGGACCTGCAGGCGCTGACCACGTACATCCTGTCGTACAAGAAGGCCGACGCCCAGCCCGTCGACGCCCAGGCACTGGTGCGCAAGGCCGAGACCGCGCAAGCCGTTCCCGCCGATGCCCAGGGCCTGCGCCTGTACCAGGGCGCGTGCATGAGCTGCCACAGCAGCGATCCGCAGGGCCAGCTTGCCGAATCCACGTTCGGCAGCCGCCCGCAGCTCGCGCTCAACACCAACATGCATGCGCAGTCGCCCAACAACGCCGTGCGCGCCGTGCTCGAAGGCATACAGGCGCCCGCGCATGCGGAACTGGGTACCATGCCGTCGTTCCGCTACGCGCTCAGCGACGCACAGATCGCGGTGCTGCTCAACACCATGCGCGCCCAGTACGGCCTGCAGGAATGGCCCGACCTGAAGCAGACCGTGGCCAAGGTGCGCGCCGAGACCGATCCGGCCAAGGCCCACCACTGAGTGTGCAAAGGGCCAGCGCACAGAGCGCAGCGCGGTGGCCCGGTCTACACTTTCCATGCAACCCTTCGTTCTTCGTCACCTCTGGGCCCTGGGCTCCGAGCCCGACGAAGGATTGAAGGGCCGGCCATTTACCCGTTCGCCCTGAGTCCTGAGCCGGTCGAAGGATCGAAGGGTCGGATATGGATGGGCATATTTCTCGCAAGCACGCCGCATGAACCACATCGATATCACCGTCCTGCAACAACTGCACCGCTGGCGTGCCCAGGGCCTGCACGCCGTGCTCGCCACGGTCGTGCGCACCTGGGGTTCGTCGCCCCGGCCCGTGGGCGCGATGATGGCGCTGTGCGAAAACGGCCAGACCGTAGGCTCGGTCTCGGGCGGCTGCATCGAGGACGACCTGCTGCAGCGCTACACACGCCTGGGCGAGCAGATGGACCATGCGCGCGGCTGGGCCCAGCCGCCGCGCCATGTCACCTACGGAGTCACCGCCGACGAAGCCCATCGCTTCGGCCTGCCCTGCGGCGGCACGCTCGAACTGGTGCTCGAATTCGACCCGGATGCACAGGGGCTGCTGCAACTGACCGAACAGCTGCTGTCGGGCGCGCTGGTGCGCCGCAGCCTGGATCTGGCGACCGGCCAGGCCACGCTGGGCCAGACCGATGCGCCCCAGGCGCTGGCCATCGACGCCCAGACCCTGCACAACGTGCTGGGACCGGGCTACCGCATGCTGCTCATAGGCGCGGGCACGCTGAGCGAATACCTCGCGACCATGGCCATCTTCAACGGTTTCGTCGTGACCATCTGCGACCCGCGCCAGGAATACATGGCCTCGCTGCAGATCCAGGGCGTGCAGCGCAGCACGCTGATGCCCGATGACGCCGTGACGGCCTTCAGACCCGATCTGCGCAGCTGCGTGATCGCGCTGAGCCACGACCCCAAGCTAGACGACATGGCCTTGCTCGAAGCCATGCAGAGCCCGGCCTTCTATGTCGGCGCCATCGGTTCGCGCCGCAACGCCCAGAGCCGGCGCGAGCGCATGCAGGAGCATTTCGATGTCGCGCCCGACACGCTCGCGCGCCTGCACTCGCCCGCAGGCCTGTCCATAGGCAGCAAGACGCCGGCCGAAATCGCCGTGAGCATCATGGCCCAGGTCATTGCACACAAGAACGGCAATCCGATCGCCTGAACGGCGCCGCGGGCCTAGCGCTCAGGCGGACGCGACGGCGGACTTTTCGGCAGGCTTGGTACTGCCGGCCTCCGCACTGGTGTCGGGCCCGCAGACCCGGTTGCGGCCCGCTTCCTTGGCACGGTAAAGCTGGGCATCGGCCTGCAGGAACAGGCTGTCGGTGGTGGCCGCGGGCTCGGCCTGGGCGATGCCTATGCTGGCCGTGAGGCACGAGGCCGTGGGCGAGTATTCATGCAGGATATGCAGCCCCTGCAGCTGCGCGAGCAGATGCTGCATGCGCCGGGTCAGCGCCGGCGCTTCGTCGGCATAGCTCAGCAGACCGAATTCCTCGCCGCCCAGGCGTATCGCCATGTCCATGGGACGCGCCGCATAGTGTCCGAGGACCAGCGCCACCTGCTGCAACGCCCGGTCGCCCGCCTTGTGGCCGTAATGGTCGTTGTAGAGCTTGAAATGGTCGAGGTCCAGGATGGCCAGCATCAACGTCTTGCCGTCGCGCTGCGCCTGCGCCAGGCAGACGTCGAAATGCCGCTGGAAGCTGCGGCGATTGGCCAGGCCGGTGAGCGGGTCGTGCGCGGCCTCCCAATCCAGCAGGCGGCGCAGCAGAAACTGCTCGCGCGCACCGCGTTCGCGCAGATAGCTGCCGAAGGCCATCATGCCCAGGCACACCATCAGCAGACTGCCGGTGTCGCGAAACGCTTCCCAGCGTGCGGGCGACAGAAACTG
This sequence comes from Comamonas sp., assembly GCF_036666375.1. Taxonomy (GTDB): domain Bacteria; phylum Pseudomonadota; class Gammaproteobacteria; order Burkholderiales; family Burkholderiaceae_C; genus Comamonas. The sequence goes on along the minus strand of NZ_JAVWWA010000078.1, from coordinate 8,372 downwards.
CCATGCCGTGAGCCAGTAGGCAGCAATGAGCAGCGCACTGGTCGGCAGCGCCTGCCTGAGCGTCATGCCGCAGGGAAACAGCACCGTCATCAGAATCAGGATCGATGCGGCCATGCCATCGCGGATGTCCAGCCGGTTGTACACATAGGCGCATATGAAAGCGCAGACGCAATACACCGCGATGGTCGCCAGGCCCGCAGTCCCCATCCAGGCGCTGTGACGCAGACGCGGCAGACTGATCAGCAGTGCGCCCAGCGCCAGCAGATTCACCAGCCGCGTGGGAATGATGATGTGCAGATAGCTCGCCTCGATCGCCGTACCTTGAATGTGCTGCAGGTAGCGCAGCACATCCCAGCCCACAATGCCCAGCCACAGCGCGAGCCCGATCCAGGCGCAAGCCACGAAATTCACCGATTGGGATTCGCGCAGGAAATTCATGAATTCGCGCTCTATGTCCGGAGCAAAGCGCAGCCAGCGGTAACGGCTTTGCAGTTCATGCCTGTAAAGGTATGAAGCGTTATCCATCGCGGACGAAGTGAGAGGCGACGTGGGCATATGGAAGCTTAAGCCTGTTCACACTGTGGTTGTTGGCGTTGCGAGCACCGGCAGCGTCCTCCGTACCAAGCCCTGTGCCACGCGGCAGGTCCGCGTCTGGAAATCAATGGGCAGGTAAAACAAGCAGCCAGGTTCGACAACACATTGTTGCACTCTCTGCGCAATACCACAGCGTCATTTTTATTCAGGCTATGGGCATATGGTTTCAGATAGCCGAATCAGCCGAACAAAAAGATAAGAAAAATTACAAACCATGGGCAAGCATGCTTTCACGGCTTGCCCATCGCCAAAGCTGAAATCGGCTGCAGAACCCGATATATCCTTTGAAAACAACACTTTACAGCTACGTTATGAATAGCTTTAAACCAAATCCCCCCGGGTAAACCCCATTTTTTGGTCGCAGACTGCCAAAGATTGAGCCTTTTTTGCCTGTTTTTTAAGCAGAAACGGGAATCGCCAGGATTTGGGCCGCAGCCGCCGCCCGGGATGGGTCCATGCGTGCGCAACCCATCGCAGGGGCGCATCACTATGCACAGCGCAGGCACGCTATGTGCAGGCTGTACTGTGGATAAATGGCTGCTGATGCCTGTGTGGTTTTGGGTCATCTCCAGCCAACTTTCTGGACAACCTGTGCATAGTCTGCGCAAGTCATTGGCCGGCAACGAATTTTCCATGCAATCCTCTGACAATCCGCATAGCTGTCCCCAGAGATACGCACAGTGTATGCACCTGAAGTCACGCAAAAAATGCTGTGGATAAGTTTCCTCCCACAGAAGCCGGCAAAAACTTATCCGCTCTTATCCACAGAATCCTCAGTCCTGCGAAAATACACAGTCGGCACTTCCATGACCGGCTCAAACGCGTATGCAACACAGGTTGTATGTGCTCAAAAGCACCGTATGTAGCGTAGAAAACATAAGATTTAACATCTTATTCACTACATATCTGTGTTTTATTTCTTATTTATACCGACAGGCCGTCGAAAAGCCAGTCCATTCCGCTCTCAATGTCCCAGCAAAAGTGGGCCCAGTTGGGCCTTGAATCGTTCGATGATGTCGTCGCGTCCATCCCCGGGTTTCGCGGCCGCGAAGGTCAGCGCCGCATGGCGGCCCAGGTCGCCACCACGTTCAGCACCGCCCAGCTCGGAAAAGTCGATGACGATGCTCCGGAGCCGGAACGCTCCATTGCGGTAATTCAAGCCGGAACGGGCGTTGGAAAATCGCTGGCCTACAGCATTCCCGCGATCACGCTCGCGCTGGCGCGCGGCACCCGGGTGCTGATCTCGACCGCGACCGTGGCGCTGCAGGAGCAGTTGGTCAACAAGGATTTGCCGGCCCTCGCTGCACAGCTTGAGCAGCCGTTCAAATTCGCCCTCGCCAAGGGCCGCGGACGCTTTGTCTGCAAGCTCAAGCTCGAGCGCCTCGCGGGCACGGGCGAATCGCATGACGCGGCCGACGACCTGTTCGCCGAGGAAGAAGCCGCGACCCGGGCGCGTCCGGCCCAGGAACTCGAGGCGCGCATGCAGTTCTATGCGAGCATGGCCGACGCCATGGCCACAGGAGTTTGGGACGGCGACCGCGACTCGCTGGCCACGCCCCCCGAACCCGAGGCCTGGAGTCCGGTCGCGGCCGAGTCGAGCTCCTGCACCGGCAAACATTGCCCGGCTTTCGATGGCTGCACTTACTATGAACGCCGCAAATCCATGGTTGCGGCCCAGGTGATCGTGGCCAACCATGATCTGCTGCTGTCTTCGCTGGGCGCGCGCCTGCTGCCCGACCTGGACAACTGTCTGCTGGTGCTCGACGAGGCCCACCACCTGCCGGCCACCGCACTGTCCCAATTCGCCTGCGCACTTGACTTGAGCCGTCTGGGCTGGATAGACAAACTCGCCAGCCGCGCGCTGCGCGTGGGCACCATGCTCGAAGTCGAGGAGGTCGCCGACGTACCGACCCACTCGAGCCAGCTGCGCCAGACGCTGCAGGATCTGGCCCGCCTGGTGATGGATTTCTACGGCGACGAACTCAAGTCGCAGAAGGACAGCTGGGGACCGGCGCGGGTGCGCGCAACGCGCGGAATACTGCCCGAGGCACTGCTCGAACCCCTGGCCCAGGCTTCGCACCACGCCAGTGGCTTTCTGGACGCACTGCGCGCAATCTCCAAGGCACTGCGCGTGGAGATTCGCGACAAACCCGAAGAAGCCCGCAGGTTATCCACAATGTATGCACAGGTCGGCGCGCTCGCACCCCGACTCGAATCGGTATACGACACGGCCCAACTGCTGCTGCAGCAGCCTGCGGAAAATGACGACAGTCAGTATGTTCCCAACGCAAAATGGTTCACGTTGGAGACAGATGGCGAGTTCATCGTGGTCAAGGCCCATGCCAGTCCGCTGCTGCCGGGAGCGACTCTGCGCCGCCATCTGTGGTCGCAGGTACGCGGCGCGGTGCTGACTTCGGCCACTTTAACAAGCTGTGGACAATTTGACTTCTTCCTGCGCGAATCCGGCCTGCACGGCGATGCGGCAGTAACCACGCTCGAAGTGCCCAGCCCGTTCGACTACGCGTCCCAGGGCATATTCGTTGCCGCGCAGACCCATGCCGATCCACGCCAGGCCAGCGCCTTCACCAGCGAGATGGTGGAGGCGCTGCTGCATGACCTGGCACGCGTCGAATCCGGCGCGCTGGTGCTCTTCACTTCGCGCGAGCAGATGCGCCAGGCCGTCGACGCCCTCTCGACCGCAATGCGCGCCAATGTGCTGGTGCAAACGGCCATGCCGCGCGCCCAGCTGCTGGCCCTGCACCGCGAGCGGGTCGCAGACGGCCAGCCCTCCATCATCTTCGGCATGCAGTCGTTCGGCGAGGGGCTGGATCTGCCGGGCGCGCTGTGCGAGTCGCTGTTCATCACCAAGCTGCCGTTTGCCCCGCCAGACGACCCCGTGGGAGAAGCCCGCGCCGAATGGCTGCGCAGCGCAGGCAGGGACCCCTTCAGCGAGCTCGTGGTGCCCGCCACGGCCATACGCCTGGCCCAATGGGTAGGCCGTGCGATCCGCACCGAAGAGGACCGGGCATTTGTCTACTGCTATGACAAGCGCCTGGTGCACACCAGCTATGGCCAGCGGCTGCTCAACGGCCTGCCGCCTTTTGCGCTCGAAAAGCGCCCGCCAAGATAAAAGGGCAGGGCCCATCAACCATTGCATCGTTTCCACTTGAAAGAGAAAGTTTTCCCCATGCCAGAACAAGTCCCGGCCTGCCCCCAGTGCGGCCTTGAGAACACCTATCCCGACGGCGCGAGCTACCTGTGCCCCGACTGCGCGTTTGAGTGGCCCCAAAGCGGCCAGGAGGCCGCAGAGGAAAGCGAGACCGGCGACGGCAGCATCCGCGATGCCAACGGCACGCTGCTGGCCGATGGCGACGCGGTGCTGCTGATCAAGGACCTCAAGGTCAAGGGATCATCGACCGTGATCAAGAAGGGCACGAAGATCAAGAGCATTCGCCTGGTCCATGGCAACGGCGACCATGACGTCGACTGCAAGACCGAGCAGGGCAGCTTCATGCTCAAGTCGGTGTTTCTGAAAAAAGCCTGAGCCTGGCGTTGCGGCGCACGTGGCGCCGGCAACGGGCCCCCGATGGAGCCATCGCTCCATCGATATCTCCAGCGCGCTTCGCCGAGAACGCGCACAAACCGCCAGGGCCCGCGGTTTGATGATTTCCTCACCCCTGCCATCGTCCTGGCGGTTGCGGCCCTTCCTGAGGCCTTGCGGGCCCTTTGCCACGCATATCGCGCCTTGGTCTGAAACGCCGGGCATCAGTGCCTGCATTTGACTTCTGGCCGCCCAACGCTCACATGACCGGCTTTCCCTCGCCATGACGTCAATGGCCCTGCAGGCCGTTCCGGCGGCGGAGCCGGGCACTCACAGGTCCTCCGTCCCGCCTCGCGTCTTGCTTGCCTCTGCCAAGGTCCGAATCTGTCCCAACGCGTGCCAAAACACGGGGCGAACACCCAAAAAACCGCATGTAACCGGGTTACAGCCGCAGCGCCAGCGGCCGCATTGCGTTGAATTTATTTGAACACCTAATAAAAACAACGACTTAGCCGCGCCTGGCCATGGCGCCGCGCATTTTTCCACCGATGTTGATAACAAGCTGTGGACAACTCTTCGTTTTGAGTAATTTCAGAGGTAGTTGTCCCCAAATTGGTCATTTTTTCCAGAAAACCCGGCGCTTTTCATGCTTGTCCGGTTCACGGAGGTTTGAACTTTGCGCTTTTTCCGTCTGCGATGCAAGACGGATTTGCCTGGATGCGGTGTTTCGACGGCTTGTCCCAGGAACTCTCCTAGTTGTTCATTTATTTCACTATAAGAAATTAGTCGTAGTAGTAGATCCGCGCTGTTTCTGTGGATAACTTAAATTTCCTTATAAAAATCAACATCTTATGTTTTCCAAAAGGCTGTGCGTGAAGCCCTGTTCTCGATGTACGGCAAAAGTGGATAACTTTCATAAATCTGAACTTCCTGTGGATAACAAAGAGGTTGATATTTAGATATCCACAGAGTCTGCGGCTGTTGTTTTTTCCACAGATTTAGTGATATTTGCCTAGTCTTTATTGGATAGTTAGCTATTAATTTAGGAGTGGATAACTTTTTTTTTGGTTGCTTTCCACCGTTGTTTTGCTGCTGTGTTTATTTTTTGTCGAGCCTTGGATCGAAAAGGCACGCCAACCGCATTGAGGCAACTTCTGAAAAGCTGCCCAAAAATTGTGCGCTGTTGTTGTTCCTAATATTTCTATTTATAGATAGTCGTAGTAGTAGAGGTGCCCATTTTTTGTGGATAACTTGGATTTATTCATTGAAATCAATAGGTTGCAATCCTTGAAAGCATGTGTCCAGAGGGCTGTCGCTGCTGCATGCCGATTGGGTACAACTTTCAAATGATCAGTATGCTTGTGGATAACTGCATAGATTTCCCAATTTTCCCCTCAGGTTTATCCACAGGCATGCGAGGCATAAAAAAACCGCCCTGGCGGGCGGTTCGGGGGCAGAGTTTGCAGCTTTTCTGGGCGACTCTGTGGATAACTGATCAGTTTCAGAACCGGTGGGCGTAGCGCAGTTGCAGGAAGTTTTCGCCCGGGTTGGGGCGCTTGATGCCGGCATTCGAAAAATGTTCAAGGCGCAACATGACCTCGTGTTCGCGCCGCGCGCCGAAATTGGTGCCTACGGCGAGGTGTGTGGCGAAGTTGTAGCGCGTGCTGAAAAGCTTGTCGTGCGATTGGTAGTAGGCGCTGGACCATGCGAGACCGGTGCCGGCCTGAGCGAACCAGGGCGACAGGCCTTGATCGCCACGCCAGCGCAGCGTGGGTATCACGCCAATGACATAGGAGCGCTGGCGTTCATCTCTGAGCGTATGGCTGGACCAGTGGCTCGCAAACAGATCCCAGTGACCGGTGACCTGGCCAGAGCCCAGACCGTAGGTCCATTGCTTCCAGGGCAAGGTCACACCTACGCTGGCTGCATAGGCATCGCTGGCCCCCACGGCGCCCTGCGCATACCAGGTGGGAGAGTGGTCATTGAAAACGGGTTGGGACTGCGCGCCCCAACTGGCTAACAGTAAGGCCATGCCAGCGGTCCATGAGGAGGCGAGGCGAGATAGTTTCAACGGCATTGTTAACAACTCCAATGGACTGAATAAATTACGCTTTTAAACAAGTGTATGGAGGATGAAACCATGTTTTTGACAGCAAATGTCGCGTGATGCTTTTCCCCCCTCAAGCGCTGTAGGGGCTTGCGCAGCCGGCGCAACGCTGACCATCGATTCGCCATGAAAAAAGCAGGCACAAGGCCTGCTTTGGGGGTTGGCAAGCCGCAAGGGCCTGGGCATAGTTACTTGGCAGGCGCTGCGGCCGCAGGTGCGTGGCGATGTTCGCCATGGGGGCCATGGCGCTTGCCGTGATGCGGGCCAAAGCGCAGACTCTCGGCGTCAAAGGTTTTCTGCTGCGCGGGGCTCAGCGTTGCATAGAAGGTCTTGGTCGCTTGCGCACGACGGTCTGCCTGGGCATTGCGTTCGGCGCGCTGCTGCTGCATGTGGTCTATGCGTTGCGGCGTGGTCAATTTGGCGAAGCTCTCGCGGTCCATGCGCTTGCCATGGGGCTGGGGCTTGACCGCTTCGCGGTAGGTGTTCCAGCCGGCTTGCTGGGCGGGCGTGAGTTGCAGCGCCGTCTGGAATTTCTGGGCCTTTTCGGCCATGCGCTTTTCATGCGCCGCAGGGTCACGCGGGTGGTGGCCTGGACCACGGGCTGCGGGTTCGGCGGCGATGCTTGTGGCTGCTGCGGGAGCTGCGGCCGGTGTCTGTGCCCATGTCGGCATGGCCAGCGCGGCAAAGACGGTGGCAGCGGCGGCGGTGGCAGTCAGGGTACGTTGGAAAATAGCCATGGAGCTGATCCTTTCTTGGGATGGAAGAACACGCTGTGGCGGGGAAACTGCAGCGCTGGATGTCAGTTTGCGATGCGCATGTAACGCTCGCATGTGGGCTGCGTGATGCTGTGTAAAGTAGTGCCAAGTTGCGGCGTCGCCGTGAAACGCTTTTTTACAGGCACGCGGCCGCCGAAGCCTTGTATGGTTTGCGCCGAGGCTTGTAGATTTCAAATCAATCAGGGTGATGATGGTCATCACCGGGTGCGGGGAGTGTCGGCGCGCGCCGGCGACAAACCCCTTTGCCGAATGAACGAAGGTAGTGGATGTTCAAGAACATGATCGTGTACCGCATTGCCGAGCAATGGCAGGGTACTTTGGAGCAGGTGGAGGAAGCGCTGGCGCGCACGCCGTTCACCGAGTGCGGCGCCACGCAGGAGCGCTCTGCCGGCTGGGTGCAGCCGCGCGGCGAAGGCGAAGGCCTGTTTGCCGAGTCGGTCGGCGGGCAGTGGATCCTGCGCTTCATGAGCGAAAGCAAGATGCTGCCGGCCAGCGTGCTCAACCGCAAGGTGCAGGAAAAGGCCGATGCGATCGAGCGCAATTCGGGCCGCAAGCCCGGCAAGAAGGAAAAGCAGGAGCTCAAGGACGAAGCCAAGCTCGACCTGCTGCCCATGGCTTTCACCAAGCAGGGCGGCATGTGGATCTGGATAGACCCCGACGCGCGCTTTCTGGTGCTCGACACCGGCAGCCAGACACGCGCCGACGAAGTCGTGACGCTGCTGGTCGATGGACTGCCTGGCTTTGCCGTCGCATTGCTTGACACGCAGACCGCGGCCCAGGCCGCCATGGCGCATTGGCTGTCCAGCCAGGAGCCGCCCGTGGGCTTCACCATAGACCAGGAGTGCGAGCTCAAGAGCGCCGACGAGGCCAAGTCGGTGGTGCGCTATGCGCGCCACCCGCTGGACATCGATGAAGTCAAGGCGCACATAGAGGCCGGCAAGCTGCCCACCAAGCTCGCGCTGACCTGGGACGACCGCGTTTCCCTGGTGCTGACCGAAGGCCTGCAGGTCAAGAAGATCACCTTCCTGGAAACCGTGTTCGACGGCCAGTCCAAGGACGACGGCGGCTTTGACGCCGACGTGGCAATTGCCACGGGCGAGCTCAGCAAGCTGCTGCCCGATCTGATCGAGGCCCTGGGCGGCGAAGGCCGCACGGCGCTCGGCGAAGGCCTGCCGGCCGCGCTGCAGCAGGCCGCACCGGCCGAAGTGCTGGGCGTGCGCCTGGCCGCGGCCAAGGGCAAGGCCATGGCCGTGACCGGCCCCAAGGAAGCGCCCGAGGATTCGGATCCGGAATCGGCCCCGTTCTAAGGCGTTCCTGCACCATGAGAAAGAGCCGCTTGATGCGGCTCTTTTTT
>NZ_JAVWWA010000077.1:0-26132 GCF_036666375.1 Comamonas sp. | reverse complement strand
CAGGCCGTTCATGGTTCGACAGGCTCACCACGAACGGTTTTACCGTTCGCCCTGAGCCTGCCTCGCCGGCCGCGTCTAAAGGGGAACGGCCTGCCCTCGAAAAATCGCCTCGCCTTATTTCCCCCAGCGCAGCACCAGCGGATCGAGCCGGCGCGCGATGTCGAGCAGCTGGCGGCGCACTTCGGGGTGCATTGCGGGCCAGGGGTGGCGCGGCGCGTCGCAGGCAATCACGCCGCCGGCCTGCATCAGCGCCTTCGCGGCCAGAAAGCCCGCCTGGCGGTTCTCGTGGTTGATCAGCGGCAGCCAGCGCTGGTACTCATTGAACGCCTGGTCCTTGTCGCCGTTGCGGAAGGCTTCGATGATGGGACGTATGCCGTCGGCGAAACCGCCGCCGGTCATCGAGCCGGTCGCGCCGGCTTCGAGGTCGGCCAGCAGCGTGATCGCCTCCTCGCCGTCCCACGGCCCTTCGATGGCTTCGCCGCCCAGCGCGATCAGCTCGCGCAATTTGCCGGCCGCGCCCGCGGTCTCCATCTTGAAGTAGCGCACCTGCTCGATCTCCTGCGCCATGCGCGCGAGCAACGCCGGTGGCAGCGCCGTGCCCGCCGCGGGTGCGTCCTGGACCATGATGGGAATGTCGATGGCATCGGACACGCCCGCGTAGAAGCGCTGGATCTGCGCGTCGCTGAAGCGGAAGGTCGCGCCGTGGTACGGCGGCATGACCATCACCATCGCCGCGCCCATGTCCTGGGCGCGCCGGCTGCGCGCCGCGCAGATCGCGGTGCTGGTGTGGGTGGTGGTGACGATCACCGGCACGCGGCCGGCCACATGTTCGAGCGCCAGCCGGGTGAGCGTTTCGCGCTCGTCGTCGCCCAGCAGGAACTGCTCGGAGAAGTTGGCCAGGATGCACAGGCCGTCGACGCCCGAGTCGATCATGAAGTCGATGCAGCGCTTCTGGCTTGCGAGGTCAAGCGTGCCGTCCTCGTGGAAGGTCGTGGGCACGACCGGGAAGATGCCGCGATAGCGGGGATTGGAAAGTCCGGGCATGGCGGGCTCCTTATTCGATGATGTCGAACTGGTCGAGGTATTCGGTCTTGAGCGTCAGGCCCAGGCCGGGGACGTCGTCGCGCAGCTGCAGGAAGCCGTTGTCGGCAATCGGCTCGCCGTCGAAGATGTACCAGAACAGCTCGTTGCCGACCTCGACGTCGAAGATCGGGAAGTACTCGGCCATGGGCGAGGCCAGCGTGCTCATCGTCAGGTGGTAGTTGTGCATCTGGCCGGCATGCGGAATCACCGGCACGGAATAGGCTTCGCACAGCGCGTTGATCTTGTGCGCCGCCGTGATGCCGCCCACGCGGTTGGTGTCGTACTGCACCACGCTCACGGCCTTCCTGTCGAGCAGCTGCTTGAAGCCGTAGAGGCTGAACTCATGCTCGCCGCCCGAGATAGGAATGATGTTCATCGCGTTGAGTTCGGCGTAGCCGTCGATGTCGTCGGCAATCACCGGCTCCTCCAGCCAGCGCGGCTCGTATTTCGCGAGCTTGGGCAGCATGCGCTTGGCGTATTCGAGGTTCCAGCCCATGTAGCACTCGAGCATCAGATCGTTGTCGTAGCCGATCACTTCACGTATCGCTTCGACCGACTTGAGGTTTTCCTTGACGCCATGCTGCAGGTGGGCCGGGCCGTAGCCAAAGCGCATCTTGAACGCGGTGAAGCCCTGGTCCATGAACTTCTGCGCCTCGTCCTGCATTTCCTTGAGGTCGCCGCGGTACAGCTTGGAGTAGTAGCAGGGAATCCTTTCCTTGGTGCGCCCGCCCAGCAGCTTGAACACCGGCTTGCCCACGCTCTTGCCCAGGATGTCCCAGATCGCGAGATCGACGGCCGAGATCGCGGCCATGGTCACGCCCTTGCGGCCCCAGGCGTGCGTGGCGCGGTACATGCGCTGCCACAGGTACTCGTAGTCCCAGGGGTCCTGGCCCACGACCAGGGGCGTGAGGTACTGGTCGATGATGGCCTTGGCAATTGCCGGCGCCAGCGCCACGTTGCCTATGCCGACAATGCCGTCATCGGTCTCGATCTCGACCACGGTCCACGAATGGAAGCGGAAGGTGCTCATGCTCTCGGTGTTGGAGTACACCAGGTCCATGGCGTTGGAGCAGAAGTTGCCTTGCGGCGGAACGGTCTTGCCCTTCCATTGGAAAACCCGGGCGCGTACGGACTTGATCTTCATAAAGACCTCTTGAAAAATGAAATGAAACGGGCCGCAGCCCGAGGAATCAGGCGCTGACCGCTGCCCGCGTTGCCATGCGCGCCGCACCCATGCGGCTGGCAATCAGCAAGGCCTGCCAGGTGGCCTCGACGCTGGCGCATCCCTGGCCCGCGATGTCGTAGGCCGTGCCGTGCGCGGGCGTGGTGATGGGAATCGGCAGGCCGCCCTGCACCGTCACGCCGCGCGAGAAGCCCAGCAGCTTGATCGCGATCTGGCCCTGGTCGTGGTACATGGTGACGATGGCCTGGTACTCGCCCGCCTGGGCCTTGAGAAAGATGGTGTCGGCCGGGAACGGGCCGTGGAACGGCGCCTCGCTGGGCCAGTCGCGTGCCTGCAGCGCGCGCACCGCGGGGGCGATGATGTCGATCTCCTCGCGCCCGCAGGTGCCGCCGTCGCCGTTGTGCGGGTTGAAGCCGGCAATCGCCACCTTGGGCGCGGCCATGCCGCTGGCGCGCAGCGCGTTGTAGAGCAGCTCGGCGGCCTGGGCAATGCGCTGCTCGCTCAGATAGCTGGCCACGTCCTTGAGCGGCACATGCGAGGAGATGCGCGAAGTCCAGAGATTGCCCAGCGTGTTGAACTCGCAGAAGTAGCCCTGCACGCCCAGGTACTCGGCAAAGTGGTGCAGTTCGTCCTCGTGGCGCAGTCCGCCGAGTTTCATGGCCTGCTTGTTGAGCGGCGCAAAGCAGATGGCGTCAATGGCGCCGGCCAGCGCCGCGTCCATGCACTGGTCGAGCACCTGCAGCACCGAACGCCCGCCCGCCGCGCCCACCTGGCCGGTCTGCACATGGGCCGACGCAATGCTGTTGACGGCGACAAAGGCCGGCAGCCGCGTATCGGCGCGTGCGCGCACCTGCGCCAGGCCGGCCAGCGGCGCCGTCGCCACCTGCACGCCCGCGATGCGCTGGCCCTGCTCCCAGAGCCAGGGATCGCCTATCAGCACCAGGTTGGCCTGCTGCGTGGCTTCGGGTTTGGCCAGCAGCCGGGCGATCAGCTCGGCGCCTATGCCGGCGGGGTCGCCCAGGGTCAGGGCAACGACGGGAAGGGATGCGGTAGACATGGCTCAGTCCAGTTTGATGTCGTTCTTGCGGATGATCTCGCCAAAGCGCTGGTATTCGGCGAGGTGGAAGGCGCCGAAGTCGGGCTGGCTCATGGGGCGCAGTTCGGCGCCCACGGCTTCCAGCCGGCTCTTGGTCTCGGGCATGGCGATCACCTTGTTGACTTCGTCATGCACCTTCTGCTGCACGGCCTTGGGCGTGGCGGCCGGCATGTAGATGCCGTACCAGGCGCTGATCGCGACGCTGGGCAGGCCGGCTTCGGCCATGGTCGGCACCTGGGGCAGCTGCGGGTTGCGCTGGGGCGAGGTCACGGCCAGCGCGCGCAGCTTGCCGGCCTTGATCTGGCCTATCACCGAAGGCATGGTGTCGAAGCTCATCTGCACCTGGCCGCTGACCAGGTCGACCAGCGCGCCCGCGCTGCCCTTGTAGGGCACATGGGTGATCGCGATGCCGGCCGCGTCCTTGAACACTTCGGCGGCGATATGCTGGGTGCTGCCCGTGCCGCTGCTGGCGAAGTTGATCTGACCGGGCTGCTTCTTGGCCAGTGCCACGAGTTCAGCGACGCTGTTTGCCGGCACCGAATTGCCCACCACCAGCACATTGGGCACCGAGCCGACAAAGGCCACGGGCACCAGGTCCTTGTTGTTGTCGTAGCCCAGCTTGAGCAGATGGGGTGCGATCGCATGCGCCGTGACCACGCCCATCACCATGGTGTGGCCGTCGGTCGACTTGGCGGTCACGTCGACGGCCATGGTGTTGGAGACGCCGGGGCGGTTTTCCACCAGCACCGGCTGCTTGAGCAGCGGCGCGAGCCGGTCGGCAACGGCGCGTGCCATCGCGTCCGTGCCGCCGCCGGGCGCCGAGCCCACGAGCATGCGCACCGGCCGCGTCGGCCAGTTCGCCGGGTCCTGCGCCTGGACGGCCGCGGGCAGCAGACATGTGGCCCCGAGCGCGGCGGCGGTCAGCAGATGACGTCTTTGCATCTTTGTCTCCATTTTTATAGTGGTAGCTGCATCGTAGGCAAGGTATTGATAGCCGTATATTCAATGTTTTTGATAGATTGATAACCTGAGGAAATCAGGAGGCAGTCATGGGATCCATAGACAAACGCGACAGCACACCGCAGCTGCTCAACCGCCTGCGCATGCGCCAGATCGCGCTGATGCTGGCCATAGAGGAGCGCCAGACACTGCGCGCCGCGGCCACGCAGCTGGGCCTGAGCCAGCCCGCGGCAACCAAGATGCTGCACGAGCTCGAGGACGCGCTGGGCCAGCCGCTGTTCGAGCGCGTGGGCCGGCAATTGCGGCGCAATGCCGCGGGCGACCGGGTGTTCGACTATTTCCGCGCCATGCGCGGCAGCATGGAAGCGCTCAACCGCGAACTCGGCGAGCTGCGCCAGGGCAGCGCCGGCCGGCTGGTCGTGGGCAGCATCATGGCGGCCTCACCCGGGCGCCTGACGCGCGCCCTGCTCGACCTCAAGCAGCAGCTGCCGCTGCTGGAAATCGAAGTCGCGGTCGACACCAGCGACCGGCTGCAGGCACAGCTGCACGAAGGCGTGCTGGAAGTCGTGGTCGGGCGCCTGGCGGCGGCCTCGGCCGGCGAGTGCATCTTCCGGCCGATAGACGATGAAAGCCTGGCCTTCATCGTGCGCAACGAGCACCCGCTGCTGGCCCTGCCCAAGGCCCGCTTCGCCGACCTGCAGCACTACGGCTGGGTGCTGCAGCCGCCGGGCAGTCCGATGCGCGCGCTGATCGAGCAGGAGTTTCGCGAGCATTGCACGCCGCTGCCGCGCGGGCTGATAGAGACCGGCTCGATTCTCACCACCATCAATCTGGTGCGCAGCTCGGACATGCTGGGCGTGATTCCGCAAACGGTGGGCGCGCTCAACGACGCCTACGGCATGCTGCGCATCGTTCCCTACACGCTGCGCCACAAGCTCGAGTCCTATGGCAGCCTGGTGCGCCGCGACCGGCCGCTGAGCCGGCCCGCCGAGCTGTTCCTGGAACTGCTGCACCGCGACTAGCCAGCGCACAGCCGCTGACGCTCACGCCTGCTGCGCCAGCGGTCGGTCGCGCTTGCCCAGCCGCAGCGCGAGCCATAGCCCGATCAAGGAGGCCGCGCCCGTCACCACCCAGGTCAGCTGCCAGCCGCCCGCCTGGGCCGCGACCCAGGCGACCAGCGGCGGGCCCAGGAACTGGCCCGTGGCCGAGCATTGCTGCACCCAGCCCATGGTGGTCGACACCGTCTGCGCGTTGGGCGCCAGGCGCACCACCAGCGAGAACAGCGTGCCCGGCACCATGCCGCCGGCGGCCGAAAACAGCAGCACCGCCGCATAGCGCAGCAGCGGCGCCTCGCCCAGCAGCGGGCTGAAGGTCAGCAAGGCCATCAGCGCCATGCAGCCAAAGCCCGCGAACAGCAGGCGCTGCGCATGCGGGCCGCGCAGCAGCACCCGGCCGGCGGCGACATTGCCGATGATGTTCATCGCGCAGACCAGCGCCGTCAGCGCGCCCGCGGCAACCGCGCTCACGCCGGCCTGGGAATAGACCGACGGCAGGAAGCCGACCACGGCCAGCCACTGGCTGGAATACATGGCAAACGCCAGCGCCACCAGCCAGGGGCCGGGGCTGGCAAGCGTCAGGCGCAGGCGCTGCGCCCAGGGCTGGGCGGCGGCCGTCATCGGTCCCGCAGACACGGCACCAGCAGGGGCCGCCCCGGCATGGGCCGCCCCGGCATCCGGCACGCCCAGCAGCAGCCAGAGCGCCATCGCCGCCGACAGCGCGCCCAGCAGCCCCCACCAGGCCTGCCAGCCCCAGGCCGCCATGAACAACGGCCCGCACAGCAGCGCCAGCGCCGCGCCGGCCGGCATGTAGGCGCCCCACAGGCCGAGAAACGACGGCAGCTGGCGCGCCGGCACCAGCTGGCGTATCAGGCTGGGCGCGGCCAGCACCACCAGCAAAAAGCCCAGGCCCTCGACGCCGCGCAGCACCAGCAGATCGACGGGCGCGCGCGCCCAGATGCCCGCCAGGCTTGCGGCGCACAGCGTGAGCTGGCCGATCAGCATGCTGCGGCGCAGCCCCAGGCCGTCGACCGCCACGCCCAGCAGCACGCCCAGCAGCATGCCCGCGAGCTGCACCATGGACAGCAGGAAGCCGGCCTCGACCAGCGTCAGGCCCAGCGCCTGCTGCAGCACCGGGATTGCCGGCGGAATCTTGCCGATATGCAGCGCCGCGGTGACGCCGGCCAGGATGACGGCAATCGCCGCGGAAGTGGAACGGGCTTGCATCTGCGGTTCAGTCCAGCGCCTGCTGCTGGGCCAGCGCCCACAGCGCTTCGGCCTTGTCCGACATCACCGCGCGCTGGCGGTACATGCGTATTTCCACCGGAATGTTCAGCGCCTGGGCGCCCGCGCCCACCAGCGCGCCGCTGGCCAGCTCGGCCTCGATCAGCGACTGCGGCAGCCAGGCGATGCCGCGGCCCTCGAGCGCCATGGTCTTGAGCAGCACCGCGTGGTGGGCGGTGAAGACTTCCTGCAGTTCGGCCTGCGTGTTCCTGCGCCCCGCCCTGGCCATGTTGGGCCGCAGCTGGGCGCGCATGATGCGGCCCAGGCCCGAGTCCTCGCCGTAGGCCAGCATGGGCACGGGCGGCGCATTGCCGATCGCGTGCAAGGCCTTGCCGCGCGTGCCGTCGGGATGCGGCACGGACACCGGCAGCAGCGTTTCGCTGCCCAGCCGCAGCATCGGGTACTCCTGCTCGTCGAGCCGTCCCGGCACGTCCTTGTGGCCATGGCACAGAACGAACTGCACGCGCCGCTGGAACATCAGGAATTCGCAGCTGCGCGAGCTGTCCGACATGGTCTGCAGCGCGCCTATGTGCAGCCGCGACTCTATGCCCGTGAGCCAGCGCGGAAAGAAAGTCAGCGACAGCGAGTGCGTGGCCGCGAAGCGCAGCGTCGACTCCTCCTGGTCATGCGCGGCCCTGGCCTTGATGCGCGCCGCCTCGAGGTCGCCGAGCACGCCTTCGAGCAGCGGCAGGAAACGCTGGCCCGCGGCCGTGAGCGTGGCCGGGTGCGCGCTGCGGTCAAACAGATCGACGCCCACCCATTCCTCCAGCCCGCGGATGTGGCGGCTGAACGCCGGCTGGGCAATGGCGCGGGCCTCGGCGGCGCGCGAGAAATTGCCGCTTTCGGCGAGGGCCATGAAGTCTTCGAGCCACTCGAAGTCTAGGTTGCGATTGCCTGGTCCCATGCGCTGCGCCCGGTGTCTTCCACGAAGTGGATAGTTGTATGCGTTTCTAGTATTGGCGCCGTTTTGCGCTCTGGGAAATGATCACTCCGCAGACCCACAAAGCCAACGCCAGGAGACTATACATGCCATCCATCGCCAACTACAAAGGGATCATTCCCGCCATTTCCTGCCCCTTCACGCCCGACCACCGCATCGATGAACCGGCGCTGCGCAAGCTCGCGTCCTGGCTTGCCGGCCACGACGGCGTGGTGGCGATCATGACCAACGGCCACACCGGCGAAGTGTTCTCGCTGACCCCGGCAGAACGCGCCGAAGTCACGCGCATCGTCGCCGACGAACTCAAGGGCCGCATGCCCGTGATCTCGTCCATCGTCTGCGAAGGCCTGGCCGAAGCCGCCGAACATGCGCGCGCCGCCCAGGCCGCGGGCGCCGTGGCGCTTGACGTGATGCCGCCCCACCACTGGCTGCGCTTCGGCTTCACGCCAGGCCACGCGCTGCAGTACTTCGAAGCCATCCACAAAGCCGCGCCCGAGCTGGACCTGGTGTGCCATGTCTACCCCGCATGGACCCGCGCCTCGTACTCGTCCGAGCTGCTGGCCCAGCTCGCCAAGCTGCCCTACCTGCAGGCGTTCAAGGTCGGCCAGCGCGACATGAACAAATATGCGCGCGACATCCAGGCGATCCGCGCCGCCGATCCGACCAAGGCCATATTGACATGCCACGACGAATACCTGCTGGCCTCCATGGTCCAGGGCGTGGACGGCGCGCTGGTCGGCTTTGCGACCTTCATTCCCCAGCTGATCATCGACCTGTGGAACGCCGTCAAGGCCGGCGACCTGAAGAAGGCAATGGAAGTGCAGGCCATCATCACCCCGCTCAAGGACGCGGTCTACGGCGGCGGCGAGCCCACGGGCGAGGCCCATGCGCGCATGAAGGGCGGCATGTACCTGGCCGGCGTGATCGACGCCGCCACCGTGCGCCCGCCCACCGAAGCGCCCAATGAAAAGGAAACCGCCGCCCTGCGCGCCGCCGTGCAGCAGGCCGGGCTGCTCAAGCGCTGAAAGCGATTTCGCTTGCCGTGGCGCATTGCGACGCCACGGCCATGGACTTCCTAAGAACAACGACAGGAGACAAAGACATGCACCGCAAGAACTTCATCCAGTGCGCCCTAGGCGCGATCACCCTGGCCATTGCCGGCATCGCCTCGGCCCAGGCCTACCCCACCAAGGCCGTCAAGGTCGTGATCCCGTTTCCACCGGGAGGCACGCTGGACGTGATCGGCCGCCAACTCGCGCAAAAGCTCAGCGAACAGACCGGCCAGTCGTTCATCGTCGAGAACCGCCCCGGCGGCAACGGCGTGATCGGCGGCGACGTGGTGTCCAAGGCGCCGGCCGACGGCTATACGCTGCTGTTCAACGCCTCGACGTTCACCACCGCGCCCATGACCATGAAGTCCGTGCCCTATGTGGTAAACCGCGACTTCGCTCCCGTGGCGCTGGTCGCCAAGGCGCCGTTGTCGGTGGCCGTGAACAAGAACCTGCCTATCACCGACATCAAGTCGCTGATCGCGTATGCGCAGACCCATCCCGGCAAGATGACCTTTGCCGTGGGCTCGATAGGCTCGGCCGGCCATCTGTCGACCGAACTGCTCAAGCGCGCCGGCAATCTCAACTATCTGATCGTTCCCTACAAGGGCACGGCGCCGGCGTTCCAGGACCTGATAGGCGGCCAGATCGACGGCTTCATCGATCCCATCCTGGGCTCGCTGCAGTACCACAAGAGCGGCATGTTGCGCGTGGTCGCGGTGACGTCCGCCGAGCGCGCCGCCAGCCTGCCCGACGTGCCCACCGTGGGCGAGACCATTCCCGGCTACGAGTTCTACAGCTGGTACGGCCTCTGGGGCCCGGCCAAGCTGCCGGCCGACATCGTCAGGAAGCTCAACACCGAAGTCAACAAGGCGCTGGCCGGCGACATGAAGGACAAGCTCAAGGAGCTGGGCATTCTGGTCACCACCGGCACGGCCGAGGACTTCGTCAAATTCCAGAAGCAGGACATGGAACGCTCGCAGAAGATCGTCACCGAGGGGAACATCCGTGTCGAATGAGGCGCAACGCCACGCCGTCGTCACCGGCAGCAGCGGCGGCATAGGCCAGGCGATTGCCGAGGACCTGCTGGCCGCAGGCTGGCGCGTCACGGGCGTCGATCTGGCGGCGCCGGCAATCACGCACGCCGCGTTCACGCACCGGCCGCTCGATCTGGCCGATGGCGCGCAGACCGACGCGCTGGCCGCGGGTCTCCAGAACATTGATGCGCTGGTGCATGCGGCCGGCGTTCTGCGCGTCGCGCCGCTGGGCCAGCTCGATGCGGCCGCGGGCGCGCTGATGTGGCAGCTGCATGTCGATGCCGGCACGCGCCTGGCCGACGCGCTGGTGCCGGCCATGGCCGAACGCGGCTTCGGCCGCGTGGTCTTCATCGGCAGCCGCGTGGCCCAGGGCCTGCCCGGGCGCGGCCAGTACGCGGCGACCAAGGCGGCCGTGATCGCGCTGGCGCGCAGTTGGGCCGTCGAAGTCGCGCCGCGCGGCGTCACCGTCAACGTGGTCTCGCCGGGAGCGACGGCCACGCCCATGCTCAAGGACCCGGCGCGCGCCGGCAGCGCGCCGCGCCTGCCGCCCATGGGCCGCCTGGTCGAGCCGCGCGAAATCGCTTCGCTGGTGAGCTTCCTGCTGTCGCCCGCGGCAGCGGCCATCACCGGCCAGAACCTGAACATCTGCGGCGGCTCCTCGCTGTCGCAATAGACCCCCTACCGAGAAACGCCAAATGAAAATCGTCAACATCATCGAGTCCACGCGTCCCATCAAATCGGACATCCGCAACGCCTACATCGACTTCTCCAAGATGACGCTGAGTCTCGTGGCGGTGGTGACCGATGTGATCCGCGACGGCAAGCCGGTCATAGGCTACGGCTTCAACTCCAACGGCCGCTACGGCCAGGGCGCGCTGATGCGCGAGCGCTTCATTCCGCGCGTGCTCGAAGCCGATCCCGCGACGCTGGTCGACGCCGGCGGCGAGAACCTCGACCCGCACAAGATCTGGGCGTGCATGATGACCAACGAGAAGCCCGGCGGCCACGGCGAGCGCTCGGTGGCCGTGGGCACCATCGACATGGCGATCTGGGACGCGGTCGCCAAGATCGAAGGCAAGCCGCTGTTCGAGTTGCTGGCCCAGCGCTACGGCAACGGCAAGGCCAATCCGCGCGTGTTTGTCTACGCGGCCGGCGGCTACTACTATCCCGGCAAGGGCCTGGACAAGCTCAGGCAGGAAATGGAAAGCTATCTCGAGCGCGGCTACTCGGTGGTGAAGATGAAGATAGGCGGCGCGAGCATTGCCGAAGACTGCGAACGCATAGAGTCGGTGCTCAAGATCCTGGGCCCGGGCCAGCAGCTGGCCGTCGATGCCAACGGCCGCTTCGATCTGCCGACCGCCGTCGATTACGGCAAGGCGCTGGCGCAATACCCGCTGTTCTGGTACGAGGAAGCCGGCGACCCGCTGGACTATGAACTGCAGGCCAAATTGGGCGAGGTCTACAAGGGCCCGATGGCCACGGGCGAGAACCTGTTCTCCATGCAGGATGCGCGCAACCTGATTCGCCATGGCGGCATGCACCCCGAGCGCGACTACCTGCAGTTCGACTGCGCGCTGAGCTACGGCCTGGTCGAATACCTGCGCACGCTCGACATGCTCAAGGAACACGGCTGGTCGCCCAGCCGCTGCATTCCCCATGGCGGCCACCAGATGTCGCTGGCAATTGCCGCGGGCCTGGGCCTGGGCGGCAATGAAAGCTATCCGGACCTGTTCCAGCCCTATGGCGGCTTCCCGGACGGCGTCAAGGTCGACAACGGCCATGTGACCCTGCCCGCGCTGCCGGGAATCGGCTTTGAAGGCAAGTCGGATCTGATACGGGAAATGCTGGCGCTGACGCGCTGAGCCCGGCGCCTACTTGCCTATGCAGAAGCTCGAGAAGATCACGCCGAGCAAGTCGTCGGACGTGAACTCCCCGGTGATGGCATTGAGCGCGTTCTGCCCCAGGCGCAGCTCCTCGGCCAGCAGGTCGAGGTGGGGGCCGGCGGCGCGCAGCTGGGCCATGGCCTGGTCCAGATGCACTCCCACGGCCTGCAGCGCCTCGACATGGCGCGCGCGCGCCAGGTACAGGCCTTCGGGCGCCGACTGCCAGCCCGCGACTTCGAGCAGCCGGCGGCGCAGCGCGTCCAGGCCGTCGCCGGTGCGCGCCGACAGACGCAGGCCCTGGGCTGCGGCCAGCATCTCGGCGCTGGCCGAATCGGTCTTGTTCCAGACATCGATCACCGGCACCTGGGCCGGCAGGCGTTCGGCCAGCGTCGCGCGAATGGCGTCGTCGCCCGCGCGGTAGTCGGCCTGGTCCTGGCGCGTGAGGTCGTGCAGGAACAGCACGGCGTCGGCCGCGGCAATCTCGTCCCAGGCGCGTGAAATGCCTATGCGCTCGACCGTGTCATCGCTGTCGCGCAGGCCCGCGGTGTCGATCACATGCAGCGGCACGCCTTCGATCTGTATCGTCTGCTGCACCTTGTCGCGTGTGGTGCCCGCGATCTCGGTGACGATGGCCAGTTCCGCGCCCGCGAGCGCATTGAGCAGCGAGCTCTTGCCCGCATTGGGCTGGCCGGCAATCACCACCTTGATGCCTTCGCGCAGCAGCGCGCCCTGGTGGGCGCGGGCCAGCACGCCGGCCAGCGACTGCTGCAGGCGCTCGAGCTGGCCGCTGGCATCGGCCTGCTGCAGGAAGTCGATGTCCTCTTCGGGGAAGTCGAGCGTGGCTTCGACCAGCATGCGCAGGCGCACCAGCGCGTCGCGCAGCGTGTGGATCTCCTGCGAGAACGCGCCCGACAGCGAGCGGCTGGCGCTGCGCGCCGCGGCTTCGGTGCTCGCGTCTATCAGGTCGGCAATCGCCTCGGCCTGGGCCAGATCGATCTTGTCGTTGAGAAACGCGCGCTCCGTGAACTCGCCGGGCTGGGCCAGGCGCAGGCCGGGCAGCAAGGCCTGGCCGGCATCATCGGCTTGCGCCGCGGCTTCGAGGCAGCGCGCCAGCAGCAGCTGCAGCACCACGGTGCCGCCATGGGCCTGCAGTTCCAGCACGTCTTCGCCGGTATAGCTGTGCGGGCCGGGAAAGAACAGCGCCAGGCCGTGGTCTATGGGCTGGCCCTTGGCGTCGCGCAGCGGCAGGTAGGTGGCCTCGCGGGCTTTCAGTTCGCGTCCGCACAGCCGCTGCACCAGCGGCGCCAGGCCCTTGCCGGAAACCCGCACTATGCCCACGGCACCTCGACCGGGGGCTGTGGCAATGGCGGCAATGGGTTGGTCGTGGCGGGGGAGCATGGCGAGGAGTCTTTAAAAATGGAAAGGGAGCGCCCTCCCCGTTCGTCCTGAGCTTGTCGAAGGATGAACGGCCTGCGCTCCAGGGATGAGGACAGGCCGTTCATGGTTCGACAAGCTCACCACGAACGGTTAGCGCCAGTGCCAGGAATGATAGCGGCACCTGAAGCCTGTGGATAACCAGTGCACAAACAACCACGGCCGCAAAAGCGGCCGTGGCGGTCAGGAGCCTGGGCGGCTCAGGGGGTGCTTACTTGAACTTCGGCAGGTTGAACTGCGGAGGCACGCCCATGCGGGTGTTGATCAGCCATTGCTGGGCAATCGACAGAATGTTGTTCGTCAGCCAGTACATCACCAGACCGGCGGGGAAGAAGAAGAACATCACGCTGAACATCAGCGGCATGATCCACATCATCTTGGCCTGCATGGGGTCTGGAGGCGCGGGGTTCAGCGCGGTCTGCAGCAGCGAGGACAGCATCATCAGCAGCGGCAGAATGAAGAACGGGTCAGGCATCGACAAGTCGTGAATCCAGCCAATCCACGGTGCGTTGCGAATTTCAACGCTGGATTGCAACACCCAGTACAAAGCCATGAAAACAGGCATCTGAATGATGATAGGGAAGCAACCACCCATGGGGTTGACCTTCTCCTCGCGGTAGATGCGCATCATCTCCTGCTGCATCTGCTGCGGCTTGTCCTTGAGGCGCTCGCGCATCTCCATGATCTTGGGGTTGATGGCCTTCATCTTCGCCATGCTGGCGTAGGCCTTGGCGTTCAACCAGTAGAACAGGATCTTCAGCACCAGCACCAGGCCGACAATCGACCAGCCCCAGTTGCCCAGCAGGCTGTGGATCTGGTCCAGCAGCCAGTACAGCGGCTTGGCCATGATGGTCAGCCAGCCATAGTCCTTGACCAGTTCCAGGCCGGGGGCCAGGGCTTCGAGCGTCTTCTCGAGTTGCGGGCCGGCGAACAGCTTGGCCTCGACACTCTTGCTCTGGCCGGGTTCGACCGTGCCCAGGGGCGTGATCATGCCCACGGCATACAGGTTGTCGCTGACCTTGCGCGCGAAGATGTCGCGCTGGATGCCGTCGGCAAGCAGCCAGGCGCTGGCGAAGTAATGCTGGACCATGGCCACATAGCCATTGGTCGCGGTCTTCTCCCAGTCGGCCTTGCCCTTTTCGATGTCCTTGAACTCGACCTTCTGGTACTTCTTGGCTTCGGTGTAGACGGCCGGGCCGGTGAAGGTCGAGTACATGCTCGACTCGCCGGGAGGCGCATTGCCGTCACGCACCAGCTGCACATACAGCTGCGGGTTGACCGCGGCGCCGCTGGCGTTGACCACTTCATGGCGCACGCCGATGTCGTAGGCGCCGCGCTTGAGCGTATAGGTCTTGACCAGCTTCACGCCGCCCACATCAGCCGACTCGAAACGGATCTGCAGTTCGTCCTGGCCGTCCTGCAAGGTGGTGGGACCGGCCACCAGCTGCATCGGCGTCTTGTGGTTGGGGAAGCTGCCGCCGATCAGGCCGGACTCGGCCATGTAGACGCGGTTTGCGCTTTCGTCGAACAGCACGAAGGACTTGGTCTTGTCGGCCATGTCCGCGTACTTGCGCATTTCAGCGTGCTTGAGCGTGCCACCCTGGGTGTCGAACGTCAGCGCGAGCACATCGGTCGTGACCTGGACGTTCTCGCGGGCCGCGGCAGGCGCTGCTGCGGGCGCGCCGCCAGGAACCTGGCTGCTGTCTGTGGCGACCGGCGTGGACGAAGGCACCGTCGAGGCACCCGGGCTCACGGGGGCGGCAGGCGCGGCGACCGGAACGGTCACGGGCGCGGGGAAGAAAGTGGCCTTTTTGCCGTTGTGAACTTGCCACTTGTCCCATAGCAAGACCATGGAAAAGGCAAATATCACCCACAGGATGGTGCGGCGAATGTCGTTCATGAAGACTTCTTTGAGGAAGGTTGGGTGGTCGAAGAAGAAGGCTGGCAGCAGGCAAACAGCCGGGGCGTTTGCGATGGAACCGGATCATGACCGCCATCACACCATGGATGGCAGCGCGCCAGCCGGCGCAGGGTCAAATAGCTGCCCGCGGCCGCGCCATGCTGCCCGAGGGCATCGAGCGCATAGGCGGAACAAGTGGGCTCGAAACGACAGGCCGAGCCTATCCACGGGCTCAAGGTCAGGCGGTACAGCCGCACCAGTCCCATGAGCAGCCCGCGCATCATGGCGCAGCCTTCTCGGCTGCGGGCTTGGCCGCAGTCGTCGCTGTGGGTGGTGGCGCAGCCGACCGCGCCCCTGCCGGCGCGGACTGTCGCCGCACGGCATAGGTGAAAAGCTGGTGCAGCTCGGCGCGAATCGCCTGCTTCAGCGGCTCGGATATCGCGCTGACGAACTGCTTGCGATCAAAAGTGGCGCGCAGACGCACCACATAGGCGGCGCAGGCCAGCTGCGGCGCATATTCATCGCCAAGCACATAGACCTGGCGCTGGATCGCGTGGCGCGTGACCGCGCGTTTGGCCCAGCGCTTGGGCGCCATGGCCCCGAGCCAGGAAACCGGCTCGGCTTGCGCCACGCCAAACAGGGCCTGCGGGGCTTGCACAGAAGGCAAGCCGCCGGGCCCTGAAGGAGGCGTCAAAGGCACATCCTCGTCGAGTACCAGGCGGTGCAAGGCGAAGTGCGGAGTACGGGAGACAATGCCCCCCGCCATCGCAGCTTGAAACTGCGGACGCGTTTTCAGCCGTTGCATACGTGGCACCTCCGAGGAGGAGCCCAAGGGGTGAACCGATGGGCAGGCGCCAAGAATGACCTTAGACGGCCAGACGCTTGCGGCCCTTGGCGCGACGTGCGTTGATGACGGCACGGCCGCCCTTGGTCTTCATGCGAACGAGGAAGCCGTGGGTACGGGCGCGACGTGTCTTGGAGGGTTGGTAAGTACGTTTCATGGTGTTGTTCCTTGAGGAGGTTCAGATTCGCACCGGGCCGGCAAAAAGCCGCCTTCCGGCAACACCCGCCAACCGCAAAAAACAGCCGGCCGGGCCATATCACCCTGAACACATTCAGGGAAACCCGCGATTATCTCCACATTCCTTGCATGTTGCAATGCCCTTTCACAAAGGAGGTTGGCCTTTTGTTTCAGCAAGAGTTGAGGACAACCACCGAATATTTTGTGGATAAGTCCTTGAAAAGCTACAATCGGTGCCCCGCAACTGTTCCTCTATCCACAACAAGACACTGACGATGACCGAGGAACCTAACAACGACGCTGGCCAAGGCCTGTGGCAGGTCTGCGTGGAGCAGCTGGGGCAGGATCTGCCCGAACAGCAGTTCAACACCTGGATCAAGCCGCTGACCGCCACGGTGGCGGAAGACTTTTCAAAGGTCACGGTACACGTGGCCAACCGCTTCAAGCTCGACTGGATACGTGCGCAATATGCCGGGCGCATCTCGGCAATGCTCGAAGCCCTGTATGGCCAGCCCGTCACCCTGGAGTTAGCACTCGCTCACCGTGAATCGGTGACGCGCACTTACGTGCGCCCGTTTTCTGCCGAGCGCGGCGGTCAGCAGGAAACCCACCAGATCACGACCAGCGCCGTGCAGGAAGAGCCTGCGGCGCCCGTGTTCCGCACCCGCCTGAACGCCGCCCTGACCTTCGACACGCTGGTCGAAGGCACGGCCAACCGCATGGCGCGCTCGGCGGCAATGCACGTTGCGGGCTCGCCCGGTCATCTGTACAACCCGCTGTTCATCTACGGCGGCGTGGGCCTGGGCAAGACCCATTTGATGCACGCTGTGGGCAACCAGCTGCTTGCCGACAAGCCCGACAGCAAAGTTCTCTACATCCATGCCGAACAATTCGTGTCGGATGTGGTCAAGGCCTATCAGCGGCGCACCTTTGACGAGTTCAAGGAACGCTACCACTCGCTCGATCTGTTGCTGATTGACGACGTGCAGTTCTTCGCCAACAAGGACCGCACGCAGGAAGAGTTCTTCAATGCGTTCGAAGCGCTGCTGGCCAAGAAGAGCCACATCGTGATGACCAGCGACACCTATCCCAAGGGCCTGGCCAACATCCACGAGCGCCTGGTGTCGCGCTTCGATTCGGGCCTCACGGTGGCGATAGAGCCGCCCGAGCTCGAGATGCGCGTCGCGATCCTGATCAACAAGGCGCGCGCCGAAAGCGCCGACATGCCCGAGGAAGTCGCCTTCTTCGTCGCCAAGAACGTGCGCTCCAACGTGCGCGAGCTCGAAGGCGCGCTGCGCAAGATCCTTGCGTATTCGCGCTTCAATCAGAAGGAAGTCTCGATCCAGCTCGCGCGCGAAGCATTGCGCGACCTGCTTTCGATACAGAACCGCCAGATTTCGGTGGAAAATATCCAGAAGACGGTCGCCGACTACTACAAGATCAAGGTCGCCGACATGTACAGCAAGAAGCGCCCGGCCAGCATTGCGCGGCCGCGCCAGATTGCGATGTACCTGGCCAAGGAGCTGACGCAAAAGAGCCTGCCCGAAATCGGCGAGCTGTTTGGCGGCCGTGACCACACCACGGTGCTGCATGCGGTGCGCAAGATTGCCGCCGAACGCCAGCAGCTCACGGAACTCAACCAACAGCTGCACGTGCTGGAGCAGACGCTCAAGGGCTAGGGCACAACGCCCGCGCTTTCCACGCCCAGAAATGCCACGCGACAAGGCAAAATATGCGGTGGGGTGGCGCGAGGGCCCAACCCCTTGAATCGCACAGTAGCAGCGACCGTACCCCCAATTTACTAAAGGTTGACATGATCGTCCTGAAGGCAACACAAGACAAGGTTCTCGCAGTTCTGCAGTCGGTGTCCGGCATCGTCGAACGCCGTCACACACTGCCCATCCTGGCCAATGTGCTGATCCGCAAGACCGGCAATGCCCTGCAACTGACCACCAGCGATCTCGAGATCCAGATCCGCACCACCGCCGAACTCGGCGGCGACACCGGCGACTTCACGACCACCGTGGGCGCGCGCAAGCTGATCGACATTCTCAAGACCATGCCCGGCGACCAGACCGTGGCGCTGGAAACCAGCCAGAACAAGATCATTCTCAAGGGCGGCAAGAGCCGCTTCACGCTGCAGACCCTGCCCGCCGAAGACTTCCCGCTGGTGCAGGAAGCCGCGGCTTTCGGCCCGTCGTTCAGCGTGCCGCAGAAGGTGCTCAAGGACCTGCTGGGCCAGGTCTCGTTCGCGATGGCCGTGCAGGACATCCGCTACTACCTCAACGGCATCCTGTTTGTCGCCGAAGGCAAGACGCTGAGCCTGGTGGCCACCGACGGCCACCGCCTGGCGTTCTCCAGCGCCACGCTGGACGTCGAAGTGCCCAAGCAGGAAGTGATCCTGCCGCGCAAGACCGTGCTCGAGCTGCAGCGCCTGCTGTCCGACGTGGGCGGCGACAACCAGCCCCACATCGAGATGCAGTTCGCCAACAACCAGGCGAAGTTCACGTTTGGCGGCATGGAGTTCGTGACCAAGCTGGTCGAAGGCAAGTTCCCCGATTACAACCGCGTGATTCCCAAGAACCACAGCAACAGCGTGACCCTGGGGCGCGCGCCGCTGCTGGCCAGCCTGCAGCGCACGGCCATCATGACCAGCGACAAGTTCAAGGGCGTGCGCCTCACGCTCGAACCCGGCACGCTGCGCGTGGCGTCGAACAACGCCGAGCAGGAAGAGGCCGTGGACGAGCTCGACATCGACTACGGCGGCGACACGATTGAAATCGGCTTCAACGTGACCTACCTGATCGACGCGCTGACCAACATGGCCCAGGACATGGTGAAGATCGACCTCGCCGACGGCAACAGCTCCGCGCTGCTGACCATCCCCGAGAACGAGTTCTTCAAGTACGTCGTCATGCCGATGCGCATTTGAGCCATCTGCCCCACGCAATCGTGATCAATCGCGGCACAGGCCTGTTATCCACAGCCCTTGCCGCCTTTAACTACCCCACTGAATATTTTGGAAACCTCGTTTCCTCCGGATCGCAAGGCTCCCCCAATGACCGCTGACACAACGCTGCCCGAACCCCAAGGCGACTCGATGGAGCCGACCCACAAGATCGACGCCCAGCAGGCCGGCGCCAGCGAAGGCTACGGCGAAGGCGCGATCCAGATCCTCGAAGGCCTGGAAGCCGTGCGCAAGCGCCCGGGCATGTACATCGGCGACACCTCCGACGGCACGGGCCTGCACCATCTGGTGTTCGAGGTTGTGGATAACTCCATCGACGAAGCCCTGGCCGGCCATTGCGACGACATTCTGGTCACCATCCACGCCGACAACTCGCTGTCGGTGATCGACAACGGCCGCGGCATTCCCACCGGCGTGAAGATGGACGACAAGCACGAGCCCAAGCGCTCGGCCGCCGAAATCGCGCTGACCGAACTGCATGCCGGCGGCAAGTTCAACCAGAACAGCTACAAGGTCTCGGGCGGCCTGCACGGCGTGGGCGTGTCCTGCGTCAACGCGCTGTCCATCTGGCTCAAGCTCACCGTGCGCCGCGAAGGCAAGGCCTATGAGATCGACTTCGCGCGCGGCTTTGTGCAAAACCGTCTGATCGAGGAAGTCAACGGCGTCGAAGTCTCGCCCATGCGCGTCATCGGCGACACCGACAAGCGCGGCACCAAGGTCCACTTCCTGCCCGACGTCGAGATCTTCACGCAGAACCACGAGTTCCACTACGACATCCTGGCCAAGCGCCTGCGCGAGCTGTCCTTCCTGAACAACGGCGTGCGCATCCGCCTCAAGGACGAACGCTCGGGCAAGGAAGACGACTTCTCGGGCGCCGGCGGCGTGCGCGGCTTTGTCGGCTTCATCAACGCCACCAAGAAGGTGCTGCACCCCACGCCGTTTTATGCCACGGGCACGCGCCCGGCCGAATCCTACGGCGGCATTCCCGGCACCGAGATCGGCGTCGAAGTCGCCATGCAGTGGAACGACGGCTACAGCGAGCAGGTGCTGTGCTTCACCAACAACATTCCCCAGCGTGACGGCGGCACCCACCTGACCGGCCTGCGCGCCGCGATGACGCGCGTCATCGGCAAGTACATCGAGCAGAACGAGCTGGCCAAGAAGGCCAAGGTCGAAGTCACGGGCGACGACATGCGCGAAGGCCTGTGCTGCGTGCTCAGCGTCAAGGTGCCCGAGCCCAAGTTCTCGAGCCAGACCAAGGACAAGCTGGTGTCCAGCGAAGTGCGCGCCCCGGTGGAAGACATCGTTGCCAAGACGCTGTCCGACTACCTGCAGGAGCGCCCGATAGACGCCAAGATCCTCTGCGGCAAGATCATCGAAGCCGCGCGCGCGCGTGAAGCCGCGCGCAAGGCGCGTGAAATGACGCGCCGCAAGGGCGTGCTTGACGGCATGGGCCTGCCCGGCAAGCTCGCCGACTGCCAGGAAAAAGACCCGGCGCTGTGCGAAATCTACATTGTCGAGGGCGACTCCGCCGGCGGCTCCGCCAAGCAGGGCCGCGACCGTAAATTCCAGGCCATCCTGCCGCTGCGCGGCAAGATCCTGAACGTCGAGAAGGCGCGCTACGAGAAGCTGCTCGCGAGCCAGGAAATCATCACGCTGATCACGGCCCTGGGCACCGGCATCGGCAAGGCCAGCGCCGAGTCGGGCAAGAGCAGCAGCGATGATTTCGATCCCGCCAAGCTGCGCTACCACCGCATCATCATCATGACCGACGCCGACGTTGACGGCGCCCACATCCGCACGCTGCTGCTGACCTTCTTCTACCGCCAGATGCCCGAGCTGGTTGAAGCCGGCCACATCTACATTGCCCAGCCGCCGCTGTACAAGGTCAAGAGCGGCAAGGAAGAGCTGTATCTGAAGGACGGCCCGGCGCTCAACAGCTACCTGCTGCGCATCGCGCTGAACAACGCCAGCGTCACCACCGGCGGCGAGACACCGCGCACGCTCGAAGGCGAGGAACTCGCCAAGCTGGCCTACATGCACCTGGCCGCCGAAACGGTGATCGAGCGCCTGTCGAACTTCATGGACGCCGAAGCCCTGCGCGCCATCGCCGACGGCGTGCAGATCAAGCTCGACACCCTGGAAGAAGCCCAGGCCTGCGCTCCCATCCTGGAAGCCAAGCTGCGCGAACTCACCATGACCGGCGTGCCCGCCGAAGTGACCGGCGAGATCGACCCGCAGACCGACAACCCGGTGCTGCGCATCAGCCGCCACCACCACGGCAACATCAAGAGCTCCATCCTGACCCAGGACTTCGTGCGCAGCAGCGACTACGCCGCCCTCTCGGACGAAGCCCAGCACTTCAACGGCCTGCTGTCCGAAGGCGCCAAGGCGCTGCGCGGCGAAGGCGAAAAAGCCAAGTCGGAAAAAGTGGGCGACTTCCGCCAGGCCATGCAATGGCTGCTGTCGGAAGCCGAACGCACGACCAGCCGCCAGCGCTACAAGGGCCTGGGCGAAATGAACCCGGCCCAGCTGTGGGAAACCACCATGGACCCGAATGTCCGCAGCTTGCTGCAGGTGCAGGTCAATGACGCCATCGAGGCCGACCGCGTGTTCACCATGCTGATGGGCGACGAGGTCGAACCGCGTCGCCACTTCATTGAGAACAATGCGTTGCGGGCGGGGAATATTGACGTGTGATGCAGCAGTAATAGGCTGGGGCAAAAGGCAGGGGATAAACCCCATCGCCTCCCCCAGCCCACCGCTGCGTTGCCCGGGGCACTCACCCAATGAAAACAGCCGCTTCTGCGGCTGTTTTCATTGGGTGCGCGAGAACGTAGGCTAGCCGGCCTTCGCCTCCCGCACCAGCAGATCGCCGCTGATGTCGCTGATCTTGCTCACACTGGTCAACGTCATCGCCACGCGCATTTCCTTTTCCAGCAGTTCCAGCAGATGCTTGACGCCCGCCTCGCCGGCCGCGGCCAGGGCGTAGATGTAGGCGCGGCCAATCATTGCGGCGTCGGCGCCCAGGGCAATGGTGCGGACCACGTCCAGGCCGTTGCGAATGCCGGAGTCGGCCAGGATCTTGATCTGGCCCTTGACCGCGTCGGCGATGGCCGGCAGGGCGCGGGCCGAGGACAGCACGCCGTCAAGTTGCCGGCCGCCGTGGTTGGAGACAACGATGCCATCGGCGCCGAAGCGCACCGCGTCCTTGGCGTCTTCGGGATCGAGGATGCCCTTGATGACCATCGGGCCCTTCCAGAACGCGCGAATCCATTCGAGGTCTTTCCACGAAATGGAGGCGTCGAAATTGGCGCCCAGCCAGCCCATGTAGTCCTGCAGTCCGGTGGGGCTGCCGCGATACGCAGAAATGTTGCCCAGATCGTGCGGCCGGCCCTGCAGGCCCACGTCCAGCGCCCAGCGGGGGTGCAGCACCGACTGCCAGTAGCGGCGCAGCGCGGCGTTCGGGCCGCTCATGCCCGAATGCGCGTCGCGGTAGCGCGCGCCGGGCACGGGCATGTCGACGGTGAAGACCAGGGTGGTGCAACCCGCGGCCTGGGCGCGCTCGAGCGCGTTGCGCATGAAGCCGCGGTCCTTGAGCACATAGAGCTGGAACCACATCGGGCGCTTGATCTCGGGCGCCACTTCTTCGATCGGGCAGACCGAGACCGTCGACATGGTGAACGGAATGCCATGCGCGTCCGCCGCGCGCGCAGCCTGCACTTCGCCGCGGCGGCGGTACATGCCCGTGAGCCCCACGGGCGACAGCGCGACGGGAATCGACAGCTTCTCGCCGAACAGCTCGATGCTGGTGTCG
The DNA here is from genome assembly GCF_036666375.1 of Comamonas sp. Taxonomy (GTDB): domain Bacteria; phylum Pseudomonadota; class Gammaproteobacteria; order Burkholderiales; family Burkholderiaceae_C; genus Comamonas. The sequence goes on along the minus strand of NZ_JAVWWA010000077.1, from coordinate 3,422 downwards.
AGCCGGCTCATGTCCTTGAGCACGCGCTGGCGCAGGGCCACGGCGGCCAGGTCGTCGACATTGCGGCGCAGCGTCTGCTCGGCATAGGCGCCGCCGTCGATGTAGTGGAAGAGAAAAGGCGGCAGGCGCTTTTGCGCGGCCGCGCGATAGTCGGCAGTCGAAGAGATGATCATGGTCTAGGAACTTTCATGTCAGTGGTTCATGGCGCTGCACATGAAACCGGCAGCCTCATGCCAGATCCGAGGGCGGCAGTCGCATGGAGCGCTCCAGCCTGGCCTGGTCTTCGTCGAGCTGCTGCAGGCTCACGCGCACATGCTCCAGGTGTTCGCCTATGCATTCACGCGCGCGTTGCGGGTCGCCGTCAAGGATGGCCTGCATCAGGCTCTGGTGCTGCAGGGTCAGCTCCTGCACGGTGCGCGGCGCGCTGAGCCGGAACATGACGTGGCGGTTGTGCGCCACCGTGGACAGCACGACTTTGAACAGGCTCTGCATCACCTGCACCAGCACCAGGTTGTGCGAGGCCTCGGCGATGGCCAGATGGAATTGCGCGTCGGCGCGCGCCGCGAGTTCGGAATGGCCGTCCTGCTGGTGCTGGACCATCACGTCGAAGCAGCGCTTGATATGTGCCTTGTCCTCGGCCGTGGCGCGCTGCGCGGCCAGCCAGGCGGTGCTGGACTCCAGCGCGTGGCGCGTCTCGAGCACGTCGTAGCGGTAATGCTGGTCATCGTTGATCAGCCGCACCAGCGGACCCATGGCGTCCTGCAGCCACTCGGCGGGCGCGCTGGATTGCACATAGGTGCCGGCGCCGCGCCGCGTGGCGAGCACGCCCTGGCTGATCAGCTTCTGTATCGCCTCGCGCACCGAGGTGCGCGATACGCCCAGTTCGGTGGCCAGTTGCCGCTCCGCGGGCAGCCGCTGGCCGGGCTGTATTCCGCGGGCCTGCACCAGGGCAAGCAATTTCTCGACGACATGATCTGCAAGGCGCATGGGGGACGTTTCGGTTTTTCAGTGACCCGGAATCATCCACGTAAACACATAGGCTTGCAGCGTGGTGATCACTCCGATGAGCGTCGCGAAAATCAGGCTGTGCTTGACCGTGAAGCGGAACAGGTCGGACTCGCGTCCGGCCAGCCCCACTGCGGCGCAGGCAATGGCGATCGACTGCGGAGAGATCATCTTGCCGGTCACGCCGCCCGTGGTGTTGGCCGCCACGGTCAGCACCGGTGGCAGACCCAGTTGCTGCGCGGTCGTGGCCTGCAGCGCGGCGAACAGCGCATTGGCAGAAGTGTCCGAGCCCGTGAGGAACACGCCTATCCAGCCCAGGAAAGGCGAGAAGAACGTGAACGCCTTGCCCGTGTGCGCCAGCGCCAGCGCCAGCGTCGCGGACAGGCCCGAATAGTTGGCGATGAACGCGAAGGCCAGCACCATGCCGATCGAGTAGATCGGCACAGCGAGTTCCTTGAGCGTTTCACCCAGCGTGGCCACGGCCTTGACCGGCGACAGGCGCGTGAACGCGATGTTGATCAGCGCCGCGATCAGGATGGCCGTGCCCGTGGCCAGCAGCCAGTTGAAAGTGTAGGTCGCGCCATAGGGCGCGGCGGCCGCAACGACGGGTGGCGTCTTCTCGACCAGGTTGTGCAGGAAAGGCACGGGAATGTTGATCACCGAAGAAGCCAGCGCGCCGCCGGTGGCGAACAGCGCCTTGAAGGGCTTGATGCTCCAGACCGTCACCATGAGCGTGAGAATCAGGAACGGCGACCAGGCCTTGACGATGGCGCCCGCGGTCAACGAAGCACCCTTTACTGCAGGCGCGGGTACGGCGGCACTGCCCTCTTCGGGCGCAAAACGGAAGATGCGCTTGGGCTGCCAGACCTTGAGAAAGGCCGTCAGCACCACCAGCGAGACGATGGCCGAAGTGATGTCGGGCAGTTCGGGGCCGATGTAGTTTGCCGTGAGGAACTGCACCACCGCGAACGTGCCGCCGCCGACCAGCACCGCGGGCCAGGTTTCCTTGACGCCGCGCCAGCCATCCATGATGGCCATCAGCCAGAACAGCACGATCACGGTCATGAACGGCAGCTGGCGGCCGGCCATCTGGCTGATCGCGAACGTGTCCACGCCCGAGACCTGCCCGGCGACGATGATGGGAATGCCCATGGCGCCGAAGGCCACGGGCGCGGTGTTGGCGATCAGGCACAGCCCGGCCGCGTACAGCGGCTTGAAGCCCATGCCCACCAGCAGCGCGGCCGTGATCGCCACGGGCGCGCCAAAGCCGGCAGCGCCTTCGAGAAACGCGCCAAAGCAAAAGCCCACGAGGATCAGCTGCAGCCGCTGGTCGGGAGTGACCGCCAGGATGGAGGAGCGGATGACGTCGAACTGCCCGGTCTTGACCGAGATCTTGTAGAGGAACACCGCCGCCACGATGATCCAGGCAATGGGCCACAGACCATAGAAGAAGCCATAGACCGCCGAAGCCAGCGCGGCGCTGACAGGCATCTTGTAGAACAGCAGTGCCACGCCCATGGCCAGCACCACGGTTCCGGTGCCGGCCTGGTAGCCCTTGAGCCTGAACTTGGTCAGCGCGAGAAAGAAAAAGATGATGGGAATCAGCGCAACCAGCGCCGAAATCCAGATGTTCCCGACAGGGTCGTAATTCTGTTGCCAGATGGTTTGCATGACGAAGTCTCTAGGTTTATTGAAAGGGCGCAGAGCGCCCCTCGTTTACTTCTTGCGTCAACGCCAGGTCTCGAGCCGGACTTGTCTGGCTGAACAGAAGGCGCTGTGTAGTTTTCTCAGTGGCGCAAATCCAGAAAACTGAAATTGGTCATACCAAAATAATCAGAGAACCAGAAAACGCCGCAAGGTGTGCGATCTTTGAGTTTTTTGCAGCATTTACACATAGGGAAAATACCTATCTGCGTTGTAAATGCGCAATTTACTCAAATTGGTACTACCAATTAACCAGTACTTTCGTCCCCTCCCTGTAGGAAATTAGCCCGCCGCCGAGGACCACCTTCCATCACCGGGAGCTGCGGCCGTGGCGCGATCTACACTTTGCGACGCACCCGCCTCAGGCCCACGGCAAAGCTCTCAGCGCCTCATGGCCTGCATCAACAAGGACCCCTCATGAAAATGGAAAACATCCCCTTCGGCACCACTGACTGGTCCGCAATCCCTCGCACCGAGCACTCGGCCGAAGCGGGCCAGGCGTTCTGGCAGACGCAGAACTTCGGTGGCATTCGCGTGCGCATGGTCGAGTACACGGCGGGATATGTGTCGGATCACTGGTGCAGCAAGGGCCATGTGCTGCTGTGCCTCGAAGGCGAGATGGAGACGGAGCTCGAGGACGGCCGCAAGTTCACGCTCAAGGCCGGCATGAGCTACCAGGTGGCGGACAACGCCGAGCCGCATCGTTCGCGCTC
>NZ_JAVWWA010000076.1:13111-26152 GCF_036666375.1 Comamonas sp. | reverse complement strand
TCGAGTCGCAGCGCACGCTGGCGGTGATCGACGAAGCCTGGTGCATAGGCTGCACCCTGTGCATCAAGGCCTGCCCCACGGACGCCATTTTCGGCGCCAACAAACGCATGCATACCGTGATTGCTCCCCATTGCACGGGCTGCGAGTTGTGCATTCCGGTCTGCCCGGTCGACTGCATCACGCTGGTTCCGGCCAGCGGCGGCGCGACCGGCTGGGCTGCCTGGTCGCAGGAGCAGGCCACGCACGCGTTGTCGCGCTATACCCGGCGACAGAAGCGGCTGGGAGCTTCCGAGCGCGCGGCCGCACCCAAGGCCGCAATGGCCGCAGGGTTGGAAGTGGCGCTGGCACCTTCAGCGGCACCGGCCTCGGACTCTGCTGCGGCGCCCGTCGATGCAAAAAAAGCCGCGATTGCCGCGGCCATGGCCAGAGCGCGCGCGCAGCGCGCGCAATCCTGAAGCCGGGGTGCAGGGCCACCCCGCGCTTTTGCCTGTCAGTTGCGGCCAACGGAGCGCAACAGCGCCCGCCGCAGCGTGGATAATGCGGGCAATGAATCCCCTGCTCTCCAAACTGCAGCCTTATCCGTTTGAACGGCTGCGACAGCTTTTCGCGGGGGTCACGCCCTCGCCTTCGTATCGCGCCATCAGCCTGGGCATAGGCGAACCCCGCCATCCCACGCCGCCCTTCATCGAAGAGGTGCTGGGCAACAGCCCCGGGGCGCTGGCCAAGTATCCGGCCACGGGCGGCGACCCGCGCCTGCGCGCGGCGGGCGCGCACTGGATGAACCAGCGCTACGGCCTGTCGCTGGACCCGGCGACCCAGGTGCTGCCGGTCAACGGCTCGCGCGAAGCCCTGTTTGCGTTCGCGCAGACGGTGATCGATCCGACCCAGCCCGGCGCGACCGTGGTCTGCCCGAACCCGTTCTATCAAATCTATGAAGGCGCGGCCCTGCTGGCCGGTGCCACGCCAGTCTACGTGCCCAGCGATCCGGCACGCAACTTTGCGGTCGCCTGGGACAGCGTGCCAGAAACTGTCTGGCAGACCACGCAGCTGCTGTATGTCTGCTCGCCGGGCAACCCCACGGGCGCGGTCATGCCCCTGTCCGAGTGGGAAAAGCTGTTCGCTCTGTCCGACCGCCACGGTTTCGTCATTGCCTCGGACGAGTGCTACAGCGAAATCTATTTCCGCGAGGAAGCCCCGCTGGGCGGCCTGGAGGCCGCGGCCAAGCTCGGCCGCAGCGACTTCAAGAATCTGGTGTCCTTCACCAGCCTGTCCAAGCGCAGCAATGTGCCCGGTCTGCGCAGCGGCTTTGTCGCCGGCGACGCCGCCTTGCTCAAGGCCTTCCTGCTGTACCGCACCTACCACGGCGGCGCAATGAGCCCGGCCGTGCAGGAGGCCAGCATCGTCGCCTGGAACGACGAGGAGCATGTGATAGAGAACCGCCGCCAGTACCGGCAGAAGTTCGCCGAAGTCACGCCGCTGCTGGCCAGCGTGATGGACGTGCGCCTGCCCGACGCGGGCTTCTACCTGTGGGCCGGCGTGCCTGAATTCCTGGGCCTGGACGATGTCGAGTTCGCACGCGCGCTCTATGCTCAATACAATGTCACGGTCCTGCCGGGCAGCTATCTGGCCCGGGATGTCGCAGGCCACAACCCCGGTGCGAATCGCGTGCGCATGGCCCTGGTCGCCGAGACCGCGGAATGCCTCGAGGCAGCCCAGCGCATCGTCCAATTTATCCAAAACCTGAAGAAGTAAGATTTCATGACTCAGCAATTGCAATCCATCATCGACGCCGCCTGGGAAGACCGTGCCAACCTGAGCAGCGCCAGCGCCCCCGCGGAAATCCTCGACGCCGTCGAGCATGTGATCGCCCAGCTCGATGCCGGCCAGATGCGCGTTGCGACCCAGCAGGGCGTGGGCCAATGGACCGTGCACCAGTGGATCAAGAAGGCCGTGCTGCTGTCGTTCCGCCTCAAGGACAACGAGCTGATCACGGCCGGCGGCCTGAACTTCTACGACAAGGTCCCCACCAAGTACCAGGGCATGTCGGAAGCCGAGATTGCCGCCACCGGCGTGCGCGTGGTGCCACCCGCAGTTGCACGCCGCGGCTCGTTCATGGCCAAGGGCGCGATCCTGATGCCTTCCTATGTGAACATCGGCGCCTATGTGGGCGAAGGCACCATGGTCGACACCTGGGCCACGGTCGGTTCGTGCGCGCAAGTGGGCAAGAACGTCCACCTGTCGGGCGGCGTGGGCCTGGGCGGCGTGCTCGAGCCCCTGCAAGCCAACCCCACGATCATCGAAGACAACTGCTTCATCGGTGCGCGTTCGGAAGTCGTCGAAGGCGTGATCGTCGAAGAGAACTCGGTGATCTCCATGGGCGTGTACATCGGCCAGAGCACGCCCATCTATGACCGCGCCACCGGCGAAATCAGCTACGGCCGCGTTCCCGCGGGCTCGGTCGTGGTGTCGGGCAACCTGCCCAAGGACAACGGCCGCTACAGCATGTACGCAGCGATCATCGTCAAGAAGGTCGATGCCAAGACGCGTTCGACGACCAGCCTGAACGACCTGCTGCGCGACTGAGGTATTTCTTTAGGACAGGCCGTTCATCCTTCGACGCGGCCGGCGAGGCAGGCTCAGGACGAACGGACTCGCCCGTTCACGCTGATCTTGAGCAGGATCAACGGTCTACCCAAACCCAAAAGGAACTTGCATGAGCACCATGGAGCGAATCCTGCGCCTGATGGGTGAAAAACAGGCGTCCGACGTCTACCTGTCCGCCAACGCGCCCGCGCTGATCAAGATCCATGGCGAGTGCGTGCCGATCAACAGCCAGCTGCTGCCGCCCGATGCGCCGCGCAGCCTGCTGGCCGAAATCGTCCCCCCCGAGCGCATGCAGGAGCTGGAACAGACCGGCGAGCTCAACATGGGCGTGCCGCTGCGCGGCGTGGGACGCTTTCGCGTCAGCGCCATGCGCCAGCGCGGCACCTACGCGGTGGTGATCCGCTTCATTGCCCAGCACATTCCTGCGCTCGAGACGCTCAACCTGCCGCCCGTGCTCAGCGAGCTGATCCTGCAAAAGCGCGGGCTGCTGCTGGTCGTCGGCGCAACGGGTTCGGGCAAGAGCACCACGCTCGCGTCGATGATCGATGCGCGCAACAAGAGCGTCACGGGCCATATCCTCACCATCGAGGACCCTATCGAATACCAGTTCCGCAGCCAGCGCTCCATCGTCAACCAGCGCGAGATCGGCAGCGACACCGATTCGCTGCATACCGCGCTGAAGAACGCGCTGCGCCAGGCGCCCGACGTCATATTGATTGGTGAGATTCGCGACCGCGAGACCATGTCGGCCGCGCTGGCCTATGCCCAGTCCGGCCATCTGTGCCTGGCAACGCTGCACGCCAACAACAGCTACCACGCGCTCAGCCGCATTCTGAGCTTCTACCCGGTCGAAGTGCGCGACACCATGCTGGGCGATCTCGCCGCCGCGCTGCGCGCCGTGATCTCGCAGCGCCTGGTGCGCACGCCCGAAGGCCTGCGCGTGCCGGCCGTCGAAGTGATGCTCAACACCAAGCTGGTCGCCGACCTGATTGAAAAAGGCGACTTCTCGGCGGTGCGCGAGGCAATGGAGAAATCCATGGCCGAAGGCTCGCAGACCTTCGAGGAAGCACTGGCCACATTGATTGTCGCCGGCACCATTGACCGCAAGGAAGGCCTGGCCCATGCGGACTCGCCGACCAACCTGATGTGGCGGCTGCAAAACGATTTCTCGGGCACCAAGCCCGCTCCCGCGCCCAGCCCCGACGCCAAGGCCAAGGCCGCCGCGCCCGCCGAAGACGAACAAGCTTCTTTCACCGACATCGTGCTGGACATCGGCTCCCACAGCTGAGCGCTGGCCTTGCCGCCTGCCCGCTGTCCCTACGCACTTTCAACCCTGCATTTCCCATGTCCCGCACACTGCAACTGGCCGAACAACTGATCAGCCGCCCTTCCGTCACGCCTGAAGATGCCGGCTGCCTCGACCTGATCGCCGCGCGCCTCGCGCCGCTGGGCTTTGTCTGCGAGCGCCTCGACAGCGGCCCCGACAGCTTTCGCGTGCAAAATCTCTACGCCAAGCGCAGCGCGACCGGATCCGAGCAGCGCAAGACGCTGGTCTTCGCCGGCCACACCGATGTCGTGCCCACGGGCCCGCTCGATCAGTGGAGCAGCCCGCCGTTCACGCCCACGCACCGCGGCGGCCGGCTCTACGGCCGCGGCGCCAGCGACATGAAGACCTCGATCGCGGCGTTTGTCGTCGCGGTGGAGGAGTTCCTGGCGGCCACGCCCGATCCGCTGATCGATCTGGCTTTCCTGCTGACCAGCGACGAGGAAGGCCCATCGATCGACGGCACCAAGGTCGTGGTCGAACAGTTCAAGGCCCGCGGCGAGCGCCTCGACTACTGCATCGTGGGCGAGCCCACGGCCGTGGAGCGCACCGGCGACATGATCAAGAACGGCCGCCGCGGCACCATGAGCGGCAAGCTCACGGTGCTCGGCATCCAGGGCCATATCGCCTACCCGCAACTCGCGCGCAACCCGATTCACCAGGCGGTGCCGGCACTGACCGAACTCGCGGCCACGGCCTGGGACCAGGGCAATGCATTCTTCCCGCCCACGAGCTGGCAGATGAGCAACATCCACGGCGGCACGGGCGCGAGCAACGTGATTCCGGGCAGCGTGGTGATCGACTTCAATTTCCGCTTCTGCACCGAATCGACCGCCGAAGGCCTGCAGGCGCGCGTCAAGTCGATTCTCGACAGCCATGGCCTGGAATACACGCTCGACTGGACGATTGGCGGCCAGCCCTTCCTGACCACGCCCGGCAACCTGGTCCACGCGGTGCAGCAGGCGATCGCCGACGAGACCGGTCTGCAGACCGAACTCTCGACCACGGGCGGCACCAGCGACGGGCGTTTCATTGCCCAGATCTGCGATCAGGTCATTGAAATGGGCCCACCGAATGCGAGCATCCACAAGATAGACGAAAATATCGTCCTGGCCGATATAGCGCCACTGACCAACATCTACCGCCGCACGCTGGAAAATCTGCATGCCCAGGCTCTCGCGGCCTGCGCAGCCCCCGGCGCGGCGTGACCGAAAGCTCCATGATTGAACCCCAAGCCGTGCACGGCACGACTGTCGCCGCGCTCATCGCGTCCGGTGCGAGCGCACTGACCGCCGCTGGCGTGGCCTTTGGCCACGGCACCAGCAACGCCCATGACGAAGCCACCTGGCTGGTGCTGTGGCGCCTGGGAATCCCGCTGGACAGCGATCTCGACGAAGCCGTGCTGGCCGATCAGGCCGTTGACGCCGCCGGACAGGCCGGCGTGGCCGCGCTGTTCGAGGAACGCATTCGCACGCGCAAGCCCGCGGCCTACCTGACCCGCGAAGCCTGGCTGCAGGGCGTGCCGTTCTATGTGGACGAGCGCGCGATCGTGCCGCGCAGCTTCATTGCTGAGATCCTCGCCGATGGCTCCATCGACGACTGGCTCAGCGACAAGACGCATGACGTGCTCGACCTGTGCACCGGCAACGGCAGCCTGGCCTGCCTGGCGGCAATGGCCTACCCCGATGTGCAGGTCACGGGTGCCGACCTCTCGACCGATGCACTGGCCGTGGCGCGCATCAATGTCGATCGCCACGAACTGGGCCAGCGCGTGCAGCTGATCGAATCCGACGGCATGGCAAACACGCCCGGCCCCTGGGACCTGATCCTGTGCAACCCACCTTATGTGAACGCCAACAGCATGTCTGCGCTGCCCGCCGAATACCAGGCCGAGCCGGTGCTGGCGCTGGCCGGCGGCGTCGACGGCATGGACTTCATCAAGCAGCTGCTGAGCGACGCGCCCAGCCGCATGCGCGAGCACGCGATCCTGATCCTGGAAATCGGCAACGAGCGTGAATATTTCGAAGCCGCGTTTCCGCGGCTGCCGGTGTTCTGGCTCGACACCTCGTCGGGTGACGAACAGGTGCTGCTGATCACGCGCGAAGCGCTGGTGCGCCAGGCGCTCGCCGACCTCTGAGCCAGTCGGCTTCCGCCGCGCGCGGGAGCCGCCGAAAATCAGGACTTCTTTTCTTGCCGGGCCTGCGGGCCCGCTTACGTGGCCACGCCACGCCCTGGACTTTGACATGATTACCCTCAAGAACGTGAGCTTGCGCCGCTCGGCCAAAGTGCTGCTCGACAAAGTGACCGCCACCATCAACCCGGGCGAAAAGGTCGGCCTCGTGGGCCGCAACGGCGCGGGCAAGTCCAGCCTGTTTGCGCTGTTCACCGGCGCGCTGGCCGAAGACGGCGGCGAGTTCTCCAAGCCGCGCCAGTGGCGCATGGCCCAAGTCGCGCAGGACATGCCCGAGACCGACCAGTCGGCAACGCAGTTCGTGATCGACGGCGACACCCGCCTGGCCGAAGTGCAGCAGCAGCTGCTGGACGCCGAGGCCGCCGACGACGGCATGGCCATCGCCCAGGCCTATTGTGACCTGGCCGACGCCGGCGCGCACGACTCCGTGGCGCGCGCCCAGGCACTGATCCTGGGCCTGGGCTTCAAGTCGTCCGAACTCGACAATCCTGTCGACAGCTTCTCGGGTGGCTGGCGCATGCGCCTGCAACTCGCGCGCGCGCTGATGTGCCCGTCCGACCTGCTGCTGCTCGACGAGCCCACCAACCACTTGGATCTGGACGCCCTCGTCTGGCTCGAAGCCTGGCTCAAGCGCTATGCGGGCACGATGATCGTCATCAGCCATGACCGCGAATTCCTCGATGCCGTGACCACGGTCACGCTGCAGATCAATGCGGCCCAGCTCAACCGCTACGGCGGCAACTACAGCAAGTTCGAGGAACTGCGCGCCCAGCAGCTCGAACTGCAGGGCGCAAGCTTTGCCAAGCAGCAGGAAAAGATCGCCCACCTGCAGAAGTTCATCGACCGCTTCAAGGCCAAGGCGTCCAAGGCCAAGCAGGCGCAAAGCCGCGTCAAGGCGCTGGAGCGCATGGAAAAGATCGGCCCGGTGCTGGCCGAAGCCGACTTCACCTTCGAGTTCAAGGAACCGCTCAACCTGCCCAACCCGATGCTGGCGATTTCGGACGCCTCGTTCGGCTACCGCGGCGAGGACGGCAACGACACCGTGATCCTGCGCAATGTGAGCCGCTCGGTGCTCGCCGGTCAGCGCATAGGTATCCTGGGCGCCAACGGCCAGGGCAAGTCGACGCTGGTCAAGACGATTGCCCACGAAATGGGCGCGCTTGCCGGCCAGGTCACCGAAGGCAAGGGCCTGAACATCGGCTACTTCGCGCAGCAGGAACTCGACGTGCTGCGCCCCGCCGACAGCCCGCTGGAGCACATGATCCGCCTGGCGCGCGAACAGGGCCCGAACAGCCGCGAACCTTCGCGCGAACAGGACCTGCGCAGTTATCTGGGCACGTTCAACTTCACGGGAGACATGGTCAAGCAGGCCGTGGGCACGATGAGCGGCGGCGAGAAGGCGCGCCTGGTGCTGGCGATGATCGTCTGGCAGCGCCCCAACCTGCTGCTGCTCGACGAGCCCACCAACCACCTGGACCTGGCCACGCGCGAGGCGCTGTCGATGGCGCTCAACGAGTTCGAAGGCACGGTCATGCTGGTCAGCCATGACCGGGCGCTGCTGCGCGCGGTCTGCGACGAGTTCTGGATGGTCGGTCGCGGCGCCGTGGGCCCGTTCGACGGCGACCTCGACGACTACCAGCGCTACCTGCTCGACGAATCCAAGCGCCTGCGCGAGGAAGCAAAGAACGAAGAGGCCAAGCCCGCAGCCGCGGCGCCTGCGCCTGCGCTGGCACCTGCGGCCGTCGCACCCGTGGCCCCGCCCGCATCCGCCCCCGCGGCGCCCGCCGTGGACCAGAAGGAGCAGCGCCGCCTGGCCGCGCTGGCGCGCCAGGAGCTGGCCGACAAGATGCGTCCCTTCAAGAAGGAGCTCGAAGCCAACGACAAGAAGCTGGCCCAGCTCACGGCCGAACGCGCGCAGATCGAACAGCGCCTGACCGAGCCGCTGCCCGCGGCGGAAATCGTCGAAGCCGGCAAGCGCCTGAAGGCCTGCAGCGATGAAATCGATGCGCTGGAAGAACGCTGGCTCGAAATCAACGACGTGATCGAAGGTTTGACGGCCCAGGCTGGCAACGATTCGTAAGCCAATCTCCAGCGAGCAAACCCACTTGAAACCAAGGCTATGCCTTGGTTTTTTGCTATGTATTTTGCAAAAGGAAGAATTGTGCGGTCAAACGGCGCGTTTTCGTTTCATTTATTTGCGTTTGGCTGTCAACGCTGTTTGCGGCCCCCACGTTGTATGAGCACTAAGGAGCTTTTACTATGACCATGACAGCCCACACGTTTGCCTGGCCCGAAGACGAACGCGATCGCAAGCGCGCCCCGGCCCGCTGCTGAAACCCTCCCCCGTTGCCGGGTCGCGCGTTGACGCCCCCCGCAGCACACTTTCTGGCAGCGCCGGCATTCACACGCAAATGCCCCGGCCGCTGATTTTCCACCGCCGCAAAGCCGGCAGCCAAAACCCGCAGGCGCGGGTTTTTTCTTGGACTATGCATGGCGCCTCGAAGTTCCTATCCTGGCGCTGACAATGCGAAAAATTTTTGAAGAATCGGTGTTTTCCTGTCAACGCATTCCTACACAGCCGCGTTGAACAGATATCAAGGAGCTTTTGCTATGAACACGATGTCCCACATGTTTGCCTGGCCTGAAGACGAACGCGATCGCAAGCGCGCACCCGTTCGCTGCTGAGCCCCCGTCCCGCTGTTTCCGGCGCGCGCCCGCAGGCGCCCCGAGCAACCCTGACAGCCGGACCGATAGCCTTTCCAGGATGTTCCGTCCTCCCATTTCCACTGCCGCCAAAGCGGCATAAAAAAAACCCGCCGCAGCGGGTTTTTTCTTTGCCTGACAGCATCAATGCATGTGCAGACCGCCGTTGACCGAGAAATCGGCCCCGGTGGAGTAACCGCCGTCATTGGACGCCAGCCAGGCAATGATCGAGGCGATCTCGCCGGGCTCGCCCAGGCGGCGCACCGGAATGGTGCCCACGATCTTGTCGAGCACTTCGGTGCGTATGGCCTTGACCATGTCGGTGCCGATATAGCCCGGGCTCACGGTGTTGACCGTGACCCCCTTGGTCGCCAGTTCCTGCGCCAGGGCCATGGTGAAGCCGTGCATGCCCGCCTTGGCCGCCGAGTAGTTCGTCTGGCCCGACTGGCCCTTCACGCCATTGACCGAGCTGATGTTGATGATGCGGCCCCAGCCCTTTTCAACCATGTCGCCGACCACCTGCTTGGTGACGTTGAACATCGAGGTCAGATTGGTTTCGATGACCGCGTCCCAGTCCTCGCGCGTCATCTTGAGGAACATGCGGTCGCGCGTGATGCCGGCGTTGTTGACCAGCACGTCGATGCTGCCATGCTCTTCCTTGGCGGCGCTGAAAGCCGCGTGCGTCGAATCCCAGTCACCGACGTTGCCGACGGAGGCATAGAACTCAAAGCCCTGGTCTTTCTGTTCCTTGAGCCATTTCTGGAAATCCCGTGTCGGGCCGCAGCCGGCGATCACCTTGAAGCCATCCTTGTACAGACGCTGGCAGATCGACGTACCAATGCCGCCCATACCCCCCGTGACATATGCTACTTTTTGACTCATGCAATTTCTCCTGGACAAACCACTAGTACGATTCAGACACTCTATCCAACTTGGGCGGATCCCACGCTGAGGTAACTACCGAGCCCGCGTGAAAAACCTGCGGGCCGCGGTCATTGGTCTCAGACGCGTTCCAGCGCCATGGCCACGCCCATGCCGCCACCGATGCACAGACCGGCAAGGCCGCGGCGCGCGCCGCTGCGCTGCATTTCGTGCAGCAGCGTGACCAGCACGCGGCAGCCCGAGGCACCAATGGGGTGGCCCAGCGCGATGGCGCCGCCATTGACGTTGACCTTGGCCGGGTCTATGCCCAGCTGCTGGTTGACCGCACAGGCCTGGGCAGCAAAGGCCTCGTTGAGCTCGAACAAGTCCACGTCTTCGGCCTTCCAGCCAGCGCGCTCCAATGCCTTACGGCTAGCAAAAACCGGGCCCATGCCCATGGTGGCCGGGTCCAGGCCGGAAGTCGCATAGGACACGATGCGCGCCAGCGGCGTGAGGCCCAGCGCCTTGGCCTTGGTCGCCGACATCACCACCACCGCAGCCGCGCCATCGTTGAGGCCGGACGCATTGCCGGCAGTGACCGAACCGGCCTTGTCGAACGCGGGGCGCAGGCCACCCAGCGCTTCGGCATTCGTCTTGCGGTTGATGTACTCGTCGGCCGCGAACTGCAGGGGGTCGCCCTTGCGCTGAGGAATCGCGACGGGAACGATCTCGTCGACGAACTTGCCCGCGTCCTGGGCCGCCGCGGCCTTCTGCTGGCTGGCCAGCGCCAGCGCATCCTGGGCTTCGCGTGTCACGCCGTTTTCACGCGCGACGTTCTCGGCAGTGATGCCCATGTGGTACTGGTTGTAGACGTCCCACAGGCCGTCGACGATCATGGTGTCGGTCATCTTCCAGTCGCCCATGCGCTGGCCGTCGCGCGAACCGTTGAGCACGTGGGGCGACAGGCTCATGTTTTCCTGGCCGCCCGCGACCACGATCTCGCTGTCGCCCGTGGCCACGGCCTGGGCCGCGAGCATCACGGCCTTGAGGCCCGAGCCGCAGACCGCATTGATGGTCAGCGCGGGAGTTTCCTTGGCCACGCCGGCCTTCATCATCGCCTGGCGCGCGGGGTTCTGGCCCACACCTGCGGTGAGCACCTGGCCCATGATGACTTCACCGACCTGGTCCAGCGGCACCTGGGCGCGGCTCAGGGCCTCGCGGATGACCAGGGCGCCGAGGTCGGTCGCGGGAACCTTGGCGAGCGTGCCGCCAAATTTGCCCACGGGGGTACGAACAGCAGAAACGATGACGATGTCTTCCATGATGGTCCTTTGATGACTCTGGTTTCGGCGGTCGGCCCTGTCAACGCTGGGCCGGTGATCGCCACATGCTACGGATATTGCACCGCAACATTGTCAACTATTTGTAGCGGCTTTTTGCCGTACATAGCGACCTGGTGCGGGTTCGATCGGTTGAAAATTCTTGCCGCGGCCATAGCGCTTGGGCGCCGCGACCTGCTTGCCGCCCTGCTGCGCGAGCCATTGCGACCAGTCGGTCCACCAGCTGCCGGGACGCTCGCTCGCCCCGGCCAGCCATTCGGCGTGGCTTGCGGGCAGTTGATCGTCGTCGCGAATCCAGTGGCTGCGCTTGTTCTTTGCCGGCGGGTTGATCACGCCTGCGATATGGCCCGAGGCACCCATCACGAAGCGCTTGCTGCCCGGCAGATGCTGGGTCGAGGCATAGGCGGCGTTGATGGGCACGATATGGTCTTCACGCGAGCCGTAGATGTAGACCGGGATGTCGAGCTGCGACAGATCCAGCGGCTGGCCGCACACTGTGAGCGCGCGCGGCTGCACCAGCTTGTTCTCGAGGTAGAGGTTGCGCAGATACCAGGCGTAGTAGGGTCCGGGCAGATTGGTCGAGTCGCTGTTCCAGTAGAGCAGATCGAACGGCGGCGGCGTTTCGCCCTGCAGATAGTTGCCGACCACATAGTTCCAGACCAGGTCGTTGGGTCGCAGGAAGCTGAAGGTCGAGGCCAGCTCCTGGCCCTTGAGCAGGCCGCCCTGCCCCATCTGCCACTCGCGATAGCGGACCATGGGCTCGTCGATGAAGATGTCGAGAATGCCGGTGTCGCTGAAGTCGAGCAGCGTGGTCAGCAGCGTGGCGCTGGCCACCGATTTCTCGCCGCGCGCAGCAAGCACGCCCAGCGCCGCCGTGAGCATGGTGCCGCCAACGCAAAATCCCAGCGTGTTGATCTGCTCGGCGCCCGAAATCTCGCGCACGCGCTCTATGGCCGTGAGCACCGCGCCTTCTATGTAATCGTCCCAGCTGGCCTTGGCCAGCGAGGCGTCGGGATTGCGCCAGCTGACGACAAAGGTGTGCTGGCCCTGGGCCACCGCATAGCGGATCAGCGAGCTTTCGGGCTGCAGGTCGAGAATGTAGTACTTGTTGATGCACGGCGGCACCATCAGCAGCGGGCGCTCGCTGACCTTGTCGGTCAGCGGCTTGTACTCGATCAGCTGGAAAAGCTCGTTCTCGAACACCACCGCGCCTTCGGTGGTCGCCATGTTCTTGCCGACTTCGAAACGGCTTTCGTCGGTCATCGACAGATGGCCTTGCTGCATGTCGTGCAGCAGGTTGCTGATGCCCTTGGCCAGGCTCGCGCCCTGCGAGGCGATGAGCTTTTGCTGCGCCTCGGGGTTGAAGGCCAGGCAGTTGCTGGGCGACAGCGCCGCGGCCCATTGTTCGACCGCGAAACGGATGCGGCGCGTGGTCTTCTCATCGGCCTTGACGGCATCGGCCAGGCCCAGAAGAGTCTGTGAATTGAGCAGATAGACCTGCGCCATCAGCGCCGCACCGGGCTGCTTGCGCCAGCTTTCGGCGGCAAAGCGCTTGTCCTTGAGCGCGTCCGCCGGTGGCTCGCTGACATGGCTCCAGATGCGCGTGAGCTCGCGCTGGTAGTGCTGCTGCAGCTGCTGGAGCTTTTGCGGATCGAACTGCAGCGCCGGCGCCGCGGGCGCCGTTGCAGCCGCCGGGCTCGCTGCAGCGGCGGGCTGCAGCATGGCCAGTATCTGGCCCCATTGCTGACTGAAAATCTGCGGGATTTGCGGGGCGAAGCCACGGAGTGGGTCAGAATTCATGCTGCGTCCAAGATAGGCGGGATAACGATGCGACCGGATGTCACCATTGTTGACCAGCATCCGCCCCCTGGCAATGCACTTCGGCCCTCTTTGCGAGCGCTTCCCACTTTTCCGGACACCGGCCCCTTAGGGCCACTTCCTGCTGAATGGCCCTCCATGTACCTTGTCGTTATCGCCTGGCTCTATGTCACCTTGATGATGGCCGTCGCCGAAGCCAC
>NZ_JAVWWA010000076.1:9979-13011 GCF_036666375.1 Comamonas sp. | reverse complement strand
GCCGGGCGGCGTCGCGGCGGTGCGAGAAGAACGCTGAAGGGTTGCCCACGGTGCACCAGCGCGCGCTGGCGTCGTTGCCGTAGACCGCGCTGATGCCCAGCGATTGCAGGCGCTGGCGCGCCAGACCCGCAAGATCGGCCAGCCACTTGCCTGGCGCCTGGCCCGCGCGGAAATGCGCTGCGGCCTCGGGCCGGCCCTGGCACAGCGCGGCGCGCACTTCGTCGCCGACCTCGAATGCGTCCGGGCCTATGCAGGGGCCCAGCCAGGCCAGCGTCTGGCCCGCGACCTGGGAGGCATCGACACCGCTGATGGCACCCGCCTGCTGGGCAAATTGCGCAAAAACGTTTTCCAGCACGCCTTGCGGGCGGGCGCCGGCGCGCGCGCTGCCCGCAAGACTGCGCCAGCCCGCGTGCGCCGCGGCGACCACGCTGCCCTGGGTAGTCGTGAACAGTACCGGCAGGCAGTCGGCGACCATGATGGTGCAGGCCACGCCCGGCGTCGATGTCAGGCTCGCATCGGCGGCCAGTCCCTGGCCGGTTGCGGCGTCCAGCGCCAGCACGTCGCTGCCATGCACCTGGCGCAGGAACATCGCATGCGCGCCCGGCGTGCGCGTGCGCAGCGCGCTCTGCAGCCGGTTGCGGTTCTCGTAGACCGCATGTGCCGAATCGCCCACATGGTCGCCCAGGTTCAGCGAATCCCAGGGAGAGGCACTGACGCCGCCCGAGCGCGTGGTGCACAGCGCATGCACGCCCGGTGGCGCGGGCCAGTCGGGCCGCAGCCAGTCATCGAATGCGGGGGCAGCGCTCATTGGTGATCCGGGCAGGCGTCAGGATGGGACAGCTGGAACGCGGGCAAGGCGTTGCAGCGTTGGACAATCGCCGCGATGCGCGGCAGTTCGTCGAGCGTCAGGCCGAAACGCTGGGCGTTGAAGACCTGGGGAATGAGGCAGCAATCGGCCAGGCCGGGCGTGTCGCCCCAGCAGAAACTGGACTCGGCCAGACCCGCGGCGCGGCGCTCCTCGGCCAGCAGGCCCAACTGGCGCTCTATGGCGGCCAGGCCCGCGCCGGCCCAGTGCTGGTACCAGGTGGTCTTTTGTTCTTCCGAGACTTCCAGCGTGCGCACCAGGTACTTGAGCACGCGCAGATTGTTGAGCGGGTGGATCTCGCAGGCGACCATCTGCGCCAGCGCGCGCACATGGGCGCGGCCCAGTGCATCGGCGGGCAGCAAAGGCACGGCGGGCTGGGTCTCGTCGAGGTACTCGATGATGGCCATCGACTGCGTGAGCAACGGACCTGCGTCGAGTTCGAGCGCCGGCACCAGTGCATCGCCGACGCGATCGGCGTACTCGGCGGCGCGGTGGTCGCCGCGCAGCAGGTGCACGGGCACATAATCAAACGACAGGCCCTTGAGGTGCAGCGCGATGCGCACGCGGTAGGCGGCAGAGGAGCGGAAATAGGAATGCAGCTTCATGCCGCCCAGCATACCGCCAGCGGCGGGGCTTGCCCATGGCACAAGCGCTGAATCCTGTGCGGAAAAATCCACTCTTATATAAGATTGCTGCGCTGCGCATGGCACACTGCGCAGCTCAGGCTTGCGCAGGGCGCGGCTTGGCATTTACCTTCTTTCGTGAAAGATTCCCATGCGCTATGTATTCACACCCGCAGACGTCGCCAGCCTGCCCGTGGTGGGCAGCCCCGAACGTTTCCCCGTGCACCGCATCTATTGCGTAGGCCGCAACTACGAAGAACACGCCAAGGAAATGGGCTTCACCGGCCGCGAGCCGCCGTTCTTCTTCCTCAAGCCCGCCGACGCGCTGCTGCCGGTAGAAGCCGGCACCACGGGCGAGATGCCCTACCCCACGCTGACCAGCAATCTGCACCATGAAATCGAGCTGGTCGTGGCCATAGGCAAGGCCGGCAAGAACATCCGCGCCGCCGACGCCGCCGAATACATCTACGGCTACGCGCTGGGCCTGGACATGACGCGCCGCGACCTGCAAAACGAAATGAAGAAGCAGGGCCGCCCCTGGTGCATAGGCAAGGCGTTCGAGCACTCGGCCCCCATAGGCCCGATCACGCCCGTGGCCCAGGCCGGCGACGTGGAGAACGCTGCAATCGCACTGCAGGTCAACGGTGTCGACCGCCAGCGCAGCACGGTCGCCCAGCTGATCTGGAACATCGCTGAGACCATAGAGCATCTGTCGGCCGCATGGGAACTGCAGCCCGGCGACCTGATCATGACCGGCACGCCCGAAGGCGTGAGCGCCGTGGTGCGCGGCGACCTGCTCGAAGGCACGGTCGAAGGCCTGACACCGCTGTCGGTGCGCATCGTCTGATGTCACAGGGCCCCGCGCGGGGCTCGCCGGCGCCGCATTTCCTGCGCATTGCGCGCTGCGGACCGCGGCGCCCGGCTGATTTATTGCTTATATTCAGCCAATGATTTTTCGCAGCCCCATCCAGTTCTGCCGCAACTGTGGCACCGCCGTGGTCTACCGCATTCCCGACGACGGCGACACCCGGGAGCGAGCCGTCTGCCCCCACTGCCACACCATTCATTACGAGAACCCGCTCAATGTCGTGGGCACCATTCCGGTGATGGACGACGGCCGCGTGCTGCTGTGCAAGCGCAACATCGAGCCGCGCCGCGGCCTGTGGACCCTGCCCGCGGGTTTCATGGAGCTGGGCGAGACCACGGCCCAGGGTGCCGAGCGCGAGACCGACGAGGAAGCCGGCGCCGACATTGAAATGGGACCGCTCTACAGCCTGATCAGCGTACCGCGCGTGGGCCAGGTCCATCTGTTCTACCGCGCCCGCCTGCGTGCCGAGCAATGCTATCCCGGGCCCGAGACCATGGAAGTGCAGCTGTTCGCCGAGCAGGACATCCCCTGGGAAGACCTGGCGTTTCGCACCGTCAAGGAAACGCTGCAGCACTACTATGCCGACCGTGCGCGCGGCAGCTTCGGCATGCACTGCATTGATCTGAACTGAGGTTTCGCGACGGCAATAGAGCCGCTGTTCGTCTGCCGTTCGACA
>NZ_JAVWWA010000076.1:0-9879 GCF_036666375.1 Comamonas sp. | reverse complement strand
GCGCCGAGCACCCAAGCCGTTGAAGGATCGAAGCCCTGTTGTTCAACAACCCAGCGCCATTCGCGCGCTGCTGGTGGTTAGCGTTATCAACCCATCGAGAACCTGGCTGTCGACGGCAGCTTCCTGGCGCCAGACTGGCCCATCTCTTGCTTGCATCTTGTCACAAATAGCCCATGCAACGACGCATGCGGACCAGAAGTACGACAACCAGGGAGCGCCATGACAAGCACCGACGAAGTGGTTCACGAGATCGATACGGACAGTTTCATTCCCTTCATGCGCAAGGTATCGCGCTGCGAGGACTCGCTGCGTGAGCTGCGGCTGATGTGGCGGTTGATCGAATCATCGGCAAAGATGAACTGCCCCGAGGAGGCGCACAGCATCCTGCCGATGATGGCCGCGACGCGCGAGGGCTTCCAGCGGCTCGAAGCCGATCTGGTGCAGTCGCTGGTCGCCGAGTCGCTGGGCGAAGTGATGCGCGAAATCGGCACGCAGGCGCGGCATGTGATCGACATACTGGTGCGCAACCTGTACGAACGCACGGCCGACGTGGGTTTCCTGGCCACCGACCCGGTGCTGTGCCGGCTGGCCGCGGGTCTGGACGACGATGCCGAAACGGTGCGTGCGCGCCTGCGCCAGTACCGCAGCAAATACACCGTCTATGACGACATCCTGATTCTCGACACGCAAGGCCGCGTGCTGGCGCGCATAGACGATTCCATGCCGCTGGTCGAGAGCCAGGACGCGCTGATCGAGCAGACGCTGCGCAGCCCGCGCCATGTCGAGACTTTTCGCGCCAGCGACCTGCGCCCCGGCCAGCGCCATGCACTGATCTATTCGCAGCGCCTGCTGCACCCGGTCACCGGCGAAGCCGTGGGCGTGCTGTGCCTGAGCTTTGCGTTCGATGACGAGCTCCAGGGCATTTTCCAGGCACGCGGGGCGCAGCAAGGCCGCAGCCTCGCGCTGCTGGTCGATGCGAGCCAGCAGGTGCTGGCCAGCAGCGACCCGCTGTGGATCGGAGTCGGAATCAAGGTCCCAGGGAACCTTTCTGGTGCTGCGCAACTGTGGACACACTCTGGACGCACCTATCTGGTGCAGACCATCGCCGCCGCAGGCTACCAGGGCTATCCCGGCCCACCGGGCTGGAAAGGCCAGGTCATGGTGCCCGTCGAGCTCGCCTTCCAGTCGCGCGCCCGCAGCAGCGTCGACAGCCTGCCGCCCGCGATCATCCAGGGCCTGCTGGGCCATGCGCGCCAGTTCTGCCCGCCGCTGCACGACATCGTCACGGCCGCCGACACCATTCGCCGCGTGGTCTGGAACGGCCAGGTCATGACGGGCGGTCAGCGCGAGGACGCGCAGCGCCTGGCCGCCGTGCTCGAGCAGATAGGCGAGACCGGAGCGCGCACCAACGAAGTGTTCAGCCACTCCATACGCGACCTCTACCACACAGTGCTCAGCGCGGCACTGCGCGACAGCGAGTTTCTGAGCCAGCTGCTGGTCGATCTGCTGGACCGCAACCTTTATGAGCGTGCCAACGACTGCCGCTGGTGGGCGCTGACGCCCGAGCTGCGCAACCTGCTGGCCGATGTGAAGCTGGGCATCGCCGGCGATGCCGACGTGCTGCGCGCCAACGCCATCCTGGCGCAGATCAACGGGCTGTATACCGTCTATTCCCGTCTGGTGGTCTACGACACCAGCGGGCGCATCGTCGCCGCCAGCCACGAACGGCTGGCCAATGGCACGAGCGCCATAGGCCAGAGCATAGACGCGCAGGCGCTGGCCGCGGTGCTCGCGCTGCGCGGCCCCCAGGCCTACCACGTGAGCCCCTGGCAGGCGAGCGCGCTCAGCGACGATGCGCCGACCTATGTGTTCCATGCCGCGATACGCGCGCCCGAAGGAGCGCAAAGCGCCAACGCGGCACCCGTGGGCGGCATAGGCATTGTCTTCAACTCGGCCGAGGAGCTCACGGCCATGCTCGCCGGAGCGCAGCCGGGCGCCGAGCGCAACTGCACGGTGTTTGTCGATCGCACCGGTTTGGTGCTGGCCAGCAGCAGCGCCCGGGCCGAGCGCGCCGGACTGCAGATTGCAGCCGGCAGCCGCCTGGCGCTGCCGGCGCGCATGCTGCAGCTGGCTCCCGGCCAGAGCGAGTCGCGCGCCATGGTGCATGCGGGCCACTACTGCATCGTCGGCTGTTCGGTCACTCAGGGTTACCGCGAGTTTCGCGCCAACCACGATGCGCCCGATGCCGTGCTCGCGCTGTCGTTCACCTCGTTTGGCGCGGTGCTTGCCGATGCCGAAGCCGCGGTGCTGCGCCGCACCACCCAGCTGCTCGGTGACAGCGTGGGCAATGTCCAGGAGCCGGCAATGGGCGCGGGACGCGAGATGGCAACGTTCTTCATCGATGCCAGGCCTTTCGCAGTCCATGCAGCCTGCGTGCTTGAAGCGCTGCCGGCCAGTGCGATCACTGCGGTTTCCGCGGGACGCCTGCCCTATTGCCTTGGAACGCTGGCGCGCCGGTCCCAAGGCCAGGTCACGGGCTATGCCTGGGTGTTCGATCTGGGCCATGTGCTGCGCGGCACGCCCTCGACCATCACCGCGCAAAGCCAGGTGATCGTGATCGAGCAAGGCGGGCGGCGCATAGGCCTGCTGGTCAGCGACCTGCTGGGCGTGCAGCATTTCGCGGCCAGGCGCTTTGCGGCCGCGCCGCGCATGCATGGCGGCGCACCCGCGATCGTCGGTGAGATCATCCAGGCGCAGCAGGCCGACGGCACGGGCCTGCTGGTGCAATGCCTGGACATCGCGGCACTGATGCAGCTGCTGCAGACCTGTGCCGCGAACCAGCGCCAGGCGGCCGAAGCGCTGCAGTCGCAGCAATACGGCACGCCCGAGAACGAGGAGACGTTCGCCTGAAGCGGCGCGCGCTTACTGGGCGACGCGCCAATCCTTGGGAATCTTGTCCTTCTTGTTTTCCACGGGATTGGCCGTGAGCCAGTTGGCCGCGTACTGGCGCATGAACTCGCGCGCCTTGTCCTGGCGCACGCTGAGCCAGGCGTCGTAGGCACCTTCGTTCAGGATGGCCGGCATGCGCCGCTCGTTGCCTGGGGGCTGGTAGCGGTGCAGCAGGCCGTGGGTGTTGGCGTTGATGTTGAGCGCCGCGAAGCTCAGGATCTCCTCGCCTTCGGGGCCTTTCCAATGCGCCCACAGACCCGCCAGACCCATGGGCTGGCCGTCGATGCGCGAGATGCGCGTGGACACCGGTTTGCCGCTGCGGTGGTCGTCCTCGAAGAACGCCATGATGGGAATGATGCAGCGCTGGTTGTTGAGCCAGGCGTCGCGAAACGCCTGGGCCGTGGATGCGGTCTCGTTGCGCGCGTGCAGCAGCTTGATGGCGCGCAGGCGCGCGTCCGACGCGGTCTTGACCCAGTGCGGCACCAGGCCCCACTGCGCCGCGACCAGCTCGCGCACGACCGGCACGGCCTGCTTGCGCGCCGGCGGCGCCGCGACCGCGGTCTCGGCCTCGGGCGTGGCATCGGGGGCCGGCGCAGCGGCAGCCGGCGCGGCGGCGGCCGCCGCTTCGCTCGGGGCCTCGGCCTGGGGTACGGCGCGGATCATGAAGCCCGGACGGCGGGCGCGCAGCATGCGCTCGCCCAGGTCCTCGGGAGGGGCTACTTTGAAAAATTCGCGGTAGGCGTCTGCCTTTTGCAGCGTTTCGTAATGGGAACTCATGCGCGAATGGTAAAGCAGCGCAGGCGCCCGCGCGCCGAAACGGGCATGGCGGCGGCGGCCTATGCCCGGATCAGGCCTTGAAGGTGGCCAGCATGGTCATTTCATGCGGCTGCGACGGTGGGGCGGCAGGCGGGCCCACCTCCTCTGGCCTGAGGTCACCGTCGTCGGCTGCCGGCTGCTGCTGGCTCATGCTGCCGTAGGCGGTGGACTCCAGGCGCCAGACCTGGGCCAGATCCGTACGGCCCAGCGTCATGGGACCGAGCACATTGTCCTTCAGCCCCTGGAAATACCGGTGTACGCACGCCGCATCGGGAAACCCAAGTCGCTCGCCCGCATCCGCGTCATCTTCCAGACAGGACAAGGCGCCCGCCAGTCCAAAGCGCGCGGTGGTGGTCAGATAGGGAAGCTCGGAATCCTCGGCCGTGCCAAACCGCTGGGAAATCAGCTCCGCCAGCGTGGCGTAGGCGCCGGTTGCAAGCTTTTCCTGCAGATTGGCTCCACGCAACTCGGCATTCGTGACCAGGCGATTGGAAAAGACCAGTGTCTGCTCCTGGCCGCCCGCCGAAGCGTCACGGAACGTCGCCACGAACTTCGATTCGTCCCCCTCCAGCACACGGGCACCGACGAAGTTCGCGCGGCAAAAGAAGGGGTCGTGGATGCGCCCTTCCATCACGCTGCGTTCGTCCCTGTCATCGACCATGTCCTGCACCGTGGCCAGCACGGCTTGATCGATGTCGCGCGCCTGCAGCATGTAGTCGACGGCGCCGGCGCAGACCTGGGCCATGGTGGTCAGGGTGTCGGTCAGGACGGACTGGCTGGAAATCATGTATTCGCCCAGCACATGATTGCCTATCGACAGCTCCGCCGTGCCCAGGTCGTGCGACAGCTGGACTGCGGGGAAACAGCCCTTGGCGGGCGCGCCCAAGGGCTGCAGATTGGCGCACACGAGGCGGAATTTTTCCAGTGTCGCATGGGTGGCACAATCGCCTGCAAGGTCCGCATGCCCGGCGTTGATGGCGGCGAATTTTTCCTGCAGCACCTGGCGCTGGTCCGGCGAATCCGCGCCAAATTTGTCCTGCAGGTAATTGCCCAGATTCGCCAGCAGGGCCTGGTCCTCGAATGCCGCCAGCGTATGGCCCGACTGCATGGGCAAGCCGGTCGCACTCACCAGAGACTTGCCGTCGAGTTCCATGCGATAGGACCAGGTCTGCGTGTCCTCGTCCCTTTGCACGGTCAGTTGGCACTTGTCAGCGTGCTCGGCGCGCAAGGCGTTGTGCAGCACATTGAAGTGCTGCAGCAGGCCTTGATGCTGCGACGCCGGCGCACTGCCGCAGGCGGGCGCACGCAGCAGATCGAACGCCTGCCTGATGGCCTCGCTCTTCACGCCACCGCGAAACCAGTCGACGACCCGATCGAACAGGCCCATGCGCTGGGCTTCGTTGAGGGTCTGCGCGCCCTCGATCTGCTCCAGGCGATTCTGGCTCAGTGCCACATTGTTGATGCGTACTTCCGACATGCGAATTTCCTTCGAGGAACGTAGGCGGGCCCGCGGCCCGCACCTGCGAGGTGACTTTCACCCCCGCCTGTTCGCAACAGTTGCCGCGGATTAGTTCCATCCGGCCCGCGTCGGCTATCCGCCTGCGAGCAGCGCCAGCAGGCCGGCTTCGTCGAGCACCGGAACGCCCAGCTCCTCGGCCTTGGCGAGCTTGCTGCCCGCATCCGCGCCCGCGACCACATAGCTGGTCTTCTTGCTGACCGAACCCGCGACCTTGGCGCCCGCGGCTTCGAGCAGGTCCTTGGCCTGGTCGCGTCCCATGGTGGGCAGCGTTCCGGTCAACACCACGGTCTTGCCCGCGAGCAGCTGCGGCGGCTTTTCGGCCGGCGGGCCCTCGGGCCAGTGGATGCCGCACTCGCCGCGCAGCTGGGCCAGCACTTCGAGGTTGTGCGGCTGGTCGAGAAACGTGCGGATGCTGTGCGCGACGATGGGGCCCACGTCGTTGACTTCAAGCAGCTGCTCTTCGGTCGCGGCAATGATGGCGTCCAGCGTGCCGAAATGCTTGGCCAGGTCCTTGGCCGTGGCTTCGCCGATCTGGCGAATGCCCAGCGCGAACAGGAAGCGCGCGAGCGTTGTGGACTTGGATTTTTCCAGCGCCGCGAGCAGGTTGAGCGCCGACTTCTCGGCCATGCGCTCCAGGCCCGCGAGCTGCTCCAGCGTGAGCCGGTACAGGTCGGGCAGCGTGCGCACCAGTTGCGCTTCCACCAGCTGGTCGACCAGCTTGTCGCCCAGGCCTTCGATGTCCATCGCGCGGCGGTGGGCGAAATGCAGCAGCGCCTCCTTGCGCTGGGCGGCGCAGAACAGGCCGCCGCTGCAGCGGTGGTTGACCTGGCCTTTTTCGCGCAGCACATCGCTGCCGCAGACCGGGCATTGGCGCGGCATCTGGAAGTTGGGCACGTAGGGCGAGCGCGGCTGCACGGTGGCCAGCTGGGCCGCGGCGTCGAGCAGCGCGTCGCTGGCCGCGGCGCCGACCTCGGCACCCGCGGCGGACACCACGCGCTGGGGCACCACGCCCACCACTTCGGGGATCACGTCGCCGGCGCGCCGCACGATGACTTCATCGCCCACGCGCACGCGCTTGCGGCGCAGCTCGAACAGATTGTGCAGCGTGGCATTGGTCACGGTCACGCCGCCGACAAAGACCGGCGCCAAACGCGCCACGGGCGTGATCTTGCCCGTGCGCCCCACCTGTACGTCGATGGCCTCGACGCGCGTGACCATCTCCTGCGCCGGGTACTTGTGCGCCACGGCCCAGCGCGGCTCGCGCGTGACGAAGCCGAGTTCGCGCTGCAATGCCAGCGCGTTGACCTTGTAGACCACGCCGTCGATGTCATAGGGCAGGCTGTCGCGCGCCGCGCCTATGCGCGCATGGAAGGCCACGAGTTCTTCGGCACCCTTTGCCAGGCTCACCTGCTCGGCGACCGGAAAACCCCAGGCCTTGAGCTGCTGCAACATGGCGTAATGCGTGCCGAACGCCGGCCCGCCCTGCTCCTGCGGCGTGATGTCGCCCAGGCCATAGGCGAAGAACGACAGCGGGCGCTGGGCGGTGATCGAGGAGTCAAGCTGGCGCACCGCGCCGGCCGCGGCATTGCGCGGATTGACGAAGGTCTTGCCGCCTTCTGCGCGCTGGCGCTCGTTGAGGGCTTCGAAATCGGCGCGGCCCATGTAGACCTCGCCGCGCACTTCGAGCACCGGCGGCACGCCCGCGGGCAGCACCTGCGGAATCCTGCGTATGGTGCGGATGTTGTGCGTCACCTCCTCGCCCACGCTGCCGTCGCCGCGCGTCGCGGCCTGGACCAGCTTGCCGGCTTCGTAGCGCAGGCTCATCGCCAGGCCGTCGAACTTGGGCTCGACCACATACTCGACCGGCGGATCGCCGGGCTCCAGGCCCAGTTCACGGCGAATGCGCGCGTCAAACGCCTGCGCGCCCGTGGCTTCGGTATCGGTTTCGGTGCGTATGCTGAGCATGGGCACCACATGCTGCACGGGCGCCAGCCCGGCCATCACGGCACCGATCACGCGCTGCGTGGGCGAATCGGGCGTGACCAGCTCGGGGTGGGAAGCTTCTAGCGCCTCCAGTTGCTGATAGACCTTGTCGTACTCGGCGTCGGGAACGCTGGGCTCGTCGAGCACATAGTACTGGTGTGCCCAGACGCGCAGCTGCGCGCGCAGGGCTTCGATTTCGGCGGCCGGACTGGCCGCGGGCTTGGGTTCAGGCGCGCCCTCGGGCTGCCCGAACATATCATCCTGCAGATGTTGCATGCACTCTCTAACTACTAACTGAAAAGCCGGCGGGCAAGCATGGAGCCGGCCGACAGCTCGCGGCTGTCGAGCTGGTCGTACAGATGCTCGAGGTCGGCGGCAATCGGCTCGACCACGGACACGGGCAGCGGGTGGCCGTTCTGGTCGCACAGCACGCCTTCCATGGCCTGGCACAGGCCGTCGGCGACTTCGCGCAGGCGCGCGAACGGCTGCTCGCTGCGGTGCACCTGGGGCACGTCGAGGCTCAGCAGCAGTTCGAGGATGGCGGACTGGTCGAGGTCTTCGGCCATCGCGGCCTGGGCGTCATAGGTCAGCACCAGCAGCGGCTGGCCGCCCGCGGCCGATGGCAAGGCCATGCGGCCCGGCATGGACAGCGGCACGAAGCCCAGGCGCGCGGCATTCTGCATCACGTAGCCCGAACTCCAGGCAGCCTGGCGCGCGCGCAGCATGAAGGTCAGCTGGGCATCGTGTTCGCTCGCGAACTGGTCGAGCTCGCGCGCCCGCGCCACTTCCTGCAGCATGTCGGGCAGGTCGACCGAGGCGCTGACGGCGTCGGCAAATGCCTGCACCTTGGAGACGAATTCGGAGAACTCGATTTCATTGAGCGCGCCCATGCGGTTGGCCAGCTGCACGCCAGCCTGGAAGGCGGTGTAGCGCGAACCGGCCTGCAGCGGCTCCCATTGGCGCGTCTTCTGGTTCAGGCCTTCGATGCGAAACGGCTTGCTGCCCGCGCGCCGCGTCGTCGGCTGCACCTGCAGCGCGCCTTCGCCGGGAATCACATGTTCGGGTTGTATCG
Organism: Comamonas sp.; assembly: GCF_036666375.1. Taxonomy (GTDB): domain Bacteria; phylum Pseudomonadota; class Gammaproteobacteria; order Burkholderiales; family Burkholderiaceae_C; genus Comamonas. The sequence continues at coordinate 1,540 of NZ_JAVWWA010000076.1, read as the reverse complement.
GCGCGATGGCATCGATCAGCGAGTCGAGGTTGGGGCGGCGCTCCACGGGAATCGCGCTGGGCTCGGGCGCGGCAAACGCGGGCTCGGTGAACGCCGCGGGCGCGCCTGCGGGCTGCGCTTCGTCCATGCCAGGCTCGCGCCGCTGGGTATCGGGCGGCGGCGGCGCGGTGTGGACATGGTCCTGGGCCTGGGCCATGGGCACGACCTGCGGACCCACGGGCTCGGGCTGATGGCCGCCATGCGACAGATCGAGCGCGGGTTCTTGGCGCTCGGTCAGGTTGTAGGGCTGGTGGTGGCCCGGCAGGCCGGTCTCGTCCTCTTCGGGCTGGGCGCGCTTGGGCGCATTGCGCCGCGCCGCCCAGGTGTTGTACGCGACGATCAGTGCCAACACCACGACACCCAGAATGGCCAAACTGATTTGCAAGGTACTCATGTGTATCCGTCAGGAAAAAATCTAAACTGCCTCGGCCATGTGCAGCGCCGACTGCATGTCGACCGCAACGATGCGCGAAACGCCCTGCTCCTGCATTGTCACGCCAATCAGCTGCTGGGCCATCTCCATGGCGATCTTGTTGTGACTGATGAACAGGAACTGGGTTCCGCGGCTCATGCTCGACACCAGCTTGGCGTAGCGCTCGGTGTTGGCGTCGTCCAGCGGCGCGTCCACTTCGTCGAGCAGACAGAACGGCGCGGGATTGAGCTGGAAGATCGCAAACACCAGCGCAATGGCTGTGAGCGCCTTCTCTCCGCCCGACAGCAGGTGAATGGTCTGGTTCTTCTTGCCCGGGGGCTGCGCGATGACCTGCACGCCGGAGTCGAGAATTTCGTCGCCCGTGATCACCAGCTTGGCCTGGCCGCCGCCGAACAGCTCGGGGAACATGGTGCCGAAATGCCGGTTGACGGTGTCGAACGTGCCCGACAGCAGGTCGCGCGTCTCGGCGTCGATCTTGCGGATCGCATCTTCGAGCGTGTTCATCGCCGAGGTCAGGTCTTCCATCTGCGCGTCGAGGAACAGCTTGCGCTCGCTGGCCGCATTGAGTTCGTCGAGCGCCGCCAGGTTGACCGCGCCCAGCGCCGCGATGTCGCGGTGCAGCCGGTCGATCTCGCCCTGCATGCCGGGAATGCGCACATTGCCTTCGGCGATCGACTGCGCGATCGCCGCCAGATCGGCCTGGGCATCGGTCAGCAGGCTGTTGTATTGCTCCAGGCCCAGGCGCGCGGCCTGTTCCTTGAGCTGGAATTCGGTGATGCGCTGGCGCAGCGGCTCCATCGCCTTCTCGAGCTGCTGGCGGCGTTCGTCGCTGCCGCGCAGGCGGTTGGTGAGCTCGTCGTACTCGCTGCGGCGCTCGCCCACGGCTTTCTCGCGCTCCATCTTCAGCGCCAGCGCGTCCTGCAGCCCGCCCTGGGCCGCGGCGTCGTTCAGCCGCGTCTGCTCTTCCTGGGCACGCTGCTGTTCGTCGCCCAGCGAGCGCACCTGCTGCGCCGCCGTGTCTATGCTGCGGCTGAGTTCGGCGCGCCGCGCCTGCAGGCTGCGCTGCGA
>NZ_JAVWWA010000075.1:0-26222 GCF_036666375.1 Comamonas sp. | reverse complement strand
TGGCCGGCATGAAGGACTCCAAGGTGATCGTGGCGATCAACAAGGACCCCGAAGCACCGATCTTCAGCGTGGCCGACTACGGCCTCGAAGCCGACCTGTTCACGGCCGTGCCCGAGCTGCTCAAGGCGCTGTAAGCATCGCTTCTAGAAGAGGGACCTGGCCCTCTGGGCCTGTCTCTTGGGGCCTGTCGCCTGGCGCACAGGCCCCCGTCCTATAAAAATACGGCGGCGCGCCCGGCGCGCTTGAGAGGGAGACGACCGCATGAAATCGATCATGGCACCCTGGTCCCGGGCTGCAGTTGCGCTGGCCTGCGCGCTGGGCTGTGTGGGCGTGCATGCCCAGTGGGTGGTGGGGCAGGTGGCACCGTTGTCGGGCAAGGGCGGCCCGCAGGGCAGGGCTTATGCGCAAGGCATGCGACTGCATTTCGACCAGGTCAACAAGGCCGGCGGCATCCAGGGCCAGCCGGTGCAGCTGGTCGTCATGGACGATGGCGGACATGCCGAGGACACCGTGCTGCGCACGCGCGAGCTGCTCGCCAAGTCCAACCCCGTCGTGCTTGCCGGTTTCATGGGCAACGGCAATCTCGCCGGCGTGCTCAGCAGCGGTCTGCTCGACAAGGAGCGCATCAGTCTTGTCGGTTATCAGGGCAACAACGCCCAGGTGGCGCGCGCGGCATCGATATTCAGCACCCGTGCCGGCCTGCAGGATGAGATGGCGAAGATCGCGAGCCATCTGGCGATTGTCGGCATCACGCGTCTGGCGCTGGTGGTCGAAGAGCGTGACGACCTCGAAGCCGTGACCCAACTGGTGCAGCAGGCCGTGACGCCGGCCAACGCCAAGCTTGTGGCCCAGGTGACGCTCAAGAGCGGACGCAGCACCGCGACCCAGGCGGTCGAACAGCTGCAAAAGACCAAGCCCGGCCCGCAGGCAATCCTGCTGGTTGCATCCAGCCCGGCGACCGCGGCCTTTGTCGAGGCCTACCGCATGGATTCGGGAACGGCGCAGATCTACGCGAATTCCGACTCCGATATCGAGCAGCTCACGACGCGCCTGCCGCCCGAGTTCATGAGCGGTCTGTCGATCGCTCAGGTGGTGCCCAGCCCCTACCGCGTTTCCATGCGCCTGAACAAGGAATTTCGCGACGCGGTGGCTGCCGCACCCAAGGCCGCGGACATCCCCGTGAGCTACGCGATGATGGAAGGCTATGTCAATGCCAAGGTGGTCGCCGAAGCCTTGCGCCGCGCCCAGTCCGTCAGCCGCGAAAAAGTCACTGCCACCCTGCGCAATTTCAGTGCCCATGACCTTGGCGGTTACTGGGTGACGTTCAAGCCCGAGTCGCAGTTCGGTTCGCGCTTTGTCGATCTGTCCATTGTCAGCGCCTCGGGACGCATCAGCCAGTAAGCAAGTCCGGGCATCGAAAGGAAATTCCATGAGCTACGTAGCACCTCTTCAAGACATGTTGTTCAACATGGAGCACCTGGCCGGAATCGACCAGGTCGCTCAATTGCCGGGATTCGAGGAAGCCGGTCTCGACACTGCGCAGGCGGTGCTCGAGGAATGCGCGAAGTTCGCGCAAGGCGTGGTCGCGCCGCTGAACCGCCCGGCCGACATCGCGCCTTCGAGCTGGAAAGACGGTGTGGTCACGACCAGCGAAGGCTTCAAGGAGGCGTTTCGCCAATACGCCGAAGGCGGCTGGCAAGGGCTGCAGCACCCGCAGGATTTCGGCGGCCAGGGCCTGCCCAAGACCATTGGCGCGGCCTGTGTCGAAATGCTCAACGCCGCCAACCTGAGCTTTGCGCTGTGCCCGCTGCTGACCGATGGCGCGATCGAAGCGCTGCTCACGGCCGGCAGCGACGAACTCAAGGCCAGCTATCTCGAGAAGCTCGTGACCGGTGAGTGGACCGGCACCATGAACCTGACCGAACCCCAGGCGGGCTCCGACCTGGCGCTGGTGCGCACCCGCGCCGAGCCGCAGGAAGGCGGCAGCTACAAGGTCTTCGGCACCAAGATCTTCATCACCTACGGTGAGCACGACATGGCCGAGAACATCGTCCATCTGGTGCTGGCGCGCGTGCAGGGCGCGCCCGAAGGCGTCAAGGGCATCAGCCTGTTTGTCGTGCCGAAATTCCTGGTGCAGCCGGACGGCAGCCTGGGCGCGCGCAACGATGTGCAATGCGTGTCCATCGAGCACAAGCTGGGCATCAAGGCCTCGCCCACGGCCGTGCTGCAGTTCGGCGACGGCATCCAGGGCAGCGTTGCCGACAGCGCGGGCGCGGGCGCCATCGGCTACCTCGTGGGCGAGGAGAACCGCGGCCTCGAGTACATGTTCATCATGATGAATGCCGCGCGCTACGCCGTGGGCGTGCAGGGCATAGCGATTGCCGACCGCGCCTACCAGCAGGCCGCGGCGTTCGCCAAGGAGCGGGTGCAAAGCCGTCCCGTCGACGGCAGCGTCAAGGCCAGCGCGACCATCATCCACCACCCCGACGTGCGCCGCATGCTGATGGTGATGCGCGCCACGACCGAAGGCTGTCGCGCGATGGCCAGCACGGCCGCGGCTTCCTACGATCTGGCGCATCACCATCCCGACGCCGCCCAGCGCGCCCACCACGCGGCGCTCTATGAATTCATGGTGCCGCTGGTCAAGGGTTACAGCACCGAGATGGCCCAGGAAGTCACGGGCCTGGGCGTGCAGGTGCATGGCGGCATGGGCTTCATCGAGGAAACCGGCGCCGCCCAGCATTACCGCGACGCCAAGATCCTGACCATCTACGAAGGCACGACCGCGATCCAGGCCAACGATTTCGTGGGCCGCAAGACGCTGCGCGACGGCGGCCAGGTGGCGCGCACATTCGCCGCGCAGATCGAGGAAACCGAGCAGCAGCTGCAGTCCTGCGGCACGCCCGCCGCACTGTCGGTCGCGCGCCAATTGAAGCTCGCGCGCCAGGCGTTTCTCGAAGTCGTCGACTTCATGCTGGCCAACGCCAAGCAGCAGCCCAACGCCGCCTATGCGGGCAGCGTGCCTTATCTGATGCTGGCCGGCAATCTGATGGCCGGCTGGCAGCTGGGCCGCGCGCTGTGGGTCGCCGAGCAACTGTTGCCGACGGGACAGGACAACCGCTTCCTGCGCGCGAAGATCGCTACTGCCCAGTTCTATGCCGAGCATGTGCTGGTCAAGGTCACGGCGCTGCGCGACAGCGTGGTGCAGGGCGCCGACAGCGTGATGGCGCTGGCCATCGACGACTTCTAAGAAGAAACACAGGAGACAAACATGTCGCAACTTCCCAAGGCACTGCAGGGCCTGTCCCTGCCGGTGATTGCCTCGCCGCTGTTCATCATCAGCAATCCGCAGATGGTGATCGAGCAGTGCAAGGCCGGCGTCGTCGGCTCCATGCCCGCGCTCAATGCCAGGCCCGCGGCCCAGCTCGAGGACTGGCTGGCCGAAATCACCGAAACGCTCGATGCGTACAACCGTGCCCACCCCGACCGTCCGGCCGCGCCCTTTGCCATCAACCAGATCGTGCACAAGAGCAACGACCGGCTCGAGCACGACATGGAAGTCTGCGCGCGTTTCAAGGTGCCCATCGTGATCACCTCGCTGGGCGCGCGCGAGGATGTGAACCAGGCGGTGCACGGCTGGGGCGGCGTGGTGCTGCACGACATCATCAACAACAAGTTCGCGCACAAGGCGATTGAAAAGGGCGCAGACGGCCTGGTGGCCGTGGCCGCGGGTGCGGGCGGCCATGCGGGCGGCAAGAGCCCGTTTGCGCTGGTGCAGGAAATCCGCCAGTGGTTCGACGGCCCGCTGGCGCTCTCGGGCGCGATTGCCTCGGGCGGCGCGGTGCTTGCGGCCCAGGCCATGGGCGCGGACTTCGGCTATATCGGCTCGGCGTTCATCGCCACCCATGAAGCGCGTGCCAGCGACGCCTACAAGCAGGCGATTGTCGAGGGCAACTCGGATGACATCGTCTACAGCAACCTGTTCACGGGCGTGCACGGCAACTACCTCGCGCCGTCGATCCGTGCGGCCGGGCTGGATCCTGACAACCTGCCCGAGTCGGACCCAAGCAAGATGAACTTCGGCGGCGCATCGACCAAGGCCTGGAAGGACATCTGGGGCTGCGGCCAGGGCATTGGCACGATCAACGCCGTGACCAGCGTGGCCGAACGCGTGGCGCAGCTGCGCAGCGAATACCAGGCGGCGCGCGCGCGCCTGGCCCTGGGCTAGGCGCGGCTCAGGGCGCGCCGGGGGGCAGACGGTCCTGGGCAGCGCGCTGGGCGCTGCCCTTGCCGGTCAAACGGTCCTTGAATTCAAGCACCCTTGTCACGGCCGCGCCCATGCCCATCAGCTGCTTGGCGGTGTCGGGTGACAGGCGCTGGATTTCATCGAACCAGGTCATCAGCCGGTCTATGAGTTCGTGCATGTCGCGCATGCGTTCCTGCGCATAGCGCTCGTCGTCGCTGGCCGGCTCTTCGAGCAGCGCGGCGCGCAGCATCGACTGCGTGGGTTCGATCTCGCGGCGGCGGCGCTCTTCGGCCAGCAGGCGGAAGATTTCCCAGACATCCTGCGGCGCATCGAAGTATTCGCGCCTGTCGCCCGGGTGGTGACGCAGGTGCACCAGCCGCCAGGACTGCAGTTCCTTGAGGCCCATGCTCACGTTCGAGCGCGAGAAGGCCAGGGCTTCGGCGATCTGGTCGGCATTGAGCGCCACGGGCGAAAGAAACAGCAGCGCGTAGATCTGGCCCACCGTGCGGTTGATGCCCCAGCGACTGCCCATCTCGCCAAAGTGAGAAATGAATTGGCGGTTGAGTTCAGGAAGAGGAGTGCTTTGCGTCATGAAGGCATTGTCCCTTTGTTGACTGGCTTTTCAGTACCTACTGGAACTTCGAAATAACTGAGTAGGGTCATTGAGCGCGCGTCCTGCAGCGGTGCCAGCAGCAAATGCCGGAAAAGCGCAGAATACCGCCTGCATGTTTTGGGCCTTCGCCCATTCAGCCACGCAGCCGCTGTCACAGTTGTAGGTTGGCACCGTCTCGCGCTCCATTTTTTGTCTATGTCTTCCTCGTCACCTGCCTCGCGCAATGCAGTCATCGACTGCACCAAGGGCCTGGCCTGCGCCGCCATTGTCTGGCACCACCTGGCGTTCTACGGCCCCATGGCCGATGTGGTGGAGCCCCTGCTGCCCGCGTTGATCGAATGGCTCGATCAGGACGCGCGCATGGCCGTGCAGCTGTTTCTGGTGCTCGCCGGCTACCTGGCCGCGGCCAGCCTCGCGCCCACGGGACTGGCACGCCACAGCCAGGTGCTGCCGCAGATCGCGCGGCGCTTCGTGCGCCTGGTCGTGCCGCTGGCCGTGGCCCTGGTGCTGGCGGTGCTGATCTCCACCTTGATAAGGCCATGGTTCGACCATGCCTCGATGTCGGCCGCGCCCGGCCTGTTCCAGCTGCTCGCGCATGCGCTGCTGCTGCAGGGCATCGTCGGCGAGGAGTCGCTGTCGGCCGGCGTCTGGTATGTGTCCATCGATTTCCAGCTGTTTGCGCTGACGGCGCTGCTGTTTGCCATGAGCCGCTGGTTCAGCAGCGTGCCGGATGCCGCAACGCCGGCCCGGCCTACGGTCGGCCAGGCCGTGGTGGTGCTGCTGGCCGCGGCCTCGCTGTGGGGCTTCAACCGCGACGCCGATTTCGACAACTGGGCGGTCTACTTCTTTGGCGCCTATGGCCTGGGCATGATGGCTTTCTGGGCAGTGCGCGCGGCGCGGCCCTGGGCCTGGAGCGCGCTGATGGCGCTGCTGCTGGGCATTGCGCTGTGGCTCGAATGGCGCACGCGCATTGCGCTGGCCGGCGCCACGGCGCTGGCCCTGGTGGCGGTGATGCGCAGCCCCAGGCTCTACAGCATGTCGGGACCCGCGCGGCTGCAGCAGCTGGGCCAGATGTCGTATTCGGTGTTCCTGGTGCACTTCCCCGTGTGCCTGCTGGTCAATGCGGTGGTGACCTGGTTCTGGCCCGATTCGCTGGTCATCAATCTCGTGGGACTGTGGGCCGCGTTCGCGCTGTCGCTGGCCACGGGCCGTGTGCTGTACCTGCGCGTCGAGCGCCACATGCCCAGCTGGCAGGACGCGCTGCGCTGGCAGGCGAGCCTGGTGGGCACGGGCATGCTGATGACCTGGGTGACGGCCTGGATGTGAATGGAGGGGCAGTGCCCCTCCCGTGAATCGCCCGCCGCCAGCGCTCAGAACCGCGCCTGCGCCGTCACCAGCACGCTGCGTGGCGTGCCGTAGTAATTGCCGTAGGTATTGCCGTCCAGGAAGCGTGAGTAGTAGGTCTTGTCGAACAGGTTGGTCACGTTGACGGCTGCCGTCCAGGTAGGGTTGATGCGGTAGGCCAGGCGGGCATTCCACAACGCATATCCGCCCTGGCGCTGGTTGTAGTTGGAAGAGTAGGTCCCCGTCTGCAGGTTGACGCCGCCGCCCAGGCTCAGATTCTTCCAGTCGCCCGGCAGTCGGTAGTCGGACCACAGCCGCAGGATGTGCTGAGGGATTTCGGGGTTGAAGCGCTTGCCGGCGTTGACGGCGTCGGTACGGTACTTCAAGTCCTGGTAGGTGTAGCCGGCGTAGAGCTTCCAGTTGGGGGTGAGGCTGCCATTCACCTCGGCTTCCAGACCCTGGCTGCGGACCTTGCCCGCCGCGCGGTAGCAGTAGTCGCCGCCGCAGGCGGTTTCGCCGGCGTCGTAGTCGGTGACCGCGCGATGGCTCTGGTCCAGGCGGAACACGGCCAGCGACGCGTTGAGCGCGCCATCAAGCAGCTCACCCTTGACGCCGGCTTCGTAGTTCGCGCCGACTTCGGGCTTGAGCGCAGCGCCTTCGACGGTGCGCGCCGTCTGCGGATTGAAGATATCGGCGTAGCTCGCATACACCGACCACTGCGGGCCGAGCGCATAAATCAGTCCCCCATAGGGCGTGATCTTGCCGCTCTCCTTGCTGGCCGATACATTGGCCAGGTTGGCGCCGGACCGGTATTCATAGTCATACCAGCTGGCACGCGCGCCCAGCACCAGGGTCAGCTGCTCATTGAGCCGGGAGCGCAGCACGCCATAGGCGCCGCGCTGCGTGATCGGGTCATAGCCCGTCAGCGCGACACCGGCTGCGGCCATGGCGGCGGCGCTGGGCTCTGCGACGTCGGGATTGGGCGCAAATACATCGATGGCGCTGACATTGCTCAAGACGCTCTGCGCGGTGCGCGACGTCAGGCGCGAGGCGTTGGCGCCCACGGTCAGGCTGTGGCGCAGGCCCCAGGCTTCGAAACGGCCCTGCAGGTTGGCATCGATGCCGCTGTGCCGGTTGGTATTGTCCATCTCGTAGGTCATGCCGCGCGTGCCCAGCCGCGTCGTCGGGTTCACTGCGCCAAAGCCCACCATGTACTTCTGGTAGTTCTCCTCTTCAATATGGATCGCCGCAACTTTCAGGCGCCAGTCGTCGTTGAAGCGGTGTTCCAGGTCGAAGAAGACGGTTTTCTCGTCCTGGCTCCAGCGGTTCCAGCGCGCGCCCAGGAAGGTCGAGCGGTCCAGGCCCAGGTCGGCCCGGTTGCTGTAGCGCGGCACTCCCCAGAAGAAGGGCGTCGCCCGCACCTGCGTCGCGGAGAAGCCGACACCGATGGTGGTGTCACGCGAGAGGTCATAGTCGAGCGCCGCATAGAGGCCCAGATTGCGTTCCTTCTTGATGTCCACGTACGAATGCTGGTCGTCGTAATCAACGACTGCGCGGCCGCGCAATGTGCGCTCTTCGTTCAGCGGACCGGCTACATCGAGCTGCCCGCCGTAGTGGTCCCAGGAACCGGCGCGGCCGGTGAACAGGACCTGCTTTTCGTCGGTGCCGCGCTTGCGCACCAGATTGACCGCACCGCCGGGGCTGCCCGCGCCTTCAAGCAGGCCCTGCGCTCCGCGCAGCACTTCGACGCGGTCGAGAAATGCGGTGCCGACCGCCAGGTGGCTGGCCGAGGAATAGCGCTGGCGCGACAAGGGCACGCCGTCGTACTGCACGGTGTTGAGGTTGAAGCCGCGCGCGGCAAACGATTTGCCGCCGGCGGGGGTCTGCAGCGTGGTGATGCCCGTGGTGTGGTCCAGCAGTTCGCCGAGGGTGGTCAGGTTCTGGTCATCCATGCGCTGGCGCGTCACCACGCTGACCGACTGGGGAATCTCCTTGAGCGCCAGCTCCATCTTGCCTATGGTGGCGCCCCGCGCCGCGTACGACTGGCTGCCTTCGCTGATGGCGCGGCCATCTGCCCTGGCGGCCACGGTGACGGTCGCCAGCGTGGTGGCGGACGACGCCGGCACCGGCTGGATCACCAGCGTCTTGCCCTGTATATCCCCCTGCAGGCCGGTGCCCGAAAGCAATTCATTGAGCGCGCTGCGCACATCGCGCGCGCCTGCCACGGCGTGGCCCTGCTTGCCCTGCACCAGCTCGGGCGGAAAGGCCAGTTGCAAGCCGGTCTGGCGCGCAAATACGGACAGCGCCGCGGGCAGGGGCTGGGCCGCGATGTCAAAGGAGAGGTCTTGCGCCAGCGCGGACTGGATGGCCAGCGCGAGGCCAAGGCCGATGACGGCGCGCGCCAGCGGGCTGCGGCGCGAGGGAAATATCTTCTGCATGGCGAAGGTCCTGGTTGGTAGGTTATGCGTTCACTACCTGTAAGACCCGCGAGCCGCGAAAACCCTGAAAACTTTTTTCAACTACCTTGCCGCGACTTCCACGCCGCCATCGGCCAGCGTCTTCAGCCGCACCGGCAGCACGCGCGGCAGCGAGGCCAGCCAGTCGCCGGCATCGGCCACGCGCAGTTCGCCACTGATGCGCAGCCGTCCGGCCGCAGGGGTGGCGCTCAGACGGGTTGTCGAATACCTCTGCACGCGCGCCAGCGCATCGGCCAGCGGCATGTCATGGAATTGCAGTTCGCCATGGCGCCAGGCGGCGGGCCGCTCGATGGCGTCGCGCCGCAGCCGGCCTTCGAAGGCGCGCAGGCTCTGGCCTGCGGTCAGTTCGTCGGTCTGGCCACCGGTGTCCAAGCGCACGCGGCCCGATTCGACCTGCACCAGCACGCCTTGTCCGCCGTCGATCTCGACGCCGAAACGCGTGCCCAGCACGGTGACCTGCACGCCGCGCGCCTCGACGATGAAAGGCCGGCCTGCATCGCGCTGCACGGCGAAGAACGCCGCGCCGTCGAGCAGCCGCACCAGCCGGCGCTCGGCGGTGTAATCGACTTCGACGCGGCTCGATGCATCGAGCGTGAGCTCGGAGCCGTCGGGCAGGCCGCGCTGCAACTGGCGGCCGCGCACGGTGGCCAGCGCGGTCTGGAAACGCAGGGCTTCGCGCTGCAGGTGATGCCACGCGGCCGTGCCGCTGACGCCCACGGCAAACACGCCCAGCAGCGCGGCCAGCGACTTGCGCCGGCCTGCGCTGCTGGCGGCACGCGCCGGGGCGCGCGTGTTGCGCCAGGCATGCAGCGCATCCTCGATGCAGTGCGCGGCCTGGGCGATGTCGCGCTCCACCGTGTTGAGCGAAACGCCCAGCCGGGCCGCGATATCGGCCTGCTTTTCGCCATGCAGTCCATTGGCGAGATAGGTGTCGCGCATACGCGGGCTCAGTCCGGCCAGCGTTTTCTCGACCACGGCCAGGGCCTGACGGTACATCGCGCTGTCGGCCACGTCGGGCGTCTGCGCGGGCGCGCCGGCATCGATCTGCTCGCATTCCGCGAGGTAGCCAGCCATCCAGTGGCCGCGCCGCAGATGGTTCATCGCCACGTTGTGCGAGATGGTGAACAGGTAGGCACGCGGGTCCGTGGCAGCGGTGTCGCCATCGGACTGGCGCTCGGCAATGCGCAGCCAGGTATCGTGCGCCAGGCCGCGCGCTTCCTCGACGTTGCCGGTGCGCCGCGCGATATAGCGAATCAACTCCGCGTAATGGGTTTCAAACGCGGCAAGCAGGGTGTGGGTGGAGGAGGCGGACGCAGGCATGAAGCGGCCGATTATATCGACCGTTGAGAATGCTTCTCATTTTCCTGCGCCTCCTGTGTGAGGCCCGCAACAGGGGCCGCCGCTCAGCGGTGCAGTTCGCCCGCGCTTTCAGGCTGATAGATGATGCCGGTCACGCGCACCGTCATGGTCTTGCCGCCGGGGCCTGGCCAGGCAAGTTCGTCGCCCACCGACAGGCCCAGCAGCGCGCTGCCCACGGGCGCGAAGATGGAGACGCGATCGGCGCTGCCATCGATGTCGCGCGGATAGACCAGGGTCAGGCGGAAGTCCTGGCGCGTTTCGAGGATCTCGAACTGCACGGTGGAGTTCATGGTCACCACGTTGGGCGGCATCTGCGCCGGCTCGACCACATCGGCGCGGTCGAGTTCGGCTTCCAGATCGGCCTTGCCCGGAAAAACGGACGCGGGAATGGCCGCCAGCAAGGCTTCGATGCGATCGAGATCGAGGGACGAAAGAATGATCTGCGGTTTGCGCGACATGGGGGGTACCTTGCTGAAGACTAACGCTCCACTGTAGATGACGCATCAATCCCGCACTATTTTGGTGCGAATTGACGGCCCGTGCCGGGCTGGCCTTCAGCCCTTCAACTGCGCAGCGTGGTGGCGCAAATGGTCGTCAATGAAGGTCTGTATGAAGTAGTAGCCGTGGTCGTAACCCGGCTGGCGGCGCAGCGTCAGCGGCTGGCCGGCCTGGGCGCAGGCGGCTTCGAAGGCTTCGGGCAGCAGCTGCTTTTCCATCAGGAACTTGTCGGCCAGACCCTGGTCGACAAGAATGCCGGCGGGGTAGGGCGCGGACTTCTGCGCGGCCATCAGCAGGCTCGCGTCATGCGCGGCCCAGCTTGTCTCGTCTTCGCCCAGGTAACCGGTGAACGCCTTGCGGCCCCAGGCGCATTGCGTGGGGTTGGCAATCGGCGCGAACGCCGAGACGCTCTTGAAGGTGCCCGGATGGCGCAGGGCCAGCGTCAGCGCGCCATGGCCGCCCATAGAATGGCCGAAGACGCCCACGCGCTCCAGGTCGATGGGCAGCTTGCGGCCCAGCAGCGGCAGCAGCTCCTCGATCAGATAGCTTTCCATGCGCCAGTGCAGGCCCCAGGGACGGGTCGTGGCGTCGAGGTAGAAGCCCGCGCCCACGCCGAAGTCCCAGCTCTCGGCTTCTCCGGGCAGGTTGGCGCCGCGCGGGCTGGTGTCGGGCGCGATCAGCGCCAGGCCCAGTTCCGCGGCCAGGCGCTGGGCGCCGGCCTTGGTCATGAAGGTTTCCTCGGTGCAGGTGAGGCCGGCCAGATAGACCAGGGCCGCCACCTTCTCGCCGGCGACGGCCTTGGGCGGCAGGTAGACCGAGAACTTCATCGGCAGGCCGATCTCGTTCGAGGCATGGCGGTAAAAACGCTGGGCGCCGCCAAAGGCGGCATGGGCGCTGAGCAATTCGAGGGCGTCGGACATGCGGGGTTCTCTCCAGAAAAATACGGCCCGTGGAGTTTGACACGGGTGAGGGTGGTAGGTTTTCTTGCAGCCTGCGTCGAACCACGAATGCGCAGTCGTCATGTTTCGAGCGCAGGCCGTTCATCCTTCGATCCTTCGACAAGCTCAGGATCAGGACGAACGGGGTTTCGAGGTCGTGCCTGCTCTCAATACACTACAACCGACCGAATCGACTCGCCCGTTTTCATCAACTCGAAACCGTGGTTGATGTCTTCCAGCTTCAGATGGTGGGTGATCAGATCATCGATATTGATCTTGCCTTCCATGTACCAGTCGACGATCTTGGGCACATCGGTGCGCCCGCGCGCGCCACCAAAGGCCGAGCCTTTCCATTCGCGGCCCGTGACCAGCTGGAAGGGGCGCGTGGAGATCTCGGCGCCGGCTTCGGCCACGCCGATGATGATGCTCTGGCCCCAGCCCTTGTGCGTGCATTCGAGCGCCTGGCGCATCACCTGGGTGTTGCCTATGCATTCGAAGCTGTAGTCGGCGCCGCCGTCGGTCAGCTGCACGATGGCATCGACGACGTTGTCGACTTCCCTGGGATTGACGAAATGCGTCATGCCGAACTTGCGCGCCATTTCCTGGCGCTCGGGGTTGATGTCGACGCCGATGATCTTGTCCGCACCCACCATCTTCGCGCCCTGGATCACGTTCAGGCCGATTCCGCCCAGGCCGAACACCACGACATTCGCGCTGGCTTCGACCTTGGCCGTGAACAGCACCGCGCCCAGCCCCGTGGTCACGCCGCAGCCTATGTAGCAGACCTTGTCGAACGGCGCATCTTCGCGGATCTTGGCCAGCGCGATCTCGGGAACCACGGTGTAGTTCGAGAATGTCGACGTGCCCATGTAGTGCAGTATGGGCTGACCATCGATACTGAAGCGGCTAGTGCCGTTGGGCATCAGGCCCTTGCCCTGGGTGGCGCGCACCGCCTGGCACAGATTGGTCTTGCGTGACAGGCAGAACTTGCACTGGCGGCATTCGGCGGTGTACAGCGGAATCACATGGTCGCCCTTCTTGAGCCCGGTCACGCCCGGGCCTACATCGACCACCACGCCCGCGCCTTCGTGGCCCAGGATGGCCGGGAACAGGCCTTCGGGGTCGGCGCCCGACAGCGTGTAGTAGTCGGTGTGGCAGATGCCCGTGGCCTTGATCTCGACCAGCACTTCGCCGAACTTCGGGCCTTCGAGGTCCACGGTCTCTATGGTCAGGGGGTGTCCGGCCTTCCAGGCGACAGCGGCTTTGGTTTTCATGGGGAATCCTTGAGGTAGGGGACAATGCCGAGTCAGCCGGCATTGCAAAGTGGCGCGACTTTAGGACAGGGCCCAGGCCCTGCAAAGCGCCATGGCCGACAAGCGGCCTGCTTTGTCCGCATCCCGCGGGTCGGCGCCCGCCCGACCTTCTTCCTTCCCCATGGACTCCACAGCTCCCACTCCCCATTTGCCGCATGCCGGCGCGCACCGCGTCGACATCCTGGTCTACCCCGGCTTCAAGGCGCTGGAGGCCATTGGCCCGATGTCGGTGTTCGACTATGCCAACGTGCACCTGGCGCTCAAGGGCCGGCCCGCGGGCTATGCGGTGCGCGTGGTCGCCAGCGCGCGCGGCGCCGTGCGTTCCGACACGCTGATGGCGCTGGACGCGACGCTGAGCCTGGCCGAGGCCGAAGCCGCGCCGGGTTGCACGGTGCTGCTCGTGGGCTCGCGCCAGATCACCGAGACCGTAGACGCCCACAGCGAACTCGTGGCCTGGACGGCGCGCGTTGCGCCGCGCGTGCCGCGCGTCATTGCCCTGTGTTCGGGCAGTTTCTTTCTGGCCGCCGCCGGCCTGCTCGACGGCCGGCGCGCCGCCACCCACTGGAGCGTCGCCGCGCTGCTGCAGCAGCGCTACCCCGCGGTCGACGTCGACGCCGATGCAATCTATGTGCGCGACGGCCACCTCTGGACTTCGGCCGGCGTCACGGCCGGCATCGATCTCGCGCTGGCCGTGGTCGAGGAAGACTTCGGCCATGCGCTGGCGCTCGACGTGGCGCGCGATCTGGTGATGTACCTCAAGCGTCCGGGCGGCCAGTCGCAATTCAGCGTGCAGTTGGCCAGCCAGGCCGTGCAGACGGGCGCAGTCAAGGCGGTGCAGGACTTCGTGCTGGCAAACCTCGCCGAACCGCTGGGCCTGGAAGTGCTGGCCGCGCAGGCGTCAATGAGCGAGCGCCACCTGCGCCGCGTGTTCCAGCAGGAGACCGGGCAGACCCCCTCGGCCTTTGTCGAGACCGCGCGGCTCGAGGGCGCCAAGCTGCTGCTGCAGGCGCCGGGCCACCTGCCGCTCAAGACCGTTGCCGCGCGCGTGGGCCTGGGCTCGGAGCAGGCGCTGCGCCATCTGTTCGTGCGGCACATGGGCATCACGCCCGTGGCCTATCGCGAGCGGTTCGGCGGGCAGAGTCGCTGAACCGGCCAGACGCAAAAAAGCCCGCAGGGCCGGAAGGCATCTGCGGGCTGTCGTGGCAGGCGGCCTGAGCCGCCGGCAATCAACGCTGGCCGATAGGCTTGACGGTGCGGTGCTGCGAGCCGGTGAACAGCTGGCGGGGACGGCCGATCTTGTACTCGGGGTCGGCCATTTGTTCGTTCAGCTGGGCGATCCAGCCGACGGTGCGGGCCAGGGCGAACACGCCGGTGAAGATGTTCACGGGAATGCCCATCGCGCGCTGCACGATGCCGGAGTAGAAGTCGACGTTCGGGTAGAGCTTGCGCTGCACGAAGTAGTCGTCTTCCAGGGCGATCTTCTCGACGGCCTTGGCCAGTGCGAACAGCGGATCGTTTTCCAGGCCCAGTTCGGCCAGCACTTCATTGCAGGTTTCCTGCATCAGCGTGGCGCGGGGGTCGTAGTTCTTGTAGACGCGGTGGCCAAAGCCCATCAGCTTCACGCCCGACGACTTGTCCTTGACCTGTTCCATGAACTCGCCGACCTTGGCGATGCCGCCGTTGGCCTGGATCTGTTCGAGCATGTTCAGGCAGGCTTCGTTGGCGCCGCCGTGGGCAGGGCCCCAGAGGCAGGCCACGCCGGCCGAGATCGCGGCAAACGGGTTGGTGCCCGACGAACCGCACAGGCGCACGGTCGAAGTCGAAGCGTTCTGCTCGTGGTCTGCGTGCAGGATGAAGATGCGGTCCAGGGCGCGCTCGAGCACGGGGTTGACCACGTACTCTTCGCAGGGGTTGCCGAACATCATGCGCAAGAAGTTGCCGGAGTACGACAGGTCGTTCTTGGGGTACATGTAGGGCTGGCCCGTGCCGTACTTGTATGCCATCGACACCAGGGTAGGCATCTTGGCGATCAGGCGGATGGCAGCGATTTCGCGGTGCTCGGGATTGTTGATGTCCGTGCTGTCGTGGTAGAACGCCGACATGCCACCGACCAGGCCCGTCAGGACGGCCATGGGGTGGGCATCGCGGCGGAAGCCACGCAGGAAGAACTGCATCTGCTCGTTGACCATGGTGTGCTTGGTCACGCGCTCGACGAAATCGGCCTTTTCGGTTGGGTTGGGCAGTTCACCGTACAGCAGCAGGTAACAGGTTTCGAGGTAGTCGCAGTTCTTCGCGAGTTGCTCGATGGGGTAGCCGCGGTACAGCAGCTCGCCCTTGTCGCCGTCGATGTAGGTGATTGCCGACTGGCAGGCTGCCGTCGAGAGGAAGCCGGGGTCATACGTGAACATGCCCGTCTGGCCGTACAACTTGCGAATATCAATCACGTCCGGGCCAATGTTGCCCTGGTACACGGGCAACTCAACGCTGGGGCTGCCATTCGTGAACGACAGTGTTGCTTTGTTATCGGCGAGTTTCATTTCCAACTTCCTTCTCTAGTTTGCCTAGCCTACATGTGAAAGTGATCCGGGCTGGCGCTTGCGCACCAGTTCCAGCACTTCTTTGATTTCTTCTGTGTCGAGTGCGCCTTCGGGTTCCTTGCGCGCAAGGAACAGGTCCAGAAGGTCGTTGTCTGCCAAGTCCATCAGGGCAGACAGGCCAGCTGCGTGTCTGCGCGTCAGCTGGTCTCCGTAGGTGGCGAAGAACTGCCCGATGAAGATATCGTTCTCGACCAGGCCCCGGCGGCTGCGCCACTGAAGCAGGTTGCGTTCGCGTTCATCGAGCAGAGTGTTCGTCATGTTCATCAGATGGCGCGGCGCACCATCAGTTCCTTGATCTTGCCAATCGCCTTCGTGGGGTTCAGGTGCTTGGGGCACACGTCCACGCAGTTCATGATGGTGTGGCAGCGGAAGAGTCGGTAAGGATCTTCCAGGTTATCAAGGCGCTCGCCCGTGGCTGTGTCGCGGCTGTCCGCGATGAAGCGGTAAGCCTGCAGCAGACCGGCCGGGCCCACGAACTTGTCGGGGTTCCACCAGAACGAGGGGCAGCTGGTCGAGCAGCTCGCGCACAGAATGCACTCGTACAGGCCGTTGAGCTCTTCACGCTCTTCGGGCGACTGCAGACGCTCCTTCTCGGGCGTGATGGTCTCGGTGATCAGGTACGGCTTGATCGAGTGGTACTGCTTGAAGAACTGCGTCATGTCCACGATCAGATCGCGGATGACCGGCAGGCCGGGCAGGGGCTTCAGAACGATGGTACCGGGCAAGGTGTTCATGTTGGTCAGGCAGGCCAGACCGTTCTTGCCGTTGATGTTCATCGCATCCGAGCCGCAGACGCCTTCGCGGCACGAGCGGCGGAACGAGATCGAAGGATCCTGTTCCTTGAGTTTGACCAGTGCGTCGAGCAGCATGCGTTCCTGGCCGTCGAGTTCGACTTCCACGGTCTGCATGTAGGGCTTGGCGTCCTTGTCCGGATCGTAGCGGTAGATTTGGAATTTGCGCTTCATGATTTTTTTCTCGTCGGGCTGCGGGGCGATCAGAACGTGCGGACCTTGGGAGGCACGCTGTCCACCGTCAGGGGCTTGAGGTTCACGGGCTTGTAGCTGAGCGAGTTGCCAGCGCTGTGCCACAGGGTGTGCTTGAGCCATTCCTTGTCGTTGCGACCCAGCGGGAACTCGGGGTGGTCGGCATCGTGTTCGTAGTCGTACACGGTGTGGGCGCCACGGCACTCGGTGCGGGCGGCGGCCGAAGTCATCGTGGCCTGAGCGACTTCGATCAGGTTGTCGACTTCCAGCGCTTCCATGCGCGCCGTGTTCCAGACCATGGACTTGTCCTTGAGGGTCACGGCAGCCACGGTGTCGCGGATGGCGTTGATCTTCACGACGCCTTCGTCCATGCTCTTTTGCGTGCGGAACACGCCAGCGTGCTGCTGCATGGTGGTGCGGATGTTGCCGGCGACGTCCTGGGCATAGGTGCCGGCGGTCGATTCCTGCAGCTGGTTGAGGCGCGCCAGGGTGCGGTCGGCGCCGTCGGCTGGCATGGGCTGGTGCTCGACACCGTTGCGCACGAAGTCGACGATGTGGCGGCCGGCGGCCTTGCCGAAGACCAGCAGGTCCAGCAGCGAGTTGGTGCCCAGGCGGTTGGCGCCGTGCACCGACACGCAGGAGCATTCGCCCACGGCGTACAGACCGTTGACGACCTGGTTCGACTGACCGTCGTGCACCACGACCTGGCCGTTGATGTTGGTGGGAATGCCGCCCATCTGGTAGTGAATCGTCGGCACCACGGGAATGTCTTCCTTGGTGATGTCGACGTTGGCGAAGTTGACGCCGATTTCGTAGACCGAAGGCAGGCGCTTGTGGATGGTGTCCGCACCCAGGTGGCTCAGCTTGAGCATCACGTAGTCCTTGTTCGGACCACAGCCACGGCCTTCCTTGATTTCCTGGTCCATGGAACGCGACACGAAGTCACGCGGTGCCAGATCCTTCAAGGTGGGCGCATAGCGCTCCATGAAGCGCTCGCCTTCGCTGTTCAGCAAGATCGCGCCTTCGCCGCGGCAGCCTTCGGTCAGCAGCACGCCCGCGCCGGCCACGCCGGTGGGGTGGAACTGCCAGAACTCCATGTCCTGCAGCGGAATGCCGGCGCGTGCCGCCATGCCCAGGCCGTCGCCGGTGTTGATGAAGGCGTTGGTCGAAGCCGCGAAGATGCGGCCCGCGCCACCCGTTGCCAGCAGCACGGCCTTGGCCTGCAGCTCATACAGGTCGCCGGTCTCGAGTTCCAGTGCCGTGACGCCGACGACATCGCCGGCTTCGTTGCGGATCAGGTCCAGCGCCATCCACTCGACGAAGAAGTTGGTCTTGGCCTTGACGTTCTGCTGGTACAGCGTGTGCAGCATGGCGTGACCGGTACGGTCGGCCGCGGCGCAGGCGCGCTGCACGGGCTTTTCGCCGTAGTTGGCGGTGTGGCCGCCGAACGGACGCTGGTAGATGGTGCCATCGGGGTTGCGGTCGAACGGCATGCCGAAGTGTTCGAGCTCGTAGACCACCTTGGGGGCTTCACGGCACATGAACTCGATCGCATCCTGGTCGCCGAGCCAGTCGGAGCCCTTGATGGTGTCGTAGAAGTGATAGTGCCAGTTGTCTTCGGACATGTTGCCCAGCGAAGCCGACACGCCACCCTGGGCGGCCACGGTGTGCGAACGCGTGGGGAACACCTTGGACAGCGAGGCCACGTTCAGGCCGGCGCGCGACAGTTCCAGCGCGGCACGCATGCCGGAGCCGCCAGCGCCGACGATGACGACGTCAAACTTGCGCTTGGTGATTTTTGCTTTGGTATAGCTCATTCTTAACCTTCAATCGTGGAGACCGTTTGCCTGATTACATGCGCCACAGCACCTGGAAAGCCCAGGCGGTGCAGGCGAACAGCCAGGCCAGCGTCAGGACCTGCAGCACCAGGCGCAGGAGCACGGCCGGGACATAGTCCATCCAGACGTTGCGCATGCCGACCCAGACGTGCCAGGCCAGCGCGATGACCGTGGCGAAGGTCAGGCCCTTCATCCACTGGGCGGCAAAGATGCCGGCCCACAGGTCGTAACCGATGGCGCCCTTGGAGAAGATCACCTGCGCCAGCAGCGCGATGGTGAACAGGGTCATGATGACTGCGGTGCCGCGCTGGACGAGCCAGTCGCGCAGACCGTAGTGGGCACCGACAACGGTGCGCTTGGAGCCGTAATTCACGGACATGGGTATTCCTTCTTGTTCAGTGTGCGGGGCGGATCAGTACAGGCCGAACAGCTTGGCGCCCAGCACCAGGGCGAGGGCGACGCTGATCACCAGCACGGTGACGGCGGACTTGCGACCGAATTCCTTGTTCACCGACGAATGGCTCAGGTCCATCCACAGGTGGCGCAGGCCGGCGATGAAGTGATGCAGGTAGGCCCAGATCAGCGCCAGCACCATCAGCTTGAAGAACCAGCCGGGAACAAAGCCAGCGCCCGCGCGGAACACCGCGGTGAAAGCGTCATAGGAGATTTCCGAGGTCAGCGAGCGGTCCAGCATCCAGACGATGAACGGCAGCAGCACGAACATGATGATGCCGCTGATGCGGTGCAAGATCGACACCACGGCCGCCGCGGGCATGCGGTAGGTGGGGACGTCCTTGAGTAGGTTGATGTTGCGGAACTCTGGCCGCTTTTTGGCTAACTCTGTCATGTCATGCGCTTTCGTGGGTGGTAACTGCTTCGTAATCGGGCAAGGCGATCGCCGCAAAATTCTATTGCAATGCAGCAGCGAGGACCCGCTCGATGCTGCTATTTCTCCAATTGCGTTGGTTTGCTGCCGCTTGGCTCATGAATTAACGGCTCAATTCAAGGCATTACGGTAGTGGTGGGTATCGGTGCGGTAGAGCCCGCGCCGTAACTCCATCGGAACATCGTTGTAAGTGTAGGCTACACGCTCGACGCTGAGCAATGGTGTAGAAGTACTTACATGGAGCAGTTCTGCCTGCTCGGCGTCGGGTAAAACTGCGCGGATTTTCTCGTCGGCGCGCACCATGCGCACGCCGTAATCCAGCTCGAACATCGCATAGGTCGGGCCCTGGTAGGCGCCGATCTGCTCGGCCGTGAGGCCCTTGAAGGCCTGGCCTGGCAGCCAGATGTCTTCCAGAATGGTCGGCGTGCCGACAAAGGCCAGCACGCGGCGCACCTGCATCACGGCGTCGCCGCTGCGCAGCGCCAGCAGGCGCGCAATCTCGGCGGGGGCGCGCACGCGCTTGCATTCGATGATCTGGCGCTGGGCCCGGCCTTCCTCGCGCTGGTCGCCGGTGTCGGGCTGCAGCTTGAGAAAACGGTACTGGACCTGCTGGGCCGCGTGGGTGGCCACAAACGTGCCCTTGCCCTGGCGGCGCATCACGAGGTTTTCCGCGGCCAGCTCGTCAATGGCCTTGCGCACCGTGCCCTGGCTCACGCGAAAGCGCGCGGCCAGCTCCATTTCGCTGGGAATGAGCTCGCCGGGGCGCCATTCTCCGGCCTCCAGGCTCTGCAGGATCAGCCCCTTGATCTGCTGGTAGAGGGGGCTGAAAGCCGGGCCCGGCGCGGCTGGCGCCACGGGCGTGTCAGAGGTGGTGGTTGGAGAGGAAGACATGTTGTTTTGTGGAATGGTGGGCGCCCGGCGACGCGTCGTGGCGCACATTGCACAGCGGGCCTATCATATCTTATATAAGACATAAGACAAATTGACCGGCGGGCAAAATCGCGAGTACACTTGCAGGCTGTTTGCGGGGGCACAGGCTTGGCTGGACAACAGAGGCTGGTGCAAGATGCGCCCACCATTTTTTCTGTTTCTGGAGTCATCACTATGAGCAAAGCACCTGTTCGCGTCGCCGTCACTGGCGCTGCTGGTCAAATCGGATACGCGCTGCTGTTTCGCATCGCATCTGGCGAAATGCTGGGCAAGGATCAGCCCGTCATTCTGCAACTCCTGGAAATTCCCGACGAAAAGGCCCAGAACGCGCTCAAGGGCGTGATCATGGAGCTGGAAGACTGCGCTTTCCCGCTGCTGGCCGGCATCGAAGCCCATTCCGACCCCCTGCAAGCCTTCAAGGACACCGACTACGCTTTGCTGGTCGGCGCACGTCCCCGTGGCCCAGGCATGGAACGTGCCGATCTGCTGGCGGCCAACGCCCAGATCTTCACGGCCCAGGGCAAGGCCCTGAACGCTGTTGCTTCGCGCAACGTCAAGGTGCTGGTCGTCGGCAACCCCGCCAACACCAACGCCTACATCGCCATGAAGTCGGCGCCCGATCTGCCGGCAAAGAACTTCACCGCCATGCTGCGCCTGGACCACAACCGTGCGGCTTCGCAGCTCGCGGCCAAGGCCGGCTTCAAGGTGGGCGACATCCGCAAGCTGACCGTCTGGGGCAACCACTCGCCCACGATGTACGCTGACTACCGTTTCGCCACGGTCGACGGCAAGTCGGTCAAGGAAATGATCAACGACCAGGAATGGAACGCCAACGTGTTCCTGCCCACGGTCGGCAAGCGCGGCGCAGCGATCATCGCCGCACGCGGCCTGTCGTCGGCTGCTTCGGCCGCCAACGCCGCCATCGACCACATGCGCGACTGGGCCCTGGGCTCGAACGGCGAATGGGTCACGATGGGCGTGCCTTCGAACGGCGAATATGGCATTCCTGCCGGCGTGGTCTTCGGCTTCCCCGTGACCACCGAAAACGGCGAATACAAGATCGTCGAAGGCCTGGAAATCGATGCCTTCTCGCAAGAAGGCATCAACAAGACGCTGGCCGAGCTGCAAGGCGAGCAAGACGGCGTCAAGCACCTGCTGTAAAGAAAGCCGCGCAGCCCGATGGCCGACTGGAACCCCGCACTCTACCTGCGCTTCGCGCAGGAGCGCACCCGCCCGGCCAGCGAGCTGCTGGCCCGGGTGGAGCATACCGGTCCCACCCGCGTGGTGGACCTGGGCTGCGGGCCCGGCAATTCCACCGAGCTGCTGGTTCAGCGTTTCCCCCAGGCGCATGTCCTGGGCGTGGACAATTCCGCCGCGATGCTGCTGCAAGCGCGCGAGCGGCTTCCCGACCTGGCATTCGACCAGGCAGACATCGCCGATTGGGCGCCTTCGCAGGCGCCCGATTTGATTTACGCGAATGCCGCGCTCCAATGGGTGGGCGGGCATGCGCAGCTGTTTCCTCGTCTTTTCGCGGCCCTGGCTCCGGGCGGCGTGCTTGCCGTCCAGATGCCGGACAATTTCACCGAGCCTTCGCATCTGCTGATGCGCGAGGTTGCCGCCTTGCCGCAGTTTGCGCCGCATATAGACGCAAAGGTGGCCGCCGGCCGTGCCATTCTTGGCATCCATGACTACTACGACCTGCTTGCGCCCCTGGCCCGGCAGGTCGATGTCTGGCACACCGTTTACCAGCACCCCATGGCCGATGCCCGGGCCATCGTGCAGTGGCTGCGCAGCACGGGCCTGAAGTCGTTCGTCGACCCGCTGCCCGAAGCACTGCAAAGCGCCTTTCTTGAAGAATACGAGCGCCGCGTGGCGCTGGCCTACAGCCCGCGTGCCGACGGCCTGCGCCTGCTGGCGTTTCCCCGACTGTTCATTGTTGCGAAACGCGCCCCATGAGCTCCTTGCCCGTCGATTCTTCCGTCAAGACACCTGCCCATCCGGCCACCGTGCTGCTCGACGCCCAGGCCAGCACCCAGCGCCTGCCGGTCTGCGACCACTACAGCGGTGTGGAATTGCGCATGCGCAAGAGCCTGGAGCTGCAGGCCGAAATGACGCAGGAATTCGGCACCTGCGTGTTCGATGTGACACTCGACTGCGAAGACGGCGCGCCCGTGGGCGATGAAGCCGCGCATGCGCGCCTGGTCGCCGAGCTGGCGCGCGAGTCGGCGCCCGAGGCCCGGGTCGCGGCGCGCGTGCACGCGGTCGACCATCCGGCGTTCGCCGAAGACATGGCGACCATCGTCGGCGAGGCCAGCCATAGGCTGTCGTACATCATGGTGCCCAAGGTCGAGAGCGTGGACGATGTGCTGCTCGCCGAGAAGGCGCTGGAGCGCGCATCCGGCGGCCATCTGCCGCTGCATGTGCTGATCGAGTCGCCGGCCGCGGTCTACCGCGCCTTCGAGATTGCCGCCCATCCGCGCGTGCAGAGCATCTCGTTCGGCCTGATGGACTTCGTCTCGGCGCATGGCGGCGCGATTCCGGGCTCGGCCATGGGCGTGCAAGGCCAGTTCGAGCACCCGCTGGTGGTGCGTGCCAAGCTCGAGATCGCGGCTGCCTGCCATGCCCACGGCAAGGTGCCCTCGCATTGCGTGGTCACCGAATTCAAAGACCCTGATCGCATGCAGGCGGCGGCGTCGCGCGCCGCGCGCGAGTTCGGCTATACACGGATGTGGAGTATCCATCCGGGCCAGATCCGTTCCATCTTGACGGCCTTTGCGCCGGCCCAGCCGGAAATCGACCAGGCCGCGCAGATACTATTGTCTGCCGCCGAAGTGCACTGGGCTCCAATCAGTGCCGACGGCGTGCTCCATGACCGCGCGAGCTACCGCTATTACTGGCAGTTGCTCGAGCGCGCGCACCAGACGGGGCGCAGCCTGCCTGCCAGCGTGCAGCCGTGGTTTGCTGCATCCTCTTTTTCCTGACCTTTTTTATGATCGCTGGAGCTCACATGAAATCCTTCATCGCCTCCTTCCTGCTCCTGGCTCCTGTATTGGCTCTGGCCGCAGGCACTGCCCCGACTTCCAAGACGGCTGCCAAGCCCGCGGCCCAGGCCAAGGCCGCCGCCAAGCCGGCCGCCAAGAAGGCAAGCCCGGCCAAGTCCCGCTCCAAGGCCCCGGCAGTCGCTGCCGCCGCCGCCGGCGCTGCGGGCGTGGCAACGGTTGCCCTGGCACTGACCCCCGACGAGCTGGCGATTGCCGAGCGCGTGCACACCGGCCGCATCGCCTGTGAACTGGGCGCGCATGTCAATGTGAACAAGCACCAGCAGCATGCCGGTCACTTCCAGGTCGACGGCAAGGGCTTCAAGTACGAAATGGTGCCCGTGGCCACGTCCACCGGCACGGTGCGTCTGGAAGACAAGGCCGCGGGCGCGGTCTGGCTGCAGATTGCCAACAAGTCCATGCTCATGAACCAGAAGCTGGGCCAGCGCCTGGCTGACGAGTGCATGAGCCCCGAGCAGTTCCAGGTGGCCGAAGCCATCAAGAAAAACCCACCCCCGAGCGTGTTCGACCAGGCGACCGGCAGCAAATAAGCCGTCCCTGGGAGAGGCAGCACGCCGCCCCACTTTAGAAAACCATTGGAGAGAGAACCATGTTGAAAGCCTATCGCGATCATGTGGCCGAGCGCGCCGCGCTTGGCATTCCACCCCTGCCGCTGGATGCCAAGCAGGTCGCGGAACTGATCGAGCTGATCAAGAACCCACCCGTGGGTGAAGACGTCATCCTGATGGACCTGCTGACGAACCGCGTTCCCCCGGGCGTGGATGACGCAGCCAAGGTCAAGGCCTCGTTCCTCGCGGCGGTCGCGCATGGCGACATCGAAGTGGCGCTCATCTCCAAGGCCAAGGCCACCGAGCTGCTGGGCACCATGGTCGGTGGCTACAACGTGCATCCGCTGATCGAGCTGCTCGACGACGCCGATGTCGCCGACGTCGCCGCGCAGGCGCTGAAGAAGACGCTGCTGATGTTCGACTTCTTCAACGATGTCGAAACCAAGGCCAAGGCGGGCAACGTCAAGGCGCAGGAAGTGATGCAGAGCTGGGCCGAGGCCGAATGGTTCACCAGCCGTCCCGAAGTCGCGCAGAAGATCACTGTCACGGTGTTCAAGGTGCCCGGCGAAACCAATACCGACGACCTGTCGCCCGCGCCCGACGCCTGGAGCCGCCCCGACATTCCGCTGCACTACCTGGCCATGCTGAAGAACACGCGTGCCGACGCGGCCTTCGTGCCCGAGGAAGACGGCAAGCGCGGCCCCATGCAGTTCATCGAAAGCCTCAAGTCCAAGGGCCACACCGTGGCCTACGTGGGCGACGTGGTGGGCACGGGTTCGTCGCGCAAGTCGGCGACCAACTCGGTGATCTGGGCCACGGGCCAGGACATCCCGTTCGTCCCCAACAAGCGCTTCGGCGGTGTGACGCTGGGCGGCAAGATTGCCCCCATCTTCTTCAACACCCAGGAAGATTCGGGCTCGCTGCCGATCGAAGTCGATGTCTCCAAGCTCGAAATGGGCGACGTGATCGACATCTTCCCCTACCAGGGCAAGATCCTGCGCGACGGCGAGACCGTCGTCGAATTCCAGCTCAAGAGCGATGTGCTGCTGGACGAAGTGCGCGCCGGCGGCCGCATCAACCTGATCATCGGCCGTTCGCTGACGGCCAAGGCGCGTGAGTCGCTGGGCCTGCCAGCGTCCAATGTGTTCCGTCTGCCCCAGGCGCCCGTCGCCACGCAAGCCGGTTTCACGGTGGCGCAGAAGATGGTCGGCCGCGCTGTCGGTCTGCCCGAAGGCCAGGGCGTGCGCCCCGGTACCTACTGCGAACCGCGCATGACCACCGTGGGTTCGCAAGACACCACCGGCCCGATGACGCGTGACGAGCTCAAGGACCTGGCCTGCCTGGGCTTCTCGGCCGACATGGTCATGCAGTCGTTCTGCCACACCGCGGCCTATCCCAAGTCGGTCGACGTGAAGACCCACCGCGAACTGCCGGCCTTCATCAGCAACCGCGGCGGCGTGTCCCTGCGTCCCGGCGACGGCGTGATCCACAGCTGGCTCAACCGCCTGCTGCTGCCCGACACCGTCGGCACCGGCGGCGACTCGCACACGCGTTTCCCCATCGGCATTTCCTTCCCCGCGGGTTCGGGCCTGGTGGCCTTCGGCGCCGCCACGGGCGTGATGCCCCTGGACATGCCCGAATCGGTGCTGGTGCGCTTCAAGGGCGAAATGCAGCCCGGCGTCACGCTGCGTGACCTGGTGCACGCGATTCCGCTGTACGCGATCAAGGCCGGTCTGCTGACCGTCGCCAAGGCCGGCAAGATCAACATCTTCTCGGGCCGCATCCTGGAAATCGAAGGCCTGCCAGACCTCAAGGTCGAACAGGCATTCGAGCTGTCGGACGCTTCGGCGGAACGTTCGGCCGCAGGCTGCACGATCAAGCTCAACACCGCGCCTGTGCAGGAATACCTGACCAGCAACGTGGTGCTGATGAAGAACATGATCGCCGAAGGCTACGAAGACAAGCGTACCCTGCAGCGCCGCATCGAAAAGGTCGAAGCCTGGCTGGCCAACCCCAGCCTGCTCGAAGCCGACAAGGACGCCGAGTACGCCGCCGTGATCGAGATCGATCTGGCCGACATCAAGGAACCCATCGTCTGCTGCCCCAACGATCCCGATGACGCCAAGTTCCTGTCCGAAGTGGCCGGCACCAAGATCGACGAGTCCTTCCTCGGTTCGTGCATGACCAACATCGGCCACTTCCGCGCAGCTGCCAAGCTGCTCGGCGGCCAGCGCGACATTCCCGTCAAGATGTGGGTCGCTCCCCCGACCAAGATGGACGAGAGCGAGCTGATCAAGGAAGGCCACTACGCGGCGTTCGGTGCTTCCGGTGCGCGCACCGAAATGCCCGGCTGCTCGCTGTGCATGGGCAACCAGGCGCAGGTGCGCGAAGGCGCGACGGTGATCTCCACCTCGACCCGCAACTTCCCCAACCGTCTGGGCAAGAACACCAACGTGTACCTGGGTTCGGCCGAACTCGCGGCCATCGCTTCCAAGCTGGGCTACCTGCCTTCCAAGGAAGAGTACCTGCTGGCCATGGGCGTGATCGATGCCGACAAGGCCAGCGTCTACCGCTACATGAACTTCGACCAGAT
>NZ_JAVWWA010000074.1:23065-26258 GCF_036666375.1 Comamonas sp. | reverse complement strand
ACAGGTTGACGATCACCTGTGCGCCCCAGTACGACATCTGGCCCCAGGGCAGCAGGTAGCCCATGAAGGCTTCGGCCATCAGCGCCAGGAAAATGGCGCAGCCGAAGATCCAGACCAGCTCGCGCGGCTTGCGGTACGAACCGTAGAGCAGGCCGCGGAACATGTGCAGGTAGACGACGATGAAGAACGCCGAGGCCCCGGTCGAGTGGATGTAGCGGATCAGCCAGCCCCAGGGCACGTCGCGCATGATGTACTCGACGGACTCGAACGCCTTGGCGGCGTCGGGCTTGTAGTGCATCACCAGGAAGATCCCGGTCACGATCTGGATCACCAGCACCAGCAGCGCCAGCGAGCCGAAGATGTACCAGAAGTTGAAGTTCTTCGGAGCGTAGTACTCCGACATGTGAACGCGATACGCGTCGAAAGCCGTGGGAAACCGGTTCTCAAACCAGTTCGTGACCTTCGCGCCCGCGGTGGCGTTCGGAGAGATGTCCTTGAATTCGTGAGCCATGTCGTTTTCCCTCAGGCCTTGTCTTCACCGATCAGGAGCTTGGTCTCCGACAGGTACTTGTGGGGCGGCACTTCCAGATTGTCGGGCGCGGGCTTGTTCTTGAACACACGGCCGGCCAGGTCGAAGGTCGAACCATGGCAGGGGCACAGAAAGCCGCCTTTCCAATCGTCGGGCAGCGAGGGTTGCGGACCCGCGTGCAGCTTGTCCACCGGCGAGCAGCCCAGGTGGGTGCAGATGCCTACGGCCACCATGATTTCGGGCTTGATGGAGCGGTGTTCGTTGCGCGCGTATTCGGGCGTCAGTTCCGAAGGCTTGCGCTGCGACTTGGGATCGGCGAGCTGACCGTCGAGCGACGGCAACTCGGCCAACTGCTCGGGCGAGCGCTTGATGATCCAGACGGGCTTGCCGCGCCATTCCACCGTGACCTTCTCGCCGGGCTTGAGGGCGGAAATATCCACCTCTACTGCCGCGCCTGCAGCCTTGGCCTTTTCAGACGGCTGGAAGGTGCTCACAAAGGGTACGGCTGTTGCCACGCCGCCCACCGCACCAGCACAGGCCGACGTGATGATCCACGTGCGCTTGCTGGAGTCGATTGGAGTATCACTCATGGGGATCCTCGATGTAGATCGCTATTATTTGGGGGTCAGCTACAAATTGTAGCGGAGTGAGTGGGGTTATTCCATGCGCTGTTTGCCAGTTGACACTGACGCAAGTCAAGCAATACTCAGATCTTCGTTTGAACAAAAGGAGCTGAGCGTATGGGCATGATGCAAGAATTCCGCGAATTCGCGGTCAAGGGAAACGTGATTGACTTGGCGGTCGGTGTGATCATCGGCGGCGCATTCGGCAAGATCGTCGACTCGGTGGTGTCCGATCTGATCATGCCGGTCGTCGGCCTGGTGTTCGGCAAGCTCGACTTCTCCAACCTGTTCCTGGTGCTGGGCACGGTGCCCGAAGGAACGGTGCAGACGCTGGACGGCCTGCGCAAGGCGGGCGTTCCGGTGCTGGCCTACGGCAATTTCATCACCGTGGCCGTCAATTTCATCATTCTGGCGTTCATCATTTTCCTGATGATCAAGCAGATCAACCGCCTCAAGCGCAGCGCTCCGCCCGCACCGGTCGCGGCGCCCGCCACGCCCGAAGACATCGTCCTACTGCGCGAGATCCGCGACAGCCTGAACCGCCAGACACCCTGAGCGGCTTCAGCCCGCGAGCTGTCGTGCCATGCGCACGGCCTCGATCAGACTGGACGCATCGGCAATCCCCTGGCCGGCGATATCGAACGCCGTGCCATGGTCGGGGCTGGTGCGCACCAGCGGCAGGCCCAGCGTCACATTGACGCCCTTCTCCACGCCCAGGTACTTGACCGGAATCAGGCCCTGGTCGTGGTACATCGCCAGCACCACGTCGAACTCGCCGGGATGACCCGGCGCGTTGCGCGCGCGCATGAATACGGTGTCGGGCGCGAACGGCCCGTGCACGTCCATGCCGAGCGCCTGCGCGGCCTCGATCGCCGGCACGATGGTGTCGATTTCCTCGCGGCCGAAACGTCCGCCCTCGCCCGCATGCGGGTTGAGCCCGGCCACCGCAATGCGCGGCGCGCGGCCCAGCGTGCGCGCCAGCGCTGCGTGGGTGATGCGCAGCGTCTCCAGGATCTGCGGCCGGGTCACGGCGTCCAGCGCCGCGCGCAGCGCGACATGGATGCTCACCAGCACCGTGCGCAGTTCGTCGTTGGCCAGCATCATGCGCACCGGCATGTCGGCCAGCGCCACGCCCGCGTGCGCCGCGGCCGCGGCCTGCAGCAATTCGGTATGACCGGGAAAATCCACGCCCGCGAGCGCCAGCGCTTCCTTGTGCAGCGGCGCGGTCACCAGCGCGGCGACCCGGCCGTCGAGCGCCGCCTGCGCCGCCCATTCGACGCAGCGCGCCGCCGCCTCGCCCGCTTCGCGCGAAATCTGCCCCCAGGGAGCGGGTCCGGCCAGGCCGGCCAGCGCCAGCACCGGCAGGCAACGCGGCGGCACGGACCAGGCTTCGTCCGGGTTTCCGATAACAGCGACCGGCATGGAAGTGTCGCCATGCCGCAACACAACCGCGGCCGCGCGGCGCAGCGTCGCAACTTCTCCGACGATGAAACAGCCGCGCAAGGCATCGGGCGCATCGCGAAACGCCTTGACGATGGTTTCCGGGCCTATGCCCGCGCAGTCGCCCTGGGTGATGGCGATGGCCCGCCCGGCGGGCAGGGCGGCAGTCTGGTCAGGCGAGGAAAGCACGAAAGACTCCAAAAATACCGACCCGCAGGCAATCAGGCGGGATTGTCGATTTCAACGAAGACATGGTCCAGGCCGTGGGCCGCAGCGATATGCGCGGCGACCGCGGGCGCGCCGTAGCGTTCGGTCGCATGGTGGCCGGCGGCAATGAAAGCCACGCCGGTTTCACGCGACAGATGGGCCTGGGGCTCGGAAATTTCCCCCGTGAGGAACAGGTCGGCGCCGGCGGCAATCGCGGACTCGAAGAAGCCCTGGGCGCCGCCCGTGCACCAGGCAAGTTGGCGAATCGGCCGGCCGTCGCCCGGCAGGCAGGTGGCCGGGCGACCGAGCACGTTCTCCACATGGGCGGCGAGATCTTCGGCGCTGGCCTCGCCCATGGTCGAGGCGCCCAGCCAGCCGAGTTCCTGCTCGCCGA
>NZ_JAVWWA010000074.1:0-22965 GCF_036666375.1 Comamonas sp. | reverse complement strand
GCGCTGGCCTCGCCCATGGTCGAGGCGCCCAGCCAGCCGAGTTCCTGCTCGCCGAAGCGCCCCCGCCCTTCCCAGCCCAGGCGCAGGCCCAGCTGGGCGTTGTTGCCCAGTTCGGGATGGGCGTCCAGCGGCAGGTGGTAGGCAAACAGGTTGATGTCGTGCGCCAGCAGCAGGCGCAGACGCTCCTTCATCCAGCCCGTGACGCGGCCGTCATAACCGCGCCAGAACAGCCCGTGGTGCACGAATATGGCATCGGCGCGCAGGTCGATGGCGGCCTCGATCAGCGCGCGGCTGGCAGTGACGCCACTGACCAGCCGGGAGATGCGGGGTTTGCCTTCGACCTGCAGACCGTTGGGCCCGTAGTCCTTGAAGCGTTGGGGCTGCAGCAGGTCGTCGAGACTGCCCAGCAGGTCTTGTCGCGAGAGGGTCATGGCGCGATTGTCGCATCCACTGCCGCGCACCCCGATGACGGATTTCAGGATTTGGCGCCGTCGCGCACTTGCCAGCCCTTGTACGACAGCGGCCAGAACGCCAGCGCCACGCCCAACAGGCCCATCGCGCCCACGTAATGGGCGGGGAACAGGTGGTCGTACTGCTGGCCGACGCTGATCAGCACGGGCGTGAGTCCGCCGAATACCGCATAGGCCATGTTGTAGGAGAACGACAGACCCGAGAAACGCACAGCGGGCGGGAAAGCCCGCACGCCGACGATGGGCAACAGCGAAATCGAACCGACGAAGAAGCCGACCAGCGCATACATCGCGATCAGCGACGTGGGCGTTCCCGGCAGGCCCAGATAGAACAGATAGGCGGTCACGGTCATGCCGCCCCAACCGACGATCATCACCGCCTTGGTGCCGAAGCGGTCCGTGGCCCAGCCGGTCAACAGGCAGCCAATGGTCAGCATCAGCGTCGCGGCGACGTTGGCCTGCAGCGACAGCGCAGCGGGAATCTGGAACACCTTCTGCAGATAGGCAGGCGTGAACAGGATCACGACCACGATGGCCGTCGACAGCACCCAGGTCATGAGCGCCACCAGCACGATGGCGGGGCGGTGTTCGCGCAGGATGGTCTTGAGCGGCAGTTCGCGACCGATCTTCTTGCGCTCGGCAAGCTCCTTGAAAATCGGGGTTTCTTCCAGGAAACGGCGCAGATAGACCGACACCATGCCGAACACGCCGCCCAGGATGAACGGAATGCGCCAGGCATAGGCATTGATTTCGCTGGTGCTGTACCAGCTGTTGATGCCCACGGCGATCAGCGAGCCCAGCAGGATGCCGCCGGTGATGCCGGCCGTGAGCGTGCCCACGGCCAGGCCGTAATGCTTTTGCGGCACATGTTCGGCGACGAACACCCAGGCGCCGGGCATTTCGCCGCCGATGGCCGCACCCTGCAGCACGCGCATCGCGAGCAGCAGCAGCGGCGCGGCGATGCCGATCGCCTCGTAGGTCGGCAGCAGGCCGATGACCAGCGTCGGCAGCGACATCAGGAAAATCGACAGCGTGAACATCTTCTTGCGGCCCAGGATGTCGCCATAGTGCGCAATGATGATGCCGCCCAGCGGGCGCGCGAGGTAGCCCGCAGCAAAGATTCCCAGCGTCTGCAGCTGGCGCAGCCATTCGGGCATCTGCTCGGGAAAGAACAGCCGCCCGAGCACATTGGCGAAGAAGATGTAGACGACGAAGTCGTAGAACTCGAGCGTGCCGCCGAGCGCCGACAGGCCCAGGGTCTTGTAGTCCTTCTTGGTCAGCGGTCGGGCCGGCGCACCGTCGGGCAAGGCCTTGCCGGTGGAGTAGTCAAGCGTAGTCATGGTGTTCGCAGAAAAAAGTCAACAACAAGACAGCGCAGCTGCCGACCCACCGGGTAGGTGGTCGGCAACCGGTTCTTCCAATGCCTGGGTGAGGAAAGAATGTCTAGCAGCCCGAACAGATAGGACGGAGCCGTAGTGAACGCAGCCTGGCGCAGTCAAAGGTCATTCTAGGGTTTCTACTTAACCTGCATGGGCAACCCCACTACTCCGTGTCCAGCGATGGCACTTGCGCGCGCCGGGCCTTGCAGCACAATGGCTACTTGTTTGACCTTTGTTGATGGATTTCATGAAGCGCTCTTGGCTTTTGTTTTCCCAGGCCGTGACCATATTGGTCGCCGCCTACTTCGTCGTTGCCACCTTGCAGCCCGACTGGCTGCGCGGCGGAATGACACGCTCGGGCGCTGGCGTAGCCTTGCTCGAAGCACCTGCAACGCCGGCTGGCACACCCGCGCCCGGCAGCTTCAGCGGGGCCGCGCGCAAGGCCGCGCCCGCCGTCGTGAGCATCAACACCAGCAAGGCCGTGCGCCATCCGCGCAGCAACGACCCCTGGTTCCAGTTCTTCTTCGGCGACCAGGGAACGCAGGAGCAGACCGGCCTGGGCAGCGGCGTGATCATCAGCCCCGACGGCTATATCCTGACCAACAACCATGTGGTCGAAGGCGCGGACGACATCGAAGTCACGCTGCCCGACAGCCGCCAGGCCAAGGCCAGCGTGATAGGCACCGACCCCGAGACCGATCTGGCCATCCTCAAGATCGCGCTCGACAAGCTGCCGGTGATCGTGCTGGGCAACTCCGACCAGCTCGACGTCGGCGACCAGGTGCTGGCCATAGGCAACCCGTTCGGCGTGGGCCAGACCGTGACCAGCGGCATCGTCAGCGCGCTGGGCCGCAGCCAGCTGGGCATCAACACCTTCGAGAATTTCATCCAGACCGACGCCGCGATCAACCCCGGCAACTCGGGCGGTGCGCTGGTCGATGTCTACGGCAACCTGATGGGCATCAATACCGCCATCTACTCGCGCTCGGGCGGCAGCATGGGCATAGGCTTCGCGATTCCCGTGTCCACGGCCAAGATGGTGCTCGACAGCATCGTCAAGGACGGCCATGTGACGCGCGGCTGGATTGGCGTGGAGCCCAACGAACTCTCGCCCGAGCTGGCCGAGACCTTTGGCGTCAAGGCCGGTGCGGGCGTGATCGTCACCGGCGTGCTGCAGGCCGGCCCCGCGGCCCAGGCCGGCATGCGTCCCGGCGACGTGATCCTGCAGGTGCAGGACAAGCCGGTGCGCACGGTCTCCGAGCTGCTGACCACGGTTGCCAGCCTCACTCCCGGCACCGCGGCCGACTTCCAGCTGCGCCGCGGCGACAGCGAAGTCACGATCAAGGTCACGCCCACCGCGCGTCCCAACCAGGCGCAGCGCGGCGCCCAGCAGCGCCGCTGATTGACTTCCGGCACCCATGAAAAAAGCGGCCAATGGCCGCTTTTTTCATGTCCGGCAATTGCCGGATTACTTGTCCGCGGAAGCCGAAGCTTCGTCCTCTTCGCTGTCGGGCGCACGCGACACGCGGCTGAACCAGCCCGCGCCCAGGATGCCGACTTCGTACAGGATGCACATGGGAATCGCCAGCGCCAGCTGCGAGATGACATCGGGCGGCGTGACCACGGCGGCGATCACGAATGCCACCACGACGAAGTAGCCGCGGAAAGCCTTGAGCTTCTCGATCTCGACCAGCTTGAAGCGCACCAGCAGCATCACCACGATGGGCACCTGGAACGCCATGCCGAAGGCCAGATAGAGCGACAGGATGGCTTCGACATAGGAGGCGATATCGGGCGTCGCGGCGACGCTGTCGGGCGTGAAGCCCTGGATGAAGCCGAACATCTTGTCGAGCACGAAGAACTGCACGAACGCGATGCCCACATAGGCCAGCAGGCTGCCGAACAGGATCAGCGGCAGCGCGAAGCGCTTTTCATGGCTGTACAGGCCGGGCGAAACGAAAGCCCACATCTGGTACATGATCCACGGCAGCACGGCCAGCACGCCGACCATGCCCAGCACCTTGATGGGCACGAAGAACGGCGTGAACACGCCGACCGCGATCAGCTTGGCATCGGGCGGCATATGCGCCTTGATCGGCAGGGCAATGAAATCGATCAGCCCGTTGGGGCCTGGCCACATTGCCAGAAGCGCCACCGCCAGCGCAATGCCGTAGATGCAATAAAGCAGGCGATTGCGCAGCTCCAGCAGATGCTGCACAAATGGCTGCTCGGTGCCGGCCAGCTCGTCGTCTTTGGATGGAATGTCTGACATGGTGGGGATTGCGGGCCCTCAGGCCCTGACACTTTTCGGAAAGACCAGTAAAAAAGCACGCCCGCAGCGCGGTGCCTGCGCTGCGAGACCGCCCAGCCCTGTCGCCCGGCGAAGCGCCTAGCGGAACTTCTGCGGACGAAAGCGCGCCACGCGGGCAGCGCCTGATTGTGCCTTGCTGCGCACACCTGCGCGCGCCTTGTACCACTGGGGCACGGCAGTGCGCTTGATGCGCCAGTTCTTGCGCGGCTTGGCATAGGCTGGCACCACGTTGCGGCCGGCGTCTTCATAGGAAGACGTATAGCTGCTGGACGCGTTGTCGAGTCCGTCGCCGGTGCTGGCGTTCCAGTCCTTCTCGAAGTCGCTGGCACTGGTATGGATGGTCTGCTCGACATCGCGCGCAGCCCCTTCCACCGTTTCCTTCATCTTCTTGAGCTCGTCGAGCTCCATCGAGCGGTTGACCTCGGCTTTTACATCGGCGACATAGCGCTGGGCCTTGCCCAGCAAGGTCCCCACGGTTCGCGCCACGCGCGGCAGCTTTTCCGGCCCGATGACAATCAATGCCACCGCGCCGATCAGCGCCATCTTGGACAGGCCAATATCAATCATGGAAGCAGCGCCTGGGCGCTTCAGCTCTTCTGCTTGGCTTCGACGTCGATCGTGGTCTTGTCAGCCGCGGTCTGGTTCAGGACCTGGCCGGGAGCGGGAGTGGCGCCAGGCGCTGCTGCTGCATCCGTGCCGCCGTCCTTGACGCCGTCCTTGAACCCCTTGACCGCGCCGCCGAGATCGGAGCCCAGGTTCTTGAGTTTCTTGGTGCCGAACACCATGACGACGATGAGCAGCACGATCAGCCAGTGCCAGATGGAAAAGGAACCCATGAGTATCTCCTAACGAATTCAGAACATTTTAGACGGGCGCGCGTGAAGCGTTGATGAATCGCCCTTTTTGTCACACAGACGGCATCAGCCCTTCAACCACGGGCGGGGGCCGCCCATGACATGCATATGAAGGTGGTGGATTTCCTGGCCGCCTTCGGTGCCGGTGTTGATCACCACGCGAAAGCCGCCTTCGGGATAGGGATTGCAGCCCTGTTCCTGGGCCAGCCGCGGGGCGAGCGTGAGCATGTGGCCCAGCAGGCCCGCATCCTCGGGCTGCACCTGGGCCATCGACGCGATGTGCTTTTTCGGCAGCATCAGGAAGTGGATGGGAGCGCCTGGATGGATGTCATGGAAGGCAAAGACCTGATCGTCCTCGTACACCTTGCGCGAGGGAATCTGGCCGGCAATGATCTTGCAGAAAAGGCAGTCGGGGTCGTGCATGTCAATCAGATCCGGTTCATCAAGCTTCGATAGCCTGGTTCCTGTTCATCGCCACCATGCCGCGCACGATGCGATAGAGGAACCAGATGGAAATCACCACCCAGGCGATCCAGCCGGGGAACACCAGCAGCAGCCACAGCGGTGCGGTGACGAGGTACAGCACCCCGGCCCAGATCACGCTGCGAATGCGCCAGGAAAAATGGCTGGCCTGCCAGGTGCCTACGGCATCGCTGCGCTTGACCAGGTCGATGATCAGGGCGATGACCAGCAGCACGATGCTGGGCTGGGCGCTGGGCAGGACCGCAGCCACGGCCACGATCAGGTGCAGCACATAGCTGACCCAGCCCCAGGCCTTGAGGCCCTCCATCTGCTGGGGGTCCACGGCTCGGACTTCTATGATGTCATCACGCATGCAAATCTCCTTACGGGGTAGGCTACTGGGCCGGGCGCGCGGCCTTTTCCGCCAGGCCGCTCGTGCCTTCACGGCGCTCGAGCTCGGCGACCACCTGGTCGGGTGTCAGGCCATAGTGCGACAGCGCAATCATCGTATGAAACCAGAGATCGGCGACCTCGTACAGCAGCTTGGCTTTGTCGCCGCCATGGTCGGCGTCCTTGGCGGCGAGCACCACCTCGGTGGCTTCCTCGCCAATCTTCTTGAGGAAAGCGTCGGGCCCTTTGTGCAGCAGCCGTGCCACATAGCTTTTCTCGGGGTCGCCGCCATTGGCCACCTTGCGGCTTTCTATCACCGCGGCCAGTCGCGCCAGCGCGCCTTCGCTAGACGCCGAAAAATTGTCAGAAGCTGTCATGAACATTCACCGATAAATGGATTCAGGGTCCTTGAGCACCGGATCCACGGGGGTCCAGACGCCGTCCTTGAGCACGCTGTAGAAACAGCTGTGGCGGCCCGTGTGGCAGGCAATGCCGGGCTCGTGGCCTTGCTGGGTGATCTTCAGCAGCACCACGTCGTTGTCGCAGTCGAGGCGCATTTCATGCACCAGCTGCACATGGCCCGACTCCTCGCCCTTGAACCACAGGCGGTTGCGCGAGCGGCTGAAATACACCGCGCGGCCCAGCTCCGCGGTCTTGGCCAACGCCTCGCGGTTCATCCACGCAAACATCAGCACATCGCCCGTGGCGCGCTCCTGCGCAATGACGGGCACCAGGCCCTGCGCGTCCCATTTCACTTGATCGAGCCAGTTCATATTGCTTAAATCCGTACCGGAATGCCGCGTTCGGCCATGCGCTGCTTGGCCTGGCCCACGGTGTATTCACCATAGTGGAAGATGCTGGCCGCGAGCACGGCGTCGGCGCCGCCCTGCTGCACGCCATCGGCGAGGTGATCGAGATTGCCCACGCCGCCCGAAGCGATCACGGGCACGCTGACGGCATCGCTCACGGCGCGCGTGAGCGCCAGGTCAAAGCCCGACTTCGTGCCATCGCG
The DNA here is from genome assembly GCF_036666375.1 of Comamonas sp. Classification (GTDB taxonomy): domain Bacteria; phylum Pseudomonadota; class Gammaproteobacteria; order Burkholderiales; family Burkholderiaceae_C; genus Comamonas. The sequence continues at coordinate 16,087 of NZ_JAVWWA010000074.1, read as the reverse complement.
GTCCATGCTGGTCAGCAGGATTTCGCCCGCGCCGCGGCGTGCCATCTCGCTGGCCCACTGCACGGCGTCCAGGCCGGTGTTCTTGCGCCCGCCATGGCTGTAGACATCCCAGCCCGGCCCCACGGGCAGGCCGTTGGCGCCCACGCGCTGCGCGTCTTCGGGCGTGCGGCGCTTGGCGTCGATCGCCACGACGATGCACTGCGCGCCGTATTTCTGCGATGCCGCGTTGATGACGTCGGGATTGGCCAGCGCCGCCGAGTTGAAGCTGGTCTTGTCCGCACCCGCGTTGAGCAGCCGGCGCACATCCTCGACGGTGCGCACGCCGCCGCCCACGGTGAGCGGAATGAACACCTGGCTGGCGACGGCTTCGATGATGGGCAGTATCAGGTCGCGGCCATCGCTGGTCGCGGTGATGTCGAGAAAAGTCAGTTCGTCCGCACCCTGGCCGTTGTAGCGGGCGGCGATTTCCACCGGATCGCCGGCGTCGCGCAGCTCGACGAAATTGACACCCTTGACGACACGGCCTCCGGTCACGTCAAGGCAGGGAATGATGCGTTTGGCAAGCATGGCGCTGGGATCTCTGGAAAAGGGACGGATGAAAAGATTAGCACGCGGACGCAATACCATGGGCGCCGCCCGGCGCGGCCTGCGGCCGCTCCAGCCTCTGCGCGGCCTGCCAATGCGCTTGCGGCGCCAGCACCACGGGCGCATCGATGGCCGCAGCCTCCACACACAGCATATGGGCATGGCCGTTGGCCGGCATGTCGGCCAGGCGCGCGCACAGCGCGGCGCCGGGATTCCAGACCACGGTATCGGCCCAGCCCGCGTCCTGCGTGATGCGCAGCCGCGGCGCGCCGCCCGCGTGCAAGCCCATGGCCTGCGCGGGCCGCGGATACACGCGGTCGAGTTCGGGGCCGAAGCGCAATTCGCCCTCCTGCAAGGGATGGGTGTCGGCCACGGCATCCCAGTAGCGCAGGCCTTGCAGGCCCGACAGCGTGGTCGCGGCCACGTCATCGACACTCAGATAGGTATGCAGCGCGGCCGTGAAGGCCAGCGGGGCGTCGCCCGGATTGTGTACCGCCAGCGCCACGGTCAGCGCCGCGGGCTGCAGCCAGACGCTCAGCTCGGCCGCGAACGCCTGCGGCCATACGGCGCGCGTCGCGGCGCTGTCGGCCAGGCGCAGCACGAGCCGCAGGCCGTCGCCGTCGATGCGCGCAGCGTCGGCCTGGGCCTGCCAGGCCAGCGTGCGCGCAAAGCCATGCTTGACCAGCGGACCGCGCTGATTGAATTGGGGAAAGCACACGGGAATGCCGCCGCGTATGGGCGTATGGCCATCATGGGCGGCGTGCGGGCTCAGGAACAGCTGCTCCTGTCCGCCGGTCACCCAGGACAGCACCTGGGCGCCCTGGAGCGCGATCAGCGCGCTGTCACCGCCGGGCAGCGTCAGGCAGATGGCCGGCAGGCCCTGCCAGTCGGCGGCGCAGGCGGCGAAGCCCGATTCAAGCACCGGCGAGTTCATCGGCGCGCGCCTGCGCGGCCGCGAAGTCGAGGTTGCCCGAATAGATGGCACGGCCGCAGATCACGCCCTGCACGCCTTCTTTCTCCACGGCGCACAGCTGCTCGATGTCGCTCATGCCGGCCAGGCCGCCCGAAGCGATCACGGGAATCGTCAGCGATTGCGCGAGCTTGACCGTGGCATCGATGTTGATGCCCGACAGCATGCCGTCGCGGCCGATGTCGGTATAGATGATGGACTCGACGCCCCAGTCCTCGAAGCGCTTGCCCACGCTCATCACGTCCTGGCCCGTGAGCTTGCTCCAGCCGTCGATGGCCACCTTGCCGTCCTTGGCGTCCAGGCCCACGATGATGTGGCCGGCGAACGCCGTGCACGCGTCCTGCAGGAAGCCGGGGTTCTTCACCGCGGCCGTGCCGATGATCACGTAGCGCATGCCGGCGTCGATATAGCGTTCGATGGTGTCGAGGTCGCGAATGCCACCGCCGAGCTGCACCGGAATCTCGTTGCCGACTTCCGCAAGAATGGACTTGATCGCCGCATTGTTCTTGGGCGCACCCGCGAACGCACCATTGAGATCGACCAGATGCAGGCGGCGCGCGCCCGCGTCGACCCACTTGCGGGCCATGGCCCCGGGGTCTTCACCGAAAGTGGTGGATTGGTCCATGTCGCCCTGCTTGAGGCGAACGCAGTGGCCGTCCTTGAGGTCAATGGCGGGAATGAGCAGCATGATGATTGGAGAGGAAAGATTGCCGGCAGGGCCGGCGGGGAACAGGAATCAGGGTTTCCAGTGCAGGAAATTGCGAAACAGGGCCAGGCCCTGGTCGGCGCTTTTCTCGGGATGGAACTGGGTGGCGAAAATATTGTCGCGCGCAATGGCCGCGGCAAAGCGGCCGCCGTAGTCGGCCTCGCCCGCGCAATGCGCGGCCGAAAGCGGCTGCGCGTAGAAGCTGTGGACGAAGTAGAAGAAGCTGTCGTCGGGCACGCCTTGCCAGATGGGGTGGGCCTGGCCGCCATGCACAGTCTGGTGCACGCGGTTCCAGCCCATCTGCGGCACCTTGAAGCGGCTGCCATCGGGCTGGGTACGGCCTTCGAGCTGGAACTTGCGCACTTCGCCGGGAATCAGCGCCAGGCCGGGCGTATCGCCCTCCTCGCTGTGGTCCAGCAGCATTTGCATGCCCACGCAGACGCCGAACAGCGGCTTGCTGCGCGCGGCTTCGAGCACCGGCTCGCGCAGGCCCGAATCCGTGAGTTCGCGCATGCAGTCGGGAATCGCGCCCTGGCCGGGCAGCACCACGCGGTCGGCGGCGCGCACCACGTCGGGATCGGCGGTCACCACGACCTGCCAGCCCGTGCCCTTTGCTGCCTCCTTGACGGCCTGCGAGACCGAACGCAGATTGCCCATGCCATAGTCGACCACGGCGACGGTATTTGCTTGCATATTCATAGCTGTCGGATCGAGATTGGAGCGCGCATCAGCGCGCCGTCATCCCCATTGTCACAGAGAGCCCTTGGTCGAGGGAATGGTGGTGGCCGCACGCGGGTCAATTTCCAGCGCGGCGCGCAGCGCGCGCGCGAACGCCTTGAACACCGACTCGCACTGGTGGTGGGCGTTGAAGCCCTTGAGATTGTCGATGTGCACGGTGACGCCTGCATGGTTCACGAAGCCCTGGAAGAACTCGTAGACCAGCTGCGTGTCGAGCTGACCAATGCGTCCGGCGGTGAACTTCACGTCCATGTGCAGGCCCGGGCGACCCGAGAAGTCGATCACCACGCGCGACAGCGCCTCATCGAGCGGCACATAGGCGTGGCCATAGCGGCGCAGGCCCTTCTTGTCGCCGACGGCGCGCGCAAAGGCCTGGCCCAGCGTGATGCCTATGTCTTCGACCGTATGGTGGCCATCGATGTGCAGGTCGCCTTCGCACTGCACGTCCATGTCGATCAGGCCGTGGCGCGCGATCTGCTCGAGCATATGGTCGAGAAAACCGATGCCGCTGCTGAGCTGGTTCTGACCCGTGCCATCAAGGTTGATGCGCACGGTGATGCGGGTTTCGGCCGTGTTGCGGCTGACTTCCGCGGTGCGCGGCGCGCTGGCGGAGGAGGGAATGAGGGCGGAGGAGGTCATATCGAAGCTTCCAGTGCGGCAAGCATAAGGGCATTGTCGGCCGTGCTGCCCACGGTCAGACGCAAACATTGATCGAGCAAGGGGTGCATGGCCGAAACATTCTTCACCAGCACGCCGCGCGCCTTCATGCGCGCATGGGCACCGGCGGCGTCGGCCACGCGTATCAGCACCATGTTGGCTTCGCTGTCCCAGACCTTGTGCACGCCGGGCATGGCGCGCAGCGCGCTCAGAAGTTCGCCGCGCGCTGCGCACAGTTCGGCGGCCTGGGCCGCGAACACCTCGGTGTGCTCGAGCGCGAACAGCGCGGCTTCGGCGTTGAGCACGCTCACGTTGTAGGGCGGGCGCACCTTGTCGATCTCGCCGACCAGGGCCGCGGGGCCGATCAGATAGCCCAGGCGCACGCCGGCCAGGCCGAACTTGCTGAGCGTGCGCATCAGCAGCACATGCGCATTGCGCCCGGGCTCGGCGTGCATGCGCGTGATCCAGCTGCGGCTGGCGAACGGCTGGTAGGCTTCGTCCATGACCACCAGGCCGCCCTGGGCGCCGGCGGCGTCGATCACGCGCTGCACCACGGCTTCGTCCCAGAGCGTGGCCGTGGGATTGTTGGGGTAGGCCAGATAGGTGATTGCCGGGCGATGCTCGGCAATCGCCGCGACCATCGCGGTCTCGTCGAGCGCGAAATCGGCGTCCAGCGAGACGTTGACGAAGTCCAGGCCCTGCAGCTGCGCGCTCATCGGGTACATCACGAAGCCCGGCATGGGCGCGAGCAGCTTGGCGCGCTCGCCCGCCTGGGCGCAGGCCAGGGCCAGCAGCGAAATGATCTCGTCCGAGCCGTTGCCCAGCAGGATGGCCGAGCCCGCGGGCGCGCCCGCGTAGTCCATCAGCGCCTGCTTGAGGTCCTCGAGCCGCTCGCCGGGATAACGGTTCAGCGGCAAGGCGCCCAGGCGCGCGCCCAGCGCGGCCTGCAATCCGGACGGCAGGCCGAACGGATTTTCCATCGCGTCCATCTTGAGCATGCCGGTCGCGGGCTGCACCACATAGGCGTGCATGGCGCGAACGTCGGCACGGATGCGCTCCAGCGCGCGCGAAAGATTCTGCGGTTGTGTCATGACTTCAGTCCTCTGCCCCGGCGCCAGCCAACTCCACGACGGGCTGCTGGACGGGATGAATGATCTGTACACCGCCATACTGCGCGCCGTGCGGCAGCTGCAGCGACAGCAGCGTCTCGCAGCCGCTGTGCTGGGCCGCGGCCAGCGCCAGGCAATCGCCCCAGGCGAGCTGGTGGCGGGCCTCGACGGCCCAGGCGGTCTCGAACGTCGCGGCATCGATCTGCCACGGCGTCCAGGTTTGATAGCGGCGCATGGCCGCGCGCGCATCGCCCTGGGGCATGGGCGGCTGGCGTGCGCCGGTCACGGTTTCGTAGAACTCGGCCAGCACCTGCGCGCTCACGCGGCCCAGGCGCTCGCGCCACAGGCGGTCCAGCCAGGCCAGCACGGCGGCCTGCGCGGGATCGGCAATGTTCTCGGCGCACACCAGCACCGAGGTGTCGACAAACACCGGCTGGCGCAGCGGATTGGGCCGGCTCATGCGGCGTCTCCGGTGCGCGCAAAGCACACGCTGCGCGCTGAGGAGTTGGGTTCGCCCGCCTCCCAGGTGCGTTCGTCGGTGCGCCAGGCCAGGTAGGCGCGCTCGTAGGCGTCTTCGCGGCGCTGCATTTCGGCCAGGAAGTCGCCAACCATGCGGGACACGCTGGTGCCGCGCCGGGCCGCTTCCACGCGTGCCCATTCAAGCACGTTGTCGTCCACGGTGATGGTCACGTTCTTCATGGCTGCAAGTTTACACGAACTTCGTGTGACACGAAATTCGTGTCTCACGGTTTTCGTGTATTTTTGCCGGGCAATAAAAAAGCCACGGCTTGCTGCAAGACCGTGGCTTGGCTGCCTTGCGGCAGGATCCGGGAAAAATCAGTCTTTCAAGCGCATTTCGGCGGCGCGCGCATGGCCTTGCAGGCCTTCGCCATGCGCCAGCACCGAGGCAATGCGCCCCAGCGTCTGCGCGCCGGCTTCGCTGACTTCAATCAGACTGGAGCGCTTCTGGAAGTCGTAGACCCCCAGCGGCGAGGAAAAGCGCGCCGTGCCGCTGGTGGGCAGCACGTGGTTGGGGCCGGCGCAGTAGTCGCCCAGCGATTCGCTGGTGTAGGCACCCAGGAAGATCGCGCCCGCGTGGCGCAGCAGCGGCTCCCAGCGGTGCGGGTCCTGGCTGGAGACTTCCAGATGCTCGGGCGCGATGCGGTTGCTGATCGCGCAGGCTTCTTCCATGTCGCGCGTGAGAATCAGCGCGCCGCGGTCGTTGAGGCTCTTGGCGATGATGGCCGCGCGCGGCATCTCGGGCAGCAGGCGGTCGATCTCGCGCTGCACGGCGTCGAGGTAGTCGGCGTCTGGGCTCAGCAGAATGCTTTGCGCCAGCTCGTCATGCTCGGCCTGGCTGAACAGGTCCATGGCCACCCATTCGGCGGGCGTGCTGCCGTCGGCCAGCACCAGGATTTCCGAGGGGCCGGCAATCATGTCTATGCCCACGGTGCCGAACACGCGCTTCTTGGCGCTGGCCACATAGGCATTGCCCGGGCCGGTGATCTTGTCGACCTTGGGAACGGTCTGCGTGCCGTAGGCCAGCGCGCCCACGGCCTGGGCGCCGCCTATGGTGAACGCGCGGTGCACGCCGGCCACGTGGGCCGCGGCCAGCACCAGCGCGTTCTTCGCGCCCTGGGGCGTGGGAACGACCATGATGATTTCGCCGACACCGGCCACATGCGCCGGAATCGCGTTCATCAGCACGCTTGACGGGTAAGCCGCCTTGCCGCCGGGCACATAGATGCCCACGCGGTCCAGCGGCGTGACCTTCTGGCCCAGCAGCGTGCCGTCTTCGTCGCGGTAGCTCCAGCTTTCGCCGCTGGCCTTCTTCTGCGCCTCGTGGTAGCGGCGCACGCGCTCGGCGGCCGACTGCAGCGCTTGGCGCTGCTCGTCGGGCAGGCCGTCGAACGCGGCCTTGAGTTCCTCGGCCGTGAGTTCCAGCGCCGCCATGTCGGTGGCTGCAAGACCGTCGAAGCGCTGCGTGTACTCGAGCACCGCGGCGTCGCCGCGCTGCTGCACGTCGGCCAGGATGTCGGCCACGCGCTGCTCGATGGCCGCATCGGTGTCGGCCGACCAATGCAGGCGGGCCTGGAAGGCGGTTTCAAAATCGGCGCTGTCGGTGCGCAGGCGAAGAGGCGTGGCTTTCATTTTTTCCGGCTTCAATGAGGGCGTGGGTTCAGGCCTGGGTCTGGGCCTGCGTGGCGCGCGCGAACACGTCGATCAGGCGGCGCATGGGCGCCTGCTTGAGCTTGAGTGCCGCCTGGTTGACGACCAGATGCGAGCTGATGTCCATGATGCGCTCGACTTCGACCAGATGGTTGGCCTTGAGCGTATTGCCCGTGGAGACCAGATCGACAATGGCGTCGGCCAGGCCCGTGAGCGGCGCGAGTTCCATGCTGCCGTAGAGCTTGATCATGTCGACGTGCACGCCCTTGCTGGCGAAGAAGTTGCGCGCGATCTCGGTGTACTTGGTCGCGACCTTGAGGCGCGAGCCCTGCTTCACGGCCAGTGCATAGTCGAAATCGGCGCGCACCGCGACGCTCACGCGGCACTGCGCGATGCGCAGGTCCAGCGGCTGATACAGGCCCTGGGCGCCATGCTCGATCAGCGTGTCCTTGCCGGTCACGCCCAGGTCGGCGCCGCCATATTGCACATAGGTCGGCACATCGGTGGCGCGCACCAGCACCACGCGCAGGTCGGGCTGGTTGGTGGTCAAAATCAGCTTGCGCGATTTTTCGGGATCTTCCAGCACTTCGATGCCGGCGGCCGCCAGCAGCGGCAGGGTTTCTTCAAAGATCCGGCCTTTGGACAGGGCAAGGGTAATCATCAGACTCTTTCAATATCGGCGCCGATCGCGCGCAGCTTGGCTTCCATGCAGTCGTAGCCACGGTCGAGGTGGTAGATGCGGTCGACCACGGTCTCGCCCGTGGCGACCAGGCCGGCGATCACCAGGCTGGCCGAAGCGCGCAGGTCGGTGGCCATCACGGTCGCGCCCGACAGGCGTTCCACGCCTTCGACCAGCGCCACCTTGCCGTCGATCTGGATCTTCGCGCCCAGGCGCACCAGTTCGTTGACATGCATGAAGCGGTTCTCGAAAATCGTTTCGGTGACCGACACCGCACCGTTGGAAATCACGTTCAGCGCCATGAACTGGGCCTGCATGTCGGTCGGGAAACCCGGGTATTCGGTGGTGCGGAAGCTCTGGCCCTTGAGACGGCCTTGCGACTGCACGCGCAACCCGCCTTCGACTTCCTCGATGTGCACGCCCGCGTCGCGCAGCTTATCGAGCACGGCGCCGAGGTGGTCCACGCGCGCATGGCGCAGCAGCACATCGCCGCCCGTGGCGGCAACGGCGCACAGGAAGGTACCGGCTTCGATGCGGTCGGCGACCACCTGGTGATCGCAGCCGTGCAGGCGCTCCACGCCCTGGATGGTGATGCGGCTGGTGCCATGGCCCTGGATGCGCGCACCCATCTTGATCAGCATTTCGGCCAGATCGACGATTTCGGGCTCCATCGCCGCGTTTTCCAGCACGGTTTCGCCTTCGGCCAGCGACGCGGCCATCAGGAAGTTCTCGGTGCCGGTCACGGTCACCATGTCGGTCGTGATGCGCGTGCCCTGCAGGCGCGTGCGGCCCGCGGGCAGCTTGGCGATCATGTAGCCATGCTCGACCACGATCTGCGCGCCCATGGCCTGCAGGCCCTTGATGTGCTGTTCCACGGGGCGCGAGCCGATCGCGCAGCCGCCGGGCAGCGACACCGTGGCTTCGCCGAAGCGCGCCAGCAGCGGGCCCAGCGCGAGCACCGAGGCGCGCATGGTCTTGACCAGCTCGTACGGGGCTTCGGGTGTCGACAGGCGGCTGGCGTCTATGCGCACCGAACCGTCGGACGCATGCTCGGCCTCGACGCCCATGTTGCGGATCAGCTTGAGCATGGTCGACACGTCCTGCAGACGCGGCACATTGCGCAGCACCACCGGCTCGTCGGTGAGCAGCGCGGCGCACAGATCGGGCAAGGCGGCGTTCTTGGCGCCGGAAATCGAGACTTCGCCGTGCAGCGGATGACCGCCGCGAATCAGGAGTTTGTCCATGGCTGATGAGCCCAAATAAAAGTTAAAACGGCCTTGAGCGCTGGCGCGAAGGCATTGTTCGCAGGCGCGAAGGCGTTGCTTGCAGGCCTCAGGCCTTGTTGGCCCACTCGGCGGGGCTGAAAGTCTTCATGGACAGTGCATGGACCTCATTGGTCTGGATGCGGTCGCCCAGCGTGCCGTAGACCAGGCGCTGGCGCTGCAGCGGACGCTGGCCTTCGAAGGCGGTGCTGACGATGGTCGCGTACCAGTGACTTCCGTCACCTTCGACTTCCAGGATTTCGCAGGCCAGGCCTGCGCTGATGATGGCTTTGAGTTGGTCGGCAGTCATGTCAGATCTCGCGCAGCGCCGCTGTCGCGGCCTGCGAAGCCTCGGCCACAGAGGCCGGGGCAAGGGGGCAAACAAAAAGAGTCATCGCGAAGCGACTCAATGGCGAATCTTGTAACCGGTGCGCAGCAGATGCACGGCCAGCGCGCTCACGGCAAGCCAGGCACCGCCGACGATGGCCAGGCTGACCCAGGGCGATACATCGCTCTGGCCGAAGAAGCCGTAGCGGAAGCCGTCGATCATGTAGAAGAACGGGTTCAGGTGGCTTACTGTCTGCCAAAACGGCGGCAGCGACTGTATCGAATAGAACACGCCCGACAGGAAGGTCATGGGCATGATCAGGAAATTCTGGAACGCGGCCATCTGGTCGAACTTGTCGGCCCACAACCCGGCAATCACGCCCAGCGTGCCCAACAGCGCGGCGCCCAGCACCACGAACACCAGGATCCAGACCGGCGCGGCGAATTCGGGCACGGCGAAGAACAGCGTGACGATGAACACGCCCAGACCGACCAGCAGCCCGCGCAGCACCGACGAGCCCACATAGGCCGTGAACCAGGCCCAGTGCGACAGCGGCGTCAGCAGGATGAACACCATCGAGCCCATGATCTTGCTCTGCACGATGCTCGAGGAACTGTTGGCGAACGCGTTCTGCAGCACGCTCATCATCACCAGGCCGGGAATCAGGAACGCGGTGTAGCTGATGCGGTCATAGACCAGCACCCGGCCTTCGAGCACATGGCCGAACACCAGCAGGTACAGCACGGCCGTGAGCACGGGCGCGGCCACGGTCTGGAAACTGACTTTCCAGAAACGCAGCACTTCCTTGTAGAACAGGGTCTGCCAGCCTCTCATGCGACGCTCCCGGTCTGCGCCGTGGCCTTGGCTTCGCCCATGACGTTGAGGAATACATCTTCCAGATCGGCGCGGCGGATTTCCATGTCTTCGATCACCACGCCGGCTTCACGCAGCGCGGACAGGTAGCGTTCGATGTCGCCCGCGTCATGCGCGGGCATCTGCACGATGCGCCCGGTGACGCGCGCCGCGGCGCGCAGGTGTTCGGGCAGGAGGCTGTTGGTCTTGAACTGCAGCACATTGGCCGAGGCCGATTTGAGCAGGTCGGACATGCTCGACAGCTTGACGACTTCGCCCTGCTTGAGCATGGCCACGCGGCTGCACAGCGCTTCGGCCTCTTCGAGGTAATGGGTGGTGAGCAGCACGGTATGGCCCTGCTTGTTGAGCTTGGCAATGAAGTGCCACAGGGTCTGGCGCAACTCGACGTCGACGCCGGCCGTCGGTTCGTCGAGCACGATGATGGGCGGCTTGTGCACCAGCGCCTGCGCGACCAGCACGCGGCGCTTCATGCCGCCCGAGAGCTGGCGCATGTTGGCATCGGCCTTGTCGGTCAGGCCCAGGCTGTGCAGCAGCTCGTCTATCCAGGCATCGTTGTGCTTGACGCCGAAGTAGCCCGACTGGAAGCGCAGCGCCTCGCGCACATTGAAGAACGGATCGAACACCAGTTCCTGCGGCACGATGCCCAGCTTGCGGCGCGCCTGGGCGTAATCGGCCTGGACATCGCTGCCCTGGACCAGCACATGGCCGCTGTCGGCGCGCGCCAGGCCAGCCAGAATGCTGATCAAGGTGGTCTTGCCCGCCCCGTTGGGCCCGAGCAGGCCGAAGAACTCGCCCTCCTCGATGTCCAGGCTGACGTCATTGAGGGCCCGGAACACGCCCTTGGGCGTGCGGTAGGTCTTGGAGATGGATTGGAATGAGACAGCGGGCATGGGAACTTGGCATTTTAAGCCCGACCCCGCATTGTTCGCTGCCGGTGCGCCGAAAGCCGCGTGCGCCGCCGGTGCTGCGCGCCTTAAGCGGACGGCAGCGCGCCGTCGGGCACCAGCAGCGCCTGCACGCCATAGAGCCTGGCCATGGACTGCAAGCCCGCGGGCAGGCCCGCGACCGCCAGCGATTTGCCGGCCGCAAGCGCCGCGCGCCGGCATTCCAGCAACACCGCCAGCGCCGACGAGTCGAAGCTCACCAGCGCCGACGCATCGACGTCCAGGCGGACTTCGGATGCGGCGGCTATCTGCGCAGACAGCGTCTGCGCGCAGGCCCGCGCCTGCGCGTGCGTCAGTTCGGCGGGCAGTTGCAGACGTGCGGCCTCCATTGCGCTGCGCCTCAGGCCTTGTTGCGCGAAGCCAGCGCCTGGATCAGGCCGTCGATGCCGCGCGCATTGATTTCCTGGGCAAACTGGCTGCGATAGGTTTCGACCAGCCACACGCCCAGCACGTTCAGGTTGTAGATCTTCCAGGCGCCGTCGTCCTTTTGCTCCAGCCGGTAGTCGAGCTGAATGGGATCGCCCTTGCCGCGCACTTCGGTGCGCACCAGCACATCCTTGTCGCCGGCCGCGGCGCGCATGGGCTTGACCACCACGGTCTGGTCATTGACCTGGGCCAGCGCGCCCGAATAGGTGCGGATCAGCAAGGCCTTGAACTCGGCCTGCAGCCGCTGCTTCTGTTCGGGCGTGGCTTCGCGCCACTTGGGGCCCACCGCCGCGGAAGTCATGCGCTGGAAGTTCACATGCGGCATCACCACCTTGTCGACCAGTGCGCTGACGCGCGCCACATCGCCGGACTTGAGCGTCTTGTCATTGCGTATCGTGTCCAGCACATCGGCCGACACGCGCTTGACCAGCGCGTCGGGAGTTTCTTCGGCGGCCTGCGCCGCCATCGGCAGGGCCGCCGACAAAGCCAGCCAGGCGGCAGCGGTGGTGGCCCAGATACGTCGATTCATCATCGTATTTTCCTTTTTGAAACGCAGGCCTTGCAGACCTCGTCGCTTCCAATTGTGCTTGAGCGCGCCGTGTGGATGATGACGCGCATGTCAAGGGATGCAAGCAGATGCAAGCAGCCCTTATTCTTCGGGCGGCAGCATGCCGGCATCGTCGTCGCTGCTGAAATCATCGGTGTCAAGACCGTCACCCGGGGCACGCTGACCCCGCAGCTGCAGGTAGACATCGCGCGTCAGGCTGTACTTGTCGAGCGCCACGGCATCGAGCATGTCGCCGGCCTGCAGCAGGCGCGCGCGCTTGTCGACCAGACCCAGCACCGCCATGCTGTTGCGCACCGGCACGTCATGGGTATATCCAAGAAGGTTGCCCTTGACGTCGACAGGCATGGCCGCGGTGTCACGTACCGTCGAGGGCCCCAGCAGCGGCAACACTACATAAGGGCCGGTGGGCACGCCCCAGCGGCCCAGCGTCAGGCCGAAGTCCTGGGGACGGCGCGGCAGCCCCATTTCACTGGCCACGTCGAACAGCCCGCCGATACCGAACACCGTGTTGACGCTGAAGCGCACGATGCTGTAATAGGCGCCTTCGCCCTTGGCCTGGGCCAGGTTGTTGACGAACGACCAGGCATCGCCGAGGTTGGAGAAGAAATTGCCGACACCGTCACGCGCGACGGCGGGCGTGACATCGCGGTACAGGGTGGCCACGGGCTTGAGCACCGCGTCGTCGAGCGCAGTGTTGAAGCTGTAGATGCTGCGGTTGAACGACTCGAACGGGTCGGCAGGATTGGACGCCGTGGTGGGCGTCGCGCTGTCACCCGCGGCCCGGGGGTCGGCCGTGGTGGCGCAACCGGTGAGCGCGAGCGCCAGCATCAGTGCGGCGCCACACAGGCCACGCTGTGCCAGGAGAATTGGTTTGCGGGGCGCACCCGCCAAGTTGGTTGTGGTCATTGTTTTTCCGGTGCAGGAGCGCTGGAGCCACCATCTTCCGCCTTGTTGTAAAGGAACTGTCCAATGAGGTTTTCCAGCACCACGGCCGACTGGGTGGCGATGATGCGGTCGCCGGGAGCGAGCACGGCTTCATCCGCTCCGGCCTCTATGCCTATATATTGATCGCCCAGCAGTCCGCTGGTCAGGATCTTGAGAGAGCTGTCCTTGGGAAAGCTGTATTGCTTTTCCAGCGCCAGGTTGACGCTGGCCTGGAAGGTCTTGTCGTCGAAAGTGATCGATTGCACGCGGCCCACGACCACGCCGGCGCTGCGCACCGCGGCCTTGGGCTTGAGCCCGCCGATGTTGTCGAAACGCGCGCTCACGGAATAGGTCTGCTGAAAGCTCAGGCTCAGCAGATTGGCCGACTGCAAGGCCAGGAACACCAGGGCCGCTGCGCCAAGCAGCACAAACAGGCCCACCCACACGTCACTTTTGGATTGCTGCATGAATCTTCCTCTCACCCACCTGGTGGGAGCATCAAATACTGAACATCGTCGCGGTGAGCAGGAAGTCCAGCCCCAAGATGGCCAGCGAGGCCATCACCACGGTGCGCGTTGTCGCGCGGGAAACACCTTCGGGCGTAGGCTTGGCCAGATAACCCTGCAGCAGCGCCACGAAGGTCACGGCCACGCCGAACACCAGACTCTTGAGAACGCCGTTGCCCAGATCGGCCCACCAGTCGACGCCCTGCTGCATCTGGCCCCAGAATGCGCCGCCGTCCACGCCAATCATCAGCACGCCGACAATCCAGCCGCCGATCACACCCACGGCGCTGAACACCGCGGCCAGCAAGGGCAGCACGATCACGCCGGCCCAGAAACGCGGCGCCAGAATGCGGCGCACCGGGTCCACGGCCATCATCTCCATCGCGCTGAGCTGCTCGCCGGCTTTCATCAAGCCGATCTCCGCCGTCAGCGCCGTGCCCGCGCGCCCCGCGAACAGCAGCGCCGTGATCACGGGGCCGAGCTCGCGCACCAGCGACAGCGCCACCAGCAGGCCCAGCGCTTCGGCCGAACCATAGCGCTGCAGCGTGTAATAGCCCTGCAGGCCCAGCACGAAGCCGACGAACAGGCCTGACACGCCGATGATGGCCAGCGAGTAGTTGCCGAGAAAATGGATCTGGTCGCCCATCAGCCGCGGCCGGCGCAGCGTCGCGCCCAGCAGGCCTATGAGACGCAGCAGCAGGCGCGTGGCCTGGCCGATGGCAGTGCATTGTTCGCGCGCGGCGCGGCCTATGCGCGCCGGGTGAAAGCGGTTCATGCGCGACCTCCCGGACCGAAGTCCTGGGCCGCATCGGGGCCTGGGTAATGAAATGGCACGGGACCCGTGGCGCGCGCATGCACGAACTGGTCGACCAGCGGGTCGGTGCTGGCCATGACTTCGGCCGGCGTGCCCTGGGCCGCGACACAGGCCGGGCCGAGAATGATCACATGGTCGGCGACCTGGAAGGTCTCGAACACATCGTGCGAGACCAGCACCGTGGTCAGGCCCATCGCGTCATTGAGCTCGCGTATCAGGTGCGCGGCCGTGCCCAGCGCAATCGGGTCCAGGCCGGCGAAAGGCTCGTCATACATGATCAGTTCGGGGTCCAGCGCGATCGCGCGCGCCAGCGCCACGCGCCGCGCCATGCCGCCCGAAATCTCGCTGGGCATGAGGCCGCGCGCGCCGCGCAGGCCCACGGCATTGAGCTTCATCAGCACGATGTCGCGCACCAGCGCTTCAGGCAGGTCGGTGTGTTCGCGCAGCGCGAAGGCCACGTTGTCGAACACGCTCATGTCGGTGAACAGCGCGCCGAACTGGAACAGCATGCCCATGCGCCGGCGCGCGGCATAGAGCTGCGCCTGGTCCATGGCGCCGATATCCTGGCCGTCGAACAGCACCTGGCCCTGCTGGGCGCGCTGCTGGCCGCCGATCAGGCGCAGCACCGTGGTCTTGCCGCCGCCCGATGCCCCCATCAGCGCCGTGACCTTGCCGCGCGGTATCTGCAGACTGAGGTCGCGCAGGATCACCCGCTCACCATAACCAAACGTTACGTTGCGCAGTTCGACCAGTGGCGCGGGTGCTGTCATGGACCGACGGTTCCTACAGGAAAAAACAAGAATTCATCACGTGCGTGATGTTAAACGATTACATACATCCATGTATGTTTGCTGACACTAACCTTCCGGAAACAGCCCCCGTTTTAGGGGCTGCAGCGGCAATTGGGTTAAAGCATATTGTGCAGAAATGCCTGCGTGCGTGCGTGTTTTGGCTGCGCAAAGAATTCCGCGGCCGGCCCCGATTCGATCAGTTCGCCGCGGTCCATGAACGCCACGCGGTGCGCGACTTCGCGCGCAAAGCCCATTTCATGGGTGACCACGAGCATGGTCATGCTCTCCTGGGCCAGCTCGCGCATGGTGCGCAGCACTTCGCCCGTGAGTTCGGGGTCCAGCGCCGACGTCGGTTCGTCAAACAGCAGGATGTCGGGCTCCATGGCCAGCGCGCGCGCGATCGCCACGCGCTGCTTCTGCCCGCCCGACAGGCGCGCGGGGTAGCTGTTGCGCTTTTCCAACAGGCCGACCTTCTGCAGCAGCGCTTCGGCGCGCGGCACGATCTGGCCGCGCGCCATTCCCTTGACGACCATCGGCGCCTCGATCACGTTCTCCAGCACCGTGAGGTGGGGAAACAGATTGAACGACTGGAACACCATGCCCATCTTGCGGCCGATGTGGCGGATCTGCGCGTCGGGCACATAGCTGCAGACGCCCGCGGCGCTGGTCTCGGCCAGCAGCTCGCCTTCGATATGGATGTGACCGCTGTCTATGGTCTCGAGGTGGTTGAGGCAGCGCAGGAACGTGCTCTTGCCCGAGCCCGAAGGACCGATGACCGCCACGACCTCGCCGCGCAGCAGGTCGAGCGACACATTGCGCAGCACGGGCAGGCCGTTGAAGCCCTTGCAGATGTCGCGCGCGCTGATCATCACGTCGCTGCCTGCCGCCGACGCGGCCGTCTTCTCAAGCGTCGTATTTGGCATAGCGTTTCTCCAGGTACTGGAAGCCCCAGGTCAGCACCAGGGTCATGACAAGATAAAAGCACGCGGCCACGATGAACGGCGTGGTCGTGAAGTCGCGCTGCACGATGCCGCGCGC
>NZ_JAVWWA010000073.1:19132-26266 GCF_036666375.1 Comamonas sp. | reverse complement strand
CTGGTGCGCGAGGGGGGACTCGAACCCCCACACCATTGCTGGCGTCAGGACCTAAACCTGGTGCGTCTACCAATTTCGCCACCCGCGCGGTGGTCTGGCGCGATGCCAGACCTTAGGTCAACCGCTTATTTTACCTGTTTGACACAGCATTTTTTGCAATCGAGTGCAAGTTTTTAGGCTGCCGGCTCGGGCCGGCGCACGCGGAAGAACGCGGCATACATCGCCGGCAGCGCCAGCAGCGTCAGCACCGTCGCCACGACCAGGCCACCCATGATGGCCACGGCCATGGGGCCCCAGAACACGCTGCGCGACAGCGGGATCATGGCCAGCACCGCGGCCGCAGCGGTGAGCACGATGGGACGCAGCCGGCCCACGGTGGCTTCGATGATCGCGTCCCAGGCCGGCATGCCGCGCGCGCGGTCGACTTCGATCTGGTCGATCAGGATCACCGAGTTGCGCTGGATCATGCCCATCAGCGCGATCACGCCCAGCAGCGCGACAAAGCCGAACGGCCGGTTAAGCAGCAGCAGCGCGGCGGCAACGCCTGCAATGCCCATGGGGCCGGTCAGGAACACCAGCAGCGCGCGGCTGAAGCTGTGCAGCTGCAGCATCAGCAGCGTGAACGTGAGGAACAGCATCACCGGCAGGCCGGCGGCGATCGACGACGCGCCCTTGGAGCTTTCCTCGACCGCGCCCGCGACTTCGATGTGATAGGCGTTTGCGCCTTCGGCATGCCAGCGCTTCTCGACTTCGCGCAGCGCGGGCAGCAGCGCTTCGGTCACGGTCGCGCCCTGCAGGCCTTCGCGCACATCGCCCTGCACGGTGATCGCATAGCTGCGGCCTTCGCGCCATAGAACCCCAGGCTCCCAGGCCATCACGGGCTTGGCGATCTGGGTCAGCGGAATCGACTTGCCCGAACTCGTGGGCAGATAGGCATTGCCGATGTCGGTGATCGCATCGCGCTCGTCGAGCGGCGGGCGCAGCACGATGTCGATCAGCTTGTCGCCTTCGCGGTACTGGCCCACGGTGGCGCCGCTGAGCATCACGTTGGCGGCCTGGGCGATCGACTGGCTGCTCACGCCCAGCGCGCGCGCCTTGTCCTGGTCGACTTCGAGGCGGATGGCCTTGACCGACTCGTTCCAGTTGTCGTTGACGCCGCGCATGTCGGCGTTGTCGCGCAGCAGTTGCTTGACTTCGTCGGCACGCACGCGCAGCGTGGTCGGGTCCGGCCCCTTGACGCGGAACTGCACGGGGTACGGCACGGGCGGGCCCGACGACAGCAGCGTCACGCGGCCGCGCGCCTGCGGATAGTCCTGCGCCAGCATGCCCGGCAGCTGGCGGCGCAGCCGTTCACGCTCCTGCAGCGTCTTGGCGACGACGATGAACTGCGAGACGTTGGTCTGCGGAAAGACCTGGTCCAGCGGCAGATAGAAACGCGGCACGCCCGAGCCAAACCAGGTGCTCACGGTCTCGACGCCGTCCTGCGCCAGCAGGCGCTGCTCGACCGCCTTGGTGGTCTGCTCGTTGGCCACGAACGACGTGCCTTCGGGGAACCACAGATCGACCATGATTTCGAGCCGCGTCGAGTCGGGGAAGAACTGCTGCTGCACGCGCGACATGCCGAACAGGCCCAGCGCGAACACCAGCACCGTTGCGCCTATGGTGATCCAGCGGTGCTCCACGCACCAGTCGACCGTGCGCCGGAAACGGTTGTAGAACGGGCTGTCGAACACTTCGTGCTGACTCGCGGGCGGTGTCGCGCCCAGCGCCACGGCGGCCAGCGTTTCGGGCGGCGCTTCGGCCAGCACCTCTTCGGATGGTGCCTCGGGCGCATGCGGCGGGCGCTTGAGCAGCAGCATGCCCAGGTAGGGCACGAAAAACACCGAGGCCAGCCAGCTCAGCACCAGCGCCACCACGGTCACCGCGAAGATCGCGAAGGTGTATTCGCCGGTCATGGACTTGGCCAGACCGATGGGCAGAAAGCCCGCAGCCGTGATCAGCGTGCCCGTGAGCATGGGCATGGCCGTGATCTCGTAGGCAAACGTCGCCGCGCGCAGCTTGTCGTAGCCCTCTTCCATCTTGCGCACCATCATTTCGACGGCAATGATGGCGTCATCGACCAGCAGGCCCAGCGCGATGATCAGCGAGCCCAGCGAGATCTTGTGCAGGCCTATGCCCCAGTACCACATGGCCAGGAAGGTCGCGGCCAGCACCAGCGGAATGGTGATGCCCACCACCAGGCCGGGGCGCGGATCGATGTACCAGCGCCGCCACCAGCGCTGCTCGCCGGGGCGCTTGTGCAGGCCCAGGCTGATGAAGCTCACGGCCAGCACCACGGCCACGGCCTCGATCAGCACCGCGATGAACTCGTTGACCGAACTCGACACCGCGCGCGGCTGGTCCTGCACATTGACCAGTTGCATGCCCGCGGGCAGTTCGTGGGCCAGGCGCTCGCTGGCCGCGCGCAAGGCCTTGCCCAGGCGGATGATGTCTCCGCCCTTGGTCATGGCCACGCCCAGCGCGATCGAATCCTGGCCCTGGTGGCGCACTTTCACGGTCGGTGGATCGACATAGCCGCGGCGGATCTCGGCGATGTCGCCCAGGCGCAGCTGCGCGCCCGAAGCGCCGCGTATCGGCATGGCGCGCAGGTCTTCAACCGCATTGAACTGGCCGGCGACGCGCACCTGCACCTGCTCCGCGCCGGCCTGGACCACGCCTGCGCTCTGCAGCGCGTTCTGCTGGTCGAGCTGGGCCAGCACCTGGTTCATGTCGAGGCCCAGCTGCGACAGGCGCAGCTGCGACAGCTCGATGAAGAGCTTCTCGTCCTGGACGCCGAACATCTCGACCTTGGCGACATCGGCCACGCGCAGCAGCTGCTGGCGCACATCGTCGGCCACGTTCTTCAACTCCGCGTAGGTGAAGCCTTCGCCCTGCAGCGCGTAGATCACGCCGTAGACGTCGCCGAAATCGTCGTTGAAGAACGGCCCCTGCACGCCCTGCGGCAGCGTGTAGCGCATGTCGCCTATCTTCTTGCGCACCGTGTACCAGAGATTGGAGACATCGGAAGGCTTGGAGTTGTCCTTGAGCTGGAAGATGATCTGCGACTCGCCGGGCTTGGAGTAGCTGCGGATCTTGTCGGCATAGGGCACCTCCTGCAAGCTGCGCTCGAGCTTGTCGGTGACCTGCTCGGCGACCTGCTGCGCCGTGGCGCCGGGCCAGTAGGTGCGCACCACCATCGCGCGGAACGTGAACGGCGGATCCTCATCCTGGCCGAGCTGGAAATAGGCCGCAAAGCCCAGCAGCACGATGGACACCAGCAGATAGCGCGTGAGCGCCACATGCTCGAGCGCCCAGCGCGAGAGATTGAAGCCTTGTTTGGGCTGCTGTGGATTCATGGCGGACTCAGCGGGTGGCGGGAACGGGCTGCGCTGCCGGGGTGGCGGCAGCGGGCGGCACCTTGGCGGCCGACGCCGCGCGCGCGGCTTCGACGGGGCTCTGGTACACCGTCACCTTCTGGCCGGGAGCGAGCACATGGCCACCGGTCGCGACCACGCGCATGCCCGGCGTCAGGCCTTGGGAGATCACGATCTCGTTGCCATCGGCCGTAGCCACCACCACGGGCTGCGAACGCACGGTGCTCGACGCGGCGTCGAACACCCACACGGCCGAGCCGCCGTTCTCCTGATGCAGCGCCGTCGTCGGCAGCTTGATCACGGACTCGCCGGTCGCGCCCATGCCTTCGGGGCGCGCATGCACCGTTGCCCCCAGTGCCGGCAAGGCCTGGCCCGGCGCACGCTCCAATGCGACCTTGACAAGATAAGTGCGCGTCACGGCATCGGCGCTGGCCGCGACTTCGCGCACCCGGCCGCTGTAGCGCTGGTCACTGGCCCACAGGCGCACCGCCACCGCCTGACCGGCGCGCACGCGCGCAATCTTGTCTTCGGGCACGGAGAACACCACGTCGCGCTCGCCGTCCTGGGCGATGCGCACCACGGGGCTGCCCGCGGAAACCACCTGGCCGGGCTCGGCATCTATGCCCGTGACCACGCCCGCGACATCGGCCACGAGGCGCGTGTAATCGGTCTGCAGCGACTGGCTTGCGGCCTGCGCGCGCGCCTGGTCCAGGCTGGCCTGGGCCGACTTGAGCGTGGCTTCGCGGCGCTCGAGTTCGGCGCCGCTGATGAAGTTCTGCGCCTTGAGCGTGCGGTAGCGCTGCAGATCGGCAGCGGCGAGATCGCGCTGCGTCGTCGCCGCGTTCACCTGGGCGCGGCCGGCATCGGCCGCGAGCCGGTAATCCTGCGCATCGAGCTGCGCCAGCAACTGGCCGGGCTTGACCTGCTGACCCAGTTCCACCTGGCGCGAGACCAGCTTGCCCGGCACGCGAAAGCCCAGCCGCGATTCGATGCGTGCGCGCACTTCGCCTGCGTACTCGGTCTGCGCGTCGTATACGCCCACACCGACTTCGAGCAGCTTGACCGCGCGCACGGGCTCGGGCGCGGGCGCAGGCCGCGAACAGGCGGCAAGCGCACAGGCGAGCACCACGGTGGTAAGGGCCCAACGGGGCCGGGAAAGGATCAAGGAGGGCATGCGGTGCTCAAAAAAACGGGCGCCGCGCCATCGGCGCGACGCCACCGGGTAATCGTCGCAAAAGGGGCAACGGCCCACAACACAACTCAAACGACAAAGGTCTGCGCGCCTTCTCTTTTCTGTGGGAATGGTCACTAATGACTCAATGGTTAGTAATTATCGAAAGGCGCGCGCACTTGTCAAGCGACAATCAAGGCGTGAACCGCCCCGCCCAGCCACCCTCCCCCGCTCCAACCCTCGCCGCGCCTGTCACGCACTACGAGAATTTCCCCGTCGCTTCGCTGCTGTGCCCGCCGCAGCTGCGCCAGCCGATCGCGGCCATCTACGGTTTTGCGCGCACCGCCGACGACATCGCCGATGAAGGCGAGGCGACGCCCGCCGAACGCCTGGCCGAACTCGATGCCTACCGCGAAGAGCTGCTGGCCGTTGCCGCGGGCCGGGCGCCGGGCGCGCGCTGGGCCGCGGTGTTCGGGCCGCTGCAGCATGCCATCCGCGCGCATGGGCTGCCCGTGCCGCTGCTCGCCGATCTGCTCAGCGCCTTTTCCCAGGACATCCACAAGACGGCTGCGGGCGAGACCTATGCCGACCGCGCCGAGTTGCTCGATTACTGCCGGCGCTCGGCCAATCCCGTGGGCCGGCTGCTGCTGCATCTTTACGGCGTGCACGATGACCAGGCGCTGGCGCAAAGCGATGCGATCTGCAGCGCGCTGCAGCTGATCAACTTCTGGCAGGACCTGAGCGTGGACATTCCGCGCGGCCGCCATTACCTCACGGATGCCGATTGCGCGCGCCACGGGGTCAGCCGCGCCGAACTGGCCGCGCTGGCCAGCACGCCCGCCAACCGGCAATTGATTGCCGAGAACGCGCGCTGGGCGCGCGAGTGCATGCTGCAAGGCCTGCCGCTGGTGCACCGCCTGCCCGGGCGCGCGGGCTGGGAGCTGCGCCTGGTGGTGCAAGGCGGGCTGCGCATTCTCGACAAGGTGGATGCCTTGCAAGGCCAGAGCCTGCATACCCGGCCCAAGCTGGGCAAGTCCGACTGGCTGCGCATGCTGGGCCGCTGTCTGCGCATGTAGCGGCTGCCGAGCAAAGGCCCTGTCCCGGGGCTTTGCGGCCCCGCTGGCGCACAATCCTCCCATACCGGCGTTGGCCCGCGTCTGTGCGCGCCCGGCTTTCACGCCCACCACTTTCTTTGCCCATACATGCCTTTTTCTTCCCTCGGCCTTTCCCCGGCCCTTGCCCGCGCCGCCAGTGAACTGGGGTTTGACCAACCCACGCCCATCCAGTCGCAGGCCATTCCCGCCATCGTGCAAGGCCGCGATGTCTGGGCTTCGGCGCGCACCGGCTCGGGCAAGACCGCGGCTTTCGCGCTGCCCGCGCTGCTGCAGCACCAGAACCTGACGCTGGCCCAGCCCAGCGGCGGCGCACGCAGCGTGCACACGCTGGTCGTCGTGCCCACGCGCGAACTCGCGGCCCAGGTCGGTGAAGTGCTGCGCAGCCTGGGGCAGAACCTGTCCCAGCCGCCCAAGATCGCCGTGGTGTTCGGCGGCGTGTCGATCAACCCGCAGATGATGGCGCTGCGCGGCGGCGCCGACATCGTCGTCGCCACGCCCGGCCGGCTGCTGGACCTGGTCGATCAGCGCGCGCTGCGCCTGTCGCAGGTGCAGTTGCTGGTGCTCGATGAAGCCGACCGCCTGCTCGACCTGGGCTTTGCCGACGAGCTGCAGCGCACGCTGGCCCTGCTGCCCAAGAAGCGCCAGACGGCGTTCTTCTCGGCCACGTTCCCGCAGGCCGTCGAAGCGCTGGCGCAAAGCCTGCTGAACGACCCGCTGCGCGTGGACATCGCCACCGACGCGAGCGAAAGCCAGGCCATCATCGAGCAGCGCGCCGTTGCCGTCGACACCAGCCGGCGCACGCAACTGCTGCGCCAGATGCTCCAGGACCCGGCCTGGACGCGCGTGCTGGTGTTCGTGGCGACCAAGCACACGGCCAACATCGTGGCCGAAAAGCTCTACAAGAACGGCGTCTTCGCCACGCCTTTCCATGGCGAGCTGAGCCAGGGCGCGCGCCAGCAGGTGCTCGAAGAGTTCAAGGCCGAGCGCTGGCAGGTGGTCGTGACCACAGACCTCGCGGCGCGCGGCATCGACATCGCCCAGTTGCCGGTGGTGGTGAACTACGACCTGCCGCGCTCGGCCGTCGACTACGTGCACCGCATCGGCCGCACGGGCCGCGCAGGCGAAAGCGGCCTGGCCGTGAGCTTCGTCACGCCGGCCAGCGAGGCCCACTGGCAGCTGATAGAAAAACGCCAGCATCTGGCGCTGCCGCGCGAAATCGTCGAAGGTTTCGAGCCGCTGGAGGAAATCCCTGCTCCCGTGGCCGGCGCGGCCGACGGCAATGGCGGCGTCAAGGGCAAGCGGCCAAGCAAGAAGGACAAGCTGCGCGCGGCGGCGCAGGCCGCGGCTGACGGACAGCACGACGCGTCTTGAGCGCAGGCCGTTCATCCTTCGACGGGCTCAGGACGAACGGACAAGAACCGTCGCCCTGAGCCCG
>NZ_JAVWWA010000073.1:0-19032 GCF_036666375.1 Comamonas sp. | reverse complement strand
CGCATCTACCTGCCGGTGAGCGAGCTGCAGCAGTTCGATGTGAAGGCGCACGAGATTCTCAAGCGCCAGTACTCCGAGCGCTTCACCGCGCTGATGCGCTTTCAGGCCGAGCGCGCCCATCGCCTCTACGACGAAGCGCTGACAATGCTGCCCGAAGCCGACCGGCGCACGCAAAAGCCCGGCCTGATGATGGCCAGCATCTACCGCACGCTGCTGCGCGAGATCGAGCACGAAGATTTCAAGGTGCTGCACCAGCGCATCAAGCTCACGCCGCTGCGCAAGCTCTGGCTGGCGTGGAAGATGCAGGCCCTGGGGCGCATGTGAGCGCGCGCGTCGCCGTCATCGGCGGCGGCTGGGCAGGCATGGCCGCGGCGGTGACGCTGGCCCAGGCAAACCGTCAGGTCACGGTCTTTGAATCCGCGCGCCAATGGGGCGGACGCGCGCGCGCACTCACGCTCGACACACCGGAAGGGCCGCTGACGCTGGACAACGGCCAGCATATCCTGATCGGCGCCTACGGCGACTGCCTGGCGTTGATGCGCACGGTAGGCGTGGAGATCGAGCGCGCGCTGCTGCGCCTGCCGATGACGCTGCGCTACGCCGACGGCACGGGCCTGGCGTTTCCCGACTGGGCGCCGCCATTCGATGCGCTGGCCGGCATTCTGGGCGCGCGCGGCTGGCGCTGGCGCGAGAAGCAGGCCTTGCTGGCGCGCGCCGCGCGCTGGCGGCTGCAGGGCTTTCATTGCGCCGACCAGGCCAGCGTTGCCGATCTTTGCGCCGGGCTGCCGGCGAAACTGATGGCAGAGTTCATCGAGCCGCTGTGCATTTCTGCGCTCAACACCCCTCCCGAAATCTCCAGCGGCGCGGTGTTTCTGCGCGTGCTGCGCGACGCGCTGTTCAGCGGCCGCGGCGGCTCGCATTTCCTGCTGCCCACCTGCGATCTGGGCCGGCTGTTTCCCTCGACCACGGCCGAATGGTTGCAGGCGCGCGGCCATGACCTGCGGCTGGGAGCGCGCGTCGAAGCGCTGCAGGCAGAGGGCGAGGCCTGGCGCGTCGACGGCGAACGCTTTGGCGCCGTGCTGCTGGCCACGACCAGCAGCGAAGCCGCGCGCCTGGCCGGCCAGACGCACAGCCTGGGCGCATGGGCGGCCAGCGCCGCAAGCCTCTCGCACACGGCGATCGCCACGGTCTACGCGCGCACGGCGCAGGCCGCTCAGCGCCTGCCCGCCGCACTGCCGTTGCTGGCGCTGCGCCCGCAGGCCGACGCCCCGGCACAGTTCGTGTTCGACCGCGGCCACCTTGGCGGGCCCGCGGGGCTGATGGCTTTTGTCGTCAGCGCCAGCCTGGCGTCGCGTGCCGACACCCAGGCCCAGGTCCTGGCCCAGGCCGCGCGCGAACTCGGCTGGCACGGCATGCAGCCGCTGACCACGGTGATCGACAAGCGCGCGACCTTTGCCTGCACCCCCGGCGTGCAGCGCCCGGGCCAGGTGCTCGCGCGCGGGCTGCTGGCCTGCGGCGACTATGTGGCTGGACCCTACCCCGCGACGCTCGAAGGCGCGGTGCGCAGCGGGGTCGCGGCGGCCCAGGCGCTGCGACTGCGAGCATAGGGGCGGCCGGCGAGGCGCGGCCGGCCAGGCGCGTGCTTCAGGACTCCGGCGTGAAGTTCAGCGCCTCGACGGCCTTTTTCCAGCTGGCGCGCTCCTGCTGTATCGCGCGCGTCAAGGCCTCGGGTCCGCCCCACTGCGCCTTCTGCAGCTGACGACCCAGCGTGGACTGCACGTCGGGCTTGGCAAGCGCCGACTTCAGATTGCTGCGCAAGGCCTCGACTGTCGCTTCCGGCGTGCCCGCGGGCGCGAACACCGCGATCCAGACGCTTTTGGCATACTCGCCAAAGCCCTGCTCCTTGAACGTCGCCACCTGCGGCACGAAGCGGCTGCGCTCCTCGCCCGTGGTGCCCAGAATGCGTACCCTGCCCTGGGACGCGAACTCCGCGACATCGACCAGGGGCACCACCACCGCTGAAACCACGCCGCCCTGCAGATCGATCACCGCCGGGCCCGGGCCGCGATAGGCCACATGGCTGAGCTCCGCGCCGGCCGAGCGCGCGGCCATGGCGCCCATGAAATGCAGCATCGAGCCCGCGCCGGGCGAGCCAAAGCTGGCCTTCTCGGGGTTTTTCTTGCACCACTCGAAGTAGCCCTTGAGGTCGGTGACTGACGCCGGCACCATGGGCCCCACGGCCAGCGCCAGATCAAACGTGCCCAGGCTGCCGACAGGCACCAGGTCCTTGTCTGCGTCGTAGGGCAGCTTCTTGTAGGTCACTGGGTAGACGGTCAGCGGCGACGACACGCCCACATAAAGGCTGCTGCCATCCCTGGGCTGGCTCTTGAGGTAGCCCAGCGCCAGGATGCCGCCGGCGCCGGTCTTGTTCTCCACCATGGAGTTGAGCGCATAGTCGGTCTTGATCACTTCGGCCACGCGGCGCGTGATGTTGTCGACCATCGAGCCCGCGGGCACACCGGTCACGACGCGCACCATGGGAATTTTTTCGCTGGCGGCACGCGCGCCGGGCGCGGCAAGGGCCGCGCCGACTCCGGTCATGGTGAGCCAGGCGTTGAAACGGCGGCGGGAAAAAGCGTGTTGCATGGTTTGTCTCCTTGGTATTTTATTGACGGGCTTCAGAGCGAAGCATTTGTGTTTGCCTGCCTGCCCGGGGGCCGGTAGGCATCATGGGATTCCATCGCGTCGCGGCGTGCCAGCGCGGGAAAGAGCTGCCACCACAGCAGTGGCAGCAGCGCGGTGACCAGGCCTCCGGCCACCACTGCGGTCACAGGCCCGAGCAGGGCCGCGGCCGCGCCCACCTGGAATTCGCCGAGCTGGTTGCTGGCGCCCACAAACACCGAGTTCACAGCGCTCACGCGCCCGCGCATGGCGTCGGGCGTTTCCAGCTGCACCAGCGTCTGGCGTATCACCACGCTGACCATGTCGGCGCTGCCGCCGACGGCCAGCGCCAGTGCCGACAGCCAGAAGCTGCGCGACAGCCCGAACACCACGGCCGTCAGGCCAAACAGACCCACGGCCAGCAGCAGCTTGCGGCCCACGTGCCGGCGTATCGGCTGCGCCAGCAGCGCCACGGCCGCCAGCACCGCGCCGCAGGCCGGTGCCGCGCGCAGCAGCCCCAGGTCCGCGGGGCTGCCGCCCAGGATGTCCTTCACGTACAGCGGCAGCAGCGCCACCGCTCCGCCAAACAGCACGGCAAACATGTCCAGCGAAATCGCCCCGAGAACAATGGGCTGGCGGCGGATATAGACGCAGCCCGCAAACAGCGTCTCGAGGCTGATCTTGCGCGGCGCCGCAGCCTGCGATCGCAGCTGCCGGCCCACGGGCAGCGCCAGGGCCAGCGCGAACAGCGCGATCGACAAGCCATAGGCCCAGACCACGCCCTGCACGATCAGAAACCCCGCCAGCGCCGGGCCCAGCATCACGCTCAGCTGCGAAGCCGTGGACACCGACGCCATGGCGCGCGACAGCATGGAAGCCGGCACCAGACCGGGCACGATGGACTGCAGCGCCGGCAGGAACAGCGCACGCGCCACGCCCAGCACGACGCTGGCGGCATACAGCGCGGGCGTGGTGAGCGTCTGCGTCGCGGCCATCAGCACCAGCGCCAGCGCCGTCAGCGCATGCAGCGCCAGGCTGGCCGCAATCACGCGTGAGCGCGGATAGCGGTCGACGATATAGCCCGCGGGCAAGGCAAACAACAGCACCGGAACGAACTGGCACAGGCCTATCAGCGCCAGCGCCCAGGCGTCGCCTTCGATTTCATAGGCATGCCAGGCAATGGCCATCAGCAGCATCTGTATGCCCAGCGTCCAGCAAACGCGCACCGCCAGCAGCCGGCGAAACGGCGCCAGGGCCAGCAGTTCCTCAAAAGCGGACTCGCGCCGCGCGGTGGTGCTCATTTCCAGTCAAGCAGTCGCAGGATGTTCTGTCCCATCACCAGGGCCAGCGCGTCCGGGTCCAGGAATGGCAGGTGCTGGCGAAAATGCTGCACGCAATGCACATAGGGATGGTGCAGCCGGCTCAGGTCGCTGCCCCAGATGACGCGCTCGGCGCCAAACGCGTCAAACACCTGCGCCAGCGGCTTTTCCAGCGAGACAAACGGATAGGGATCCAGCGCATAGTCGCCCACGCCCACGGCCTTGACGTGGATGTTGGGCAGCGCGGCCAGCGCCAGCAGTTCGGGCCAGTGCTGCAGCGCGCGCGGGCCCACGGCCGCGCGCGGCACGGCCAGATGATCGACGATCAGCTTGAGCCGGGGGTATTTCTGTGCAATGGCCTTGACCGCGCCCAGCTGCCCGGGCGCGAGCATCGCCACGGTGATGCCCTGCTCCTGCGCGATCGGCCACAGCGCGTCGCAGCGGCCGTCAAGCAGCGGCTGCAGGCGTTCTGGCGTATTGAGCAGAAAGCGCACGCCGCGCATGCCCGGCGCGTCATGCCAATGGCGCAGGCGCGCGGCGGCGTCCGGCGCGGCCGGGTCGATGAGCCCCATGACCGAGAAGCGCTCGGGTGCCTGGCGCGCCATCGACAGCGCATAGGCATTGCCGTTCGGATCCCACAGCGGCGGCACCAGCACCACCTTGTCGACGCCGGCGGCGGCCATCTCCTGCAGCAAAACCCCGTTGTCTATGGGAGCGCGCCGGTGGTGGCCGGTGGATTCTCCGTCAGACCATGGATGAACCTGGGCATCCACAATAACCATATATCCCTACTTTCTTGCGCATTTAAATCAAGTAGGAATATGCTACCCAGAAGCGGGTTCAGCCTTCCATAAGATATTCAGCAGCATTCATAAAAAACGTCATTCAATTCCCGCCCAGGCATGCCGAATTATTCTTGAAGGCATCAATGAAATACTGCTGGGCTTCATTGAGCTGCTTACCCTGCACGGTGCTTATACCCACCATGGGTCCATCGCATTGAATATGAAATGGCAAGGGCGTCAAAATACCGAAATGGCGTTCACTGAGCACTTCCACCCAGCTCAGAATGGTCAGCATGTCGGAGTCCGCCAGCATGATGCGCATGGTCGAGAGCGAATAGGTTTCAATCAGCGCGGGCGGCATGGTGGTCTCGATGAACACGTGCTCGTAGGCATTGCGGCGCGGCGAGCCCGCGGGCGGAATGATCCAGGAATACTGCTGCAGGTCCTCGACGCTGACGGCGGCCTGGTGGCTCAGCGGATGGCCGCGCCGCGCAACGATGCAGTACGACTCGGCATACAGCGGCTGCTGGCGCAGGTTCAGCTCATGCTCCTGCTTCTTGAGCAGTCCCACGATGAAATCGATCTCCTCGCGCAGCAGCTTGTTGACCAGCTGCTCGTAGACGCCGCTGATCACCGTGATGCGCACATCGGGGTGGCGGCTGCGCGTTTCCTTGATGGCGTTGACCAGCAGCATGGACGGGTCCAGCAGCATCACCCCCACGCGGATGTTCTTGCTGCGCGGGTAGACAAACACCGCGACGGCCTCGACCAGCGCCGTGATCTGCGCTTCCAGGTGCTTGAGACGCGCCGCGAGTTCATCGCCGAGTTCCGTGGTCTTGATTCCCGCGGCCGTGTAGCGGTAGAGCACGCAGCCGAGATTGGCTTCCAGCGTGCGCGCCGCGCGCTGCAGCGAGGCATCGGTGATGCCCAGCTTGGCCGCCGCGGCGCGAAACGAGTGGCATTCATGGATGGCGAGCAGCGCATGCATCTGCGAGCGCGAGATGCGCGAGCCCAGCACCAGCGGGCTGATGCTGCGCTCGCCCAGCAGCGCCATGGCCTCCTGCAGCGCGGCCAGAATGCTTTTGATGCGAATATGGGCGGCCACGCCCACTTCGGTCAGGTAAATGCCGGTCTTGTTGCGCTCGAATAATGTCGCCCCAAGTATTTTTTCCAATCCCAGGATGCTGGTTGTAATTGCCGGCTGGGTGCGCAGCAATTCCTGAGCCGCCTTGGTGACATTCTCATGTTGTGCAACGCAGTCAAAAACCCGGAGCTGCCAAATATTCGGAACATTACTCATGAGGGGTCGGCCGCAACGCGCGGCCCCTTGAAAATCAAAATGCCGGCATCAAGACTGCGGGTTCACTATCTGGTTGCGCAGGGTGCCTATTTTATCGATGGATACCTCGCAGACATCGCCGGGCTTCATCCAGACCGGTGGATTGCGGGAAAACCCTACGCCGCTGGGCGTGCCCGTGGCCAGGATGTCGCCGGGCTGCAGCGGTGCGATGGTCGACACATACTCGATGAAGCCCGCAATCTTGTGCAGCATCAGGCCGGCCGGGTCCGACTGCAGCACCTGGCCATTGAGCCGGGTCTCGATGCGCAGCGCATAGGGGTCGGGAATTTCATCCGCCGTCACGATCCACGGGCCGATCGCGCCGCTGCGATAGAAGTTCTTGCCCGGCGTGATCTGGCGCGTATGGAACTGCCAGTCGCGCACGCTGCCGTCGTTGAGGATGGTATAGCCCGCGATATGCGCAAACGCATCGGCCGCCGCAATGCGGTAGCCGCCCCGCCCTATCACCACCGCCAGCTCGCCCTCGTAATCGAACTGCTCGCTCACTTCGGGGTGCCACAGCCCCTCGTCCTGGGCGGCAAAGCTGTCGTTGAAACGCGCAAACACCGCCGGGTACTTGGGCAGGTCCTGGGCGCGGCCCGCGGACTCGACTTCCTTGTGGTGGTCCGCATAGTTGACCGCCAGACACCAGATGTGTTCCGGGTTGGTCACCGGCTTGAGCAGCTTGACATCGGCCAGCGCGCAATCGGTTGGATAACGCGAGATGTCGCCGATCTCGCCCAGCCCGGCCGTCAGCAGATCGCGCAGCGTCGCGAAACGCCCTTCGAAATGCCGCCCCAGGTCGACAATGCGCTCGCCCACCACCGCGCCAAACGAGGCCTTGCCGGCCTTCTCGAAACTGATGAGTTTCATGCTGAGTTCTCCTTAGACCAGGCCGGCATACGAGCCGCCGTCGAGTTGCATGTTTTGGCCCGAAATGAAGCTGGCCTGGGCGCTGCAGAGATAGGCGCAGGCATCGCCGAATTCCTGCGGCTTGCCAAAGCGCTTGGCCGCAATGGTGTTGGCAATCCGTTGGCGCGCCTCGTCAACGGTGATGCTTTCGCGCTGCGACATGCGCTCGGCCATGAAGCGCTGGCGGTCGGTATCGAAGCGCTCGGGCAGCAGGTTGTTGATGGTCACGTTGTCGACCACCGAATCCTTTTGCACCGACTTGCTCAGCGCCGTGAGGCCGGCGCGCACCGCGGCCGACAGGCCCATGGTGGCGCTGGGCGACTTCACCATTGCCGAGGTGATGTTGATCACGCGCCCGAACTTACGCGCGCGCATGCCCGGCACATAGGACTTGATCAGCATGATGGGCGCGAGCATGTTGCCTTCGACGGCGTCGCGCCAGTCCTGCTCGGACCAGTCGGCGATCTTGCCCGGCTCGGGGCCGGCATTGTTGTTGACCAGGATGTCGGCCTCGGGGCAGGCCGCCACAATTGCGGCGCGGCCCTGCTCCTGCGTGATGTCGGCCACGATGACCTGCGGGCGATGTCCCGTCAGCGCCTCGATCTGCGCCGCGGCTTCGATCAGCTTGGCCTCGGTGCGGCCGTTGATCCAGACCTCGCAGCCTTCGCGCGCCAGCGATGTGGCGCAGGCCAGGCCCAGCCCTTGTGACGATGCGCAGACGACCGCCTTGCGGCCCTTGATACCCAGATCCATGGGATGCTCCTTTGAAATCAGACAGCGTTGAGATGGCGCGCCAGGCGCGGATAGACGCGCAGCACATTGCCCGCGAAAACGGCGTGGCGCTGGGCTTCGCTCAGATGGGGCGTGGCCTGCACATAGCGTTTCGTGTCGTCGTAGTACTGGCCGGTCTCGGGGTCCATGCCCTTGACGGCGCCCACCATCTCGGAGCCGAACAGGATGTTTTCCGTGGGCACGACCTTGGTCAGCAGATCCACGCCGTCCTGGTGGTAGACGCAGGTGTCGAAGAAGACGTTGTCGAGCACCCCGCCCTTGAGCTTCTCGAAGCCCAGGTCCTGGGCCAGGCCGCGATACCTTCCCCAGTGATAGGGCACGGCGCCGCCGCCATGCGGAATCACGAAGCGCAGCCCAGGAAAATCCTGGAACAGCTGCGGCGCAAGCAGGAACTGCATGAACGCCGAGGTGTCGCCGTTGAGGTAGTGCGCGCCCACATGGTGGTGGCAGGGATTGCACGAGCCGCTCACATGCACCATCGCGGGCACGTCAAGCTCGACCATCTTTTCGTACAGCGGGTAGTAGCGCCTGTCGGTCAGCGCCGGCGCCTGCCAGAAACCGCCCGAGGGATCGGGGTTGAGATTGCAGGCCACGAATCCCAGTTCGTTGACGCAGCGCTCCAGCTCCACCACGCTGGCCGCGATGCCGAAATCGGCGGCGCTTGCCGACTGGGGCAGCTGGCAGACGCCGACGAAGTTGCGCGGATAGAGACCGCAGACGCGGTGGATCAGGTTGTTGGCCAGCTCCGACCACTCCACGCTTTGTTCGGGCGTGCCCAGGTGGTGGCCCATCTGGCCCGCGATGGGCGAGAACAGCGTGAGGTCCAGCCCGCGCTCGCGCTGCAGGCGCAGCTGCTTGTCCTCCAGGCAGGCGCGCAGTTCGTCGTCGGAAATCTCCAGCGGCCGGCCCGAAAGGCCCTGGCCTTCGAGCTGTTGTTTGCGCCAGGCGTGCAGCGCGGGGGGAACGGTCGTGAAGTGACCGTGGCAATCGATGATCATGGAAACTGTCCTGAATGGTTTATTTCTGCAGGATCGGCGAGGCCTGCTTGACGAAGCGCTCGGGCGGGCGCTCGCCGCTGTCGTGCGACATGCCGGGGCCGATCTGGATCTCGTTGAAGCGGCTGTGCACGTTCATCTTCTCGTTGGACGACCAGTGCTCGTGCATGACCTCGAACGGCGACATCCAGTAGTCGAAGATCTGGCTGCCCAGCGCATGGCGGCCAATGCCGCGCACATGGTCGTAGCGCAGGCCGTGCAGGTGGTCGCCGCCGATGAAGATCTCGTCGACGCGCTCGACTTCAAACGACGCATGGTGCAGGCCGTCCTTTTCGCCGCGCATGATGAACAGCACATGGTGGAACACCGGCTCGTCGCCCATGTCGACGCGCACGAAGCGGCCCAGCGTATTGCCTTTCTTCTCGATGAACAGCTCGTCGGTGGCCAGAAAGCCGAAGTTTCCCTGGTACCAGTCGAGCGTCTCCTGCAGACGCGTGGTCATATAGGCGGTGTGCGCCAGCTGCTCAATGCGCGCCGGGCCGTGGTCCTGGCTCACGCTTTCGGCGCCGCGCAGCGGGTTGCGGCGCGCGAGTTCGGGCGCCACCTCGCGGCCCTGCACGAGCTCCACGCGCATGCCGTTGGGGTCGCGCAGGCACAGCCGCTTGCCGCCGCCGGGCTCGTCGATGGCCTCGACCTGGACGCCAAAGCGCTGCTGCAGCGACTCGATGGGCACGTCGGGATGCACGTCGTAGCCGACGGCAATCACGCCCGACTCTGCACGCTCGGTGACATGGATGAACGGGCGCGGGCCCAGGCCGCGCATGTACAGGCGGTCGGCGTCGCGCTGCACGGTCAGCAGACCGAACTCCTGCAGGAATTTTTCCTGCACGTCGAGATCGGGCGCGCCCAGGCGCACATAGGCAATGGAAGAAACGATTCCGGGCATGGGGTCCTCTCTATTTCAAAAACTTGCGCACATCGCCATACAGCTCATCGGTCGTGAAGCGACGGCGTATCATCTGCTGGTCAAACGCATAGTCGATCACCTTGCGCAGCGACAGCTCGAGCGCATCGAAGCCAAACGGCTGCAGATCGCGCTCGCCCGCGGCCGGTATTTCACCCGCGGCACGCCGGCTTTCCACCAGCATGCGATAGACCTCGGCAACGGCCTCGGGATGGCGCTCGACCAGCTCGGCCTTGACGGCCACCATGTGGTTGATGGGGATCACGCCGCTGCGCGCGCTCCAGGCCTGGGCGGCGGCCAGCGGCTGGTCAATCACATGGCGCAGCCGGTCCCCGTGCTCGAGCGCACCGCCCGCAATGATGGCGTCGACCTGGCCGCTAAGCAGCGCCTGCTCGAGGCCGGTGGCCTTGTCGAGCGCCTGCACCCAGGGCGGATCCTGGTACTCGGCCACATGCGCGCCTTCCTGGCTCCACCACTGCACATCGGACATCTGCAGGCCGTATTCGTCACACAGAATGCCGCGCACCCAGGTCGGCGTGGTCTGCGAGAAGGAACGCATGGCCACGCGCTTGCCCTTGAGCTGATCGGGCCCGAAGGCGTCGTCGGCGCGCGCATAGATGCTCTTGTGGTGGAAGTTGCCGTTCATCACGAACGGCAGCAGCAGGTAGCGGTGGCCGGCGTCCACGGCCAGCAGATAGGTCACGATGGCCAGCTCGGCGACATCGAAGCGGTGGGCGCGCACCACGTTCTTGAAGGCTTTTTGCGCCGTGTCCACGGGAGCGATCTCAAGCGCCACGCGCTCCGAGGCAATCTGCGCGTTCTTGAGCGCCGCCGTCTTGGGGTAGCTGCCCAGCATGACACTGAGCGTTGTCTTTTCCATGGGAGTCACTTCCATTGCGCCAGCTGGCCCAGGGGCGCAGTGCGGGGGTCTATGAACAGGTTCTCGGCCTGCGCGGAACCGCGCACCAGCTGCTGCTCCCGGGCATAGCGCACCAGTGCCTGCAGCGAAGCCGCGTTTTCGGCAAAGCCGTATGGCAGCGGATCGCCGACATACCGGGCCAGCCGCAGATAGCGCTTGTCGTCGCCCGAAGGCTCGGCGATCTCGGCGAGTTGCGCGAGATAGGTTTTCTTGGCCTGCACGAACTGCTCGAACAGCGCCCGGGCAATGCCCGGATGCGCGGTCAACACCTCGTTGCGCAGCACGATCACACCGTGAATGGGATAGATGCCGGTGCGCTCGAACCAGCGCTGCTCGGCTGCGGCCGCATCGGCCACCACCTCTTCCATCTCCACCTGCGCATCGCCCGCGCCCGCCAGGCCATCGAAGGCCACGTCGATCTCGCCGCTGGCCAGGGCGTCGGAAATCCTGCGCCCGGGCGCAAGCCGCTGCACGTTGGCCGGCAGCACCAGGTCGTCGAGGTTCTCGGCTTCTTCGGTGATCCAGGTGACGCGGTTCAGGTCCAGCCCGTAGTCGTCTGCATAGACGCCGCGCGTCCACACGGCAGCCGTCACCGAATAGTTGCGCACGCCGACTTTCATGCCTTCGAGCTGCCGGGGGGTGGCCAGCGCCAGGCCCTTGCGCTTCTTCAGCCCCGAATGGCGAAAGCGCCGAGTCATGGGAATCGGCAGCGCCGTGATCTGCGCGCCGCGCTCCAGCGCCATGAGGTACATGGTGGGCGCCATCTCGCATATGTCGTAGGGCTGGCTGCGCGCCATCTCGCGGTAGGCGTCGGGCATGCGCTTGACGTCGATGAATTCCAGCGCCACGCCGGGCAGTATCTCGGTCTGCGCGCGCACCCCGGCCAGCTGGGCGTGCGGGCCCAGAACGGTCTTGAGCGATGCCATTCAGAGCTCCTGGAAAATCTTGCGGCCGGTCTCCAGCGCCGAGAAGTCGCGCCGCGGATAGCTCATCAGGAAACGGTAGCCCTGGTCGATGATCTGACGCGCGTTCTCGCGCGTCATGTGCGGGTGGCCCACGGCCACGCCATGCGCCTTGCCGACTTCGAGCACCTGGCCCATCATGCGCAGCAGCTCGGGGTTGTCATACTCGCGCGGGCAGCCCAGTTCCTGGCTCAGATCGCCTTCGCCGATCAGGATGAAGCCTATGCCCGGCACTTCCTTGAGGATCTTCTCGACGTTGTTCACGCCTTCGGTGTCCTCGATCATCAGGCCCACAAGAATCTCGCCTTCGGGCACCAGCGGCCAGACATCGGCGCGCTTGTAGTACTCCTGCTGCGGCAGGCCCCAGTAGCGCGCGGCGGCCATGGGCGCGTCGCCGCGCAGGCCTGCGGGCTCGTAGTGGCTGCGTTCCGGCAGGCGCGGATAGCGGCAGGCCGCCACCGCGTTGTAGGCCTGCTCGCTGTTGCTGATGCGCGGCCAGAGAATGCCGTAGGCGCCCAGGTCCAGCGCCTGCTTGGCAAACCATTCATTTCTTTCGCTGCCGTTGGCGGGAATGCGCACCAGCGGCGACATGGGGTTGGCCACCGAGCCGGCCCGCACGATCTGCTCGCGCAGCAGCAGAAACTGCATGGACACGCGCAGCGCGTTGATATCCCAGGGGTTGTGCTCCATCTCGAACACCAGGCCGTCGTTGCTTGACTGCGCGAAATTGACGGCGTTCTCGACCTCGGCCTGCATGAACGAGGTGAAGGCAATGCCTGGCCCGGATTCCAGGGCCCGAATAATACTGTTCAGACGCATCCTATGCTCCACAAGATCAAATCATTGCCACGCAGAACGCGTCGCCGGCATCCGCAGGCAACTGGGCCTCGAACCAGCTGGCAGCGCCGTCGAAGCTGTAGAACACCTGGCCGCCGCGGGTCACGGAAATCACCCCCCCGCCGTCCGCGTGGTGCACATTGATGCCCATGATGGTGCTCTGGGGCGTGACCTGTGCATCGGCCCGCCGCCAGTGACGCCCCAGGTCGTCGCTGGTATAGACCGCACCCGCGTTGCTGCGCGAGGCAATGCTGAAACAGGCATACATCTTCTCGGGCTGGCCGGCGACGATGCGCAGGTCGCGGCAGTAGCTGAACGGCGCGAACTTGCCGACCTTGAGGTCCTCGAACACCGCACCCTGGTCGCGGCTCTCGAACACGCCGAGCCGGCACAGGTAGAACACCGCATCGGGTGAGGCCGGCGTGGTCGTGACCGCATGGGCATCGAACATGCCTTCGGCGTCGTCGTCGGTTTCAATCCTGCTCTTGAGATGGGGCAGCTCGGACAGCGCCAGAATGCCCGCGGTGCGCGCATGCCAGCTCCTGCCGGCATCAGTGCTGACCATGAAGCCGTTGATTTCGGCAATGCCGTAAAGCACGTTGGCGTCGGTGGGATGGAAGGCCAGCCGCATCACGCGCGAGGCACCAAAGCGGATGTTGAAGCGCTCGGGATGGTGGACTTCGCATTCGCGCCAGGTTTCGCCGCAGTCATGGCTCTCGAAAACGCTGATCGGCGCCGTGCCCGCAAACAGGTGGTCGGGGTCGCGTGGATCGACTTCGATCGACCAGAACTGGAACTTCGCGTCGGCCGCGCCCACATCGCGCCAGGTAGTGCCCTTGTCGGTGGATTTATAAATGCCTTTTCGCGTTGCAGCGAAAATCACATTCTCATATTCAGGATGGGGAACAATCGCCTGCACGGCGGCATTATCAGGAATATCTCTTACTTTCTCCCATTGCTGATCGTGCACCAGCTTATATAGCGATCCAATGGAATTTTCACGCGTGACCGCCGTGCCGGCAAAAAGCACTTTATCCATTACCGTCTCCTTTGTTATTCAGCTGTTTGAATCTTAGGGGACGGGTGTAAAGCAGACTAATTAAAAAATTCCAGCTTCCATCAATTTTTGCTGAACAGCCTGCCGGACGCAAAAAAAGGGCCACATCGTGGCCCTGAAGAATGTCGCGTCAGCGCGCCACTCGCCGCTTCCCAGCAGCCTTGTTATCGCAGCAATGTGCCTGCGCCCTCCACCCGGCCGCTCCAGCCTATCTGCTGCAGCGCGTCCCAGAGAACGGCCTGATTGCTGGTCACCACCGGCACGCCCAGTTCGCGCTCCAGTGGTTCCACCGCCTCGAACGCGCGCACATTGGCGCAGGACAGCAGCAGCGCCTGCATGCCGGGTTCGGCATGGGCCAGCGCATGCGCGGTCAGCGTCTGCGGGTCCATGCGCGCGGCTTCGCGCGCATCGACGAAGTTCAGGCCCACGGACTTGATCACCTCCAGGCCCGCGGCCTCGAGCGCCGCCTTCTCGCCGCTGGAGAACCTGTCGGCAAACGGGCAGACATGCACGATGCGGCGTGCCCCGACATGGGCCAGCGCGCGCTTGATGGCCAGCATGGTGTTGGACGAAGCCACGCCCAGCGCCTGCTGCATGCGTTCGGCCAGCTGCGCATCGCCCGCGGGCCCGTAGGCCACGCTGGCTCCCGTGCAGTTGAAGCTGATCACATCGGGGCCGAAGTCCTTGAGATAGCTTGCCTCCTCGATGGCTTCGAGGTAGGCACGCAGCAGGCTTTCGGGCGTGACCACGCCGCCTTCCTTGCGCAGCCGGATGCGGTGCACATGGTAGGCCACATCCTCGGGGCAGAAACGGCGGAAATCGTCCTCGCCAATGGTGTTGAGCGAAGGCACGATCATGCCTATGCGCTTGCGCACGACGGTGTGGTTCATTTCTGCGCCGCTCCTGTTTCCTGTATGACCTTGGTGTAGCGCTGGATGTCGCTGACGATGAGCTTCTGGAAGGCTTCGGGCGTGCTGTAGAAACGGTCGTTCTTCTGCGCCAGGAAGAACTGCTCCGATTCAGGCTCTTCGAGAATCGCCTTGATCTCGCGGTTGAGCCGCTGCACGACAGGCGCGGGCGCCTGTGCAGGCGCAAGCACGCCCATCCAGTTGAGCACTTCAAAGCCGGGCAGCTGCCCCGCCTGTGCAATGGTGGCCACGCCCGGCGCCAGCGCGCTGGGCTGGGCCGTGGTCACGGCCAGCATTTTGAGCCGTCCGGTTTTCGCAAACGCGTCCGCCGAGGCATAGCCGCTGGAGACCATGTCCACTTCGCCCGCCACCGCGGCCTGCACCGAAGCCGGCGTGCCCGCGTAGGGAATGTAGCGAATAGGCAGCCTGGCTTCCTTGACGAACATCGCCATGCCCAGGTACATCGTGGTCGAGCCGCTGATCGCACCGTAGCTGAGCTGGTCGGGATGGGCTCTTGCATAGGCCATCATTTCCGCCAGCGTATTGAACGGCGCGTCGGCGCGCGCGGCAATGCCATTGGGGGCCGTGGCCACCGTTGCGACCGGGGCGAAATCCTTGACGGTATCGAACGGCAGGCGGGGATAGAAGCCGGGATTGATCGCATGGGCGACGCTGGTGAACAGCAGCGTGTAGCCGTCGGCGCGGGCGCGCGCCACATGGGCGCTGCCTATCGAGGCGCCGGCGCCGGCGCGGTTCTCCACAATCACCGGCTGGCCCAGCCGGGCTTCGAGTTTCTTGCTGATGTAGCGCGCCATGAGGTCCACGCCGCCCCCGGGGGCAAACGGCACGACCATGGTGACGGCGCGTGCGGGATAGGCCTCCTGGGCCCAGCTGCTGGCGCTGACCAGCAGGACTGCGGCCGCGGCGGCGCGCAAGACGGTTCTTTTGTGCATGATGTTCTCCGCAAGGGAATGCCGCCGCGCAGGCGGCCTTGGCCTGGAGGCCCTGCCGACACGCGCGGGCGGCAGGTCTCAGAAGTTGTGGCGCAGGCCCAGCGAGATGCCGCGCGCGTCGTTCCGATAGACCGCGGGATTGCCGTCGCTGCCCTTGAGATCGGTGACGAAGTCGGCATACAGGGCGGTGCGCTTGGACAGGCGATACAGCGTGCCCAGGTTGACCACCGTCGCATCCGTGCCGTCGACGATGCCGTAGGCGCCCGTGCCATTGGTACGGTGCTGGCCGACCTTGACATAGGGCTCGAAAGCGCCGCTGCGGTAGGCCGCGGTCAGGGCCCAGGCCTGGGCCCGGCTCCAGCGTGCCGAGACGCCGGATGCCGTTTCATGCTGGTAGATCGCGCCCAGCTTGAGCTGGCCGAAATCATAGGTGCCGCCCACGCTGGTGAGACTGCCCTTGGCGTTCCACAGCGGGTCGGGCCGGACCTGGGCATAACCTATGCCGACAAACCAGTTCTTGCTGGCATAGCTCAGCGTCAGGTCGACGTGATCGCCCGAGCCATTGACCGGGTTCTTGCCGGCTTCGCCCAGCGAATACATGAGCTTGCCCTGAAAGCCATTGACGCGCGGCGTCGTGTACTGCAGCGAATTGTTCTTGCGGTTGGACTCGGCCGTTCCCGCCGCGGCCGTGCCGCCCGAGAACACAGAAATGCCGTCGTTGTTGTTGCCGCCGCGCCCCGGGCTGCCCGAAATCCAGCGCCCCACGGTGGACAGATCGCCGTTGTACATGATGCCCGTGCCGTTGAAGCCGCTGGCGCACCAGTGAAGGTCTACCTGGCACAGCAAGTTGGCGGTGCCGGTCAGGTAACGGCCCAGCCGCACTTCACCCCATTGGCGGCCCGACAGGCCGACCCAGGCGTTGCGGTTGAAGAAACCGAAGCGGCTGGTCGCGCCGGTATCGAGCGCCGGCGCCATCTCCAGCATGAAGCTGGCCTGCATTCCGTCGCCCAGATCCTCGTTACCGGAAAAGATCATGCGCGTGGCACCAAATGCCCCGCTTTGCAGGCGATTCATGGAACTGCCATTGGCGCTCTTGTAATTCTGAATACCCGCGTCCATTTCACCCGATATTTTCAAACCACTGCCTTGCGCCAACAATGAAGTGGAAATACCCAGCAGAACCGCGGCCACCGGAAATGCATTTTTCATAATATCTTGTCTCCTCATTTTAATGAATTCATCCTTGCGCAGACTCCGCAGCACGGGCTTGCGTTCGAGAATTTATTCTCATCAAAGTCGGGAGAAAATCTTCATACGAAATACGCGTTATCTATAAATTTCCACTGAAAACGCCGCAATCCAAGGGTTTTCGCTGGCCGCATGGCCGGCGAGCGCACGGCCTTGCAAGCGCCGCCGCGCGCCTGCCTGGGCCAGTGGCCGCAATCAGCCCCGACTCTCCATCTGGTTGCCCCAGGTACCGACATTGGCCGACTTGAGCAGCGGCGACGCATCGCCGGCCACGGCCAGCTCGGCCGCGGCCTCCATCAAAGCCGGGCCGAACCCGGCCATGGCTTTTTGCGTCAGCCGCATCGACGGCCCCGCGACCACCACCACGCCGGTGGTCGGCTCGCTGCCGCGGCGCACCGGCGCGGCCATGGAGCTCATGCCGGCCGCATACATGTCCTGGATCACGCAAAAGCCGCGCTTGCGGTGGCCGTCAAGCAGCTTCATCAGCGCCTTGATCGATGTCGGCGCGTTCGGCCCGAACTGCCGGGGGCTGCCCAGCCCCTGGCGGCTGACCAGCGCTATCGCCTGGTCTTCGGGCAAGGTCATGAGCCAGGCATGGCCGGCCGCACTGCACGACAACTGCAGGTCCATGCCCATGTCCGGGTCATAGAGCAGGCCCGACTTCGCGCCCTGGGCCTTGGCCACAAGAGTCAGGCGCTCGCCGTCAACGATGGCCAGGCGGGCGAGTTCTCCCGTGGCCTGGGCAAGCCGGTGAATCACCGGCTGGGCAATGTCGACCACGCCCGACTTGCTCAGAAAGCTCAAGCCCATCGACGACAGCTTGGTGGTCAGCGCGTAGTCGCCTTTTTGCGGCATCTGACGCACATAGCCGTAGCCGATCAGCTCGTGCAAGGTGCGGTGGCAACCGCTGCGCAACTGGTTGAGATCGGTAGAGATCTTGACCAGGGCCACGCCATCC
Organism: Comamonas sp.; assembly: GCF_036666375.1. Classification (GTDB taxonomy): domain Bacteria; phylum Pseudomonadota; class Gammaproteobacteria; order Burkholderiales; family Burkholderiaceae_C; genus Comamonas. The sequence goes on along the minus strand of NZ_JAVWWA010000073.1, from coordinate 1,423 downwards.
GGATAGCCCACGAGGTACTCGAGGATCGCCAACGATTTCTCCATCGCGCCGCTCATGTCATGTCTCCTTGACAACAAAAGTTGCGCCCATCATAACCGTTCAAAATTTGAACGTCTTTGAAAAATTGAATGACTTTCAACTTTCTGGATATGATAGCCAGAAAATCACTATGGCAGCGCTTTCCATCACTTCAACGCAAAGGTAGAGACATGAAGACCACCCCCTCCCTGATTCGCCGCGCCCTTGTCGGTGCCGCAGCTGCGCTGCTGCTGGCACAAGCCCCGGCGGCGCTGGCGCAGGACGTGAAGGAACGCAACCTCAAGTTCGCCTTCAGCCTGGCCAAGGACCACCCGCTGGGCCAGGGCGCGCAGAAGTTTTCCGATCTGGTCGCGCAGAAAAGCGGCGGCAAGATCAAGGTCTCGATCTACGCGAATGCGGTGCTCGGCGGCGACCCGCAGAACCTGTCGGCGGTGCGCGGCGGCACACTGGACTTCACCTCCATGGCCACCGGCCTGCTCGCGGGCATGGACAAGCAGTTCATGGTGTTTGACTTTCCCTTCCTGTTCAACAACGCCCAGGAAGCCTATGCCGTCTCCGACGGGCCGGTCGGCACGCAGCTGCTTGACGGTCTTTCCCGGTTCGGCCTCGTGGGCCTGGGCATCTGGGACCTGGGCTTTCGCAACATGACCAACAGCAAGCGCCCGATTGCCAGGGTCGAAGACCTGCAAGGCCTCAAGGTGCGCGTGATTGCCGCGCCCATCTATCTCGACATGTTCAACACGCTGGGCGCCAACCCCGTGCCCATGACCTTCGGCGAAGTCTATGGCGCGCTCGAGTCCAAGGCCATTGACGGCCAGGACAACCCGGTGGGCGTGATCGAGTCGGCGAAGTTCGCGGAAGTGCAGAAATACCTGTCGCTGACGCGGCACATCTACACCGGCATGCCGCTGCTGATGAGCAAGAAGACCTGGGACGGCATGTCGGCCACCGAACGCCGGATCATCACCGAGGCCGCGAACGAAGCCAAGGCCGAGGAGCGCCGGATCTCGCAGATCAAGGAGGCCGAAGCCATCGACGGTCTGAAGAAATCCATGCAGGTCAACGAAGTCAGCGCCGCGGAAGTCGCGCGCCTGCGCCAGAAAGTGCAGCCCGTGGTCGACAAGTTCAGCAAGGAAGTCGGCGAGCCGGTGATGCAGCAGGTCAATGCCGAACTCGCCCGCCTGCGCGCGGCGAAGTGACGCGCGGCAAAGGCAGGAATCATCATGGCGCTACTTGGCAAGGCCGCAATCGCGATGTGGTGGGACATGGCCCCGGAATGGCGCGCAGAGTTCGAGGACTGGCATTCGCACGAGCATTTTCCCGAGCGCATGGGCATACCGGGATTTCAGCGCGGCTCGCGCTGGGCCGATGCCGGCGGCGGCGA
>NZ_JAVWWA010000072.1:24622-26811 GCF_036666375.1 Comamonas sp. | reverse complement strand
CGCGCCTTCCCCTACGCCCTGACCAACAAGCCGCGCAGCAGCAGATCGAGCGCCTGGCTGGCGCGCGCCAGGCGCGCATCGCCGTCTTCGCCGTCGGCAATCCAGAACGCGGCTTCGCTCAGGCTGCCGTAGATCAGCGCGGCCAGCGCGCGCGCATCGGCGTCGGCCACCACGCCCCGGGCCATCAGGTTTCCAATCAATCGCTGCATGGAATCCAGGCAGTGGCGCTGGGAATCGGGTGAGGCGCCGCCCAGCACTGCGCGTGCGTCGCGCAGCACGATGCGCTGGATTTCGGGCTCCAGCGCCATTTCCAGATAGGCATGGCAGCGCTGGCAAAAGCCTTGCCAGGCGTCCTGGGCGCCGTCGGAGATGGCCTGCAGGCGCGCATCCATCTCGGCGTCGATCTGCGCCGTCACCGCCGCCAGCAGGCCCTTCTTGTCGCCAAAGTGGTGATACAGCGCGCCGCGCGTGAGGCCCGCCTGCGCGGTCATTTCGTCCATCGACGTGTCGGCATATCCCTGTTCGCAGAACACCTGGCGCGCGGTGGCCAGCAGGGTTGCACGGGTTTCTTCCATCTCGGCGCGGGTGCGGCGAACCATTTCTTCTCCTTGCATACGGTGTGCATGATTGTTTACATACGTCGCGTATGAATGTACGATTCTATTCATACGCTGTGTATGTATTGTCGCCGCCTCGCCCCTTGCCGGCAAGCGCGCGTTCCGCGGAGAAAGAGATGAGCAACCCCTATCGAGAACTTTTTGCCGCACCCGGCGCCAAGGCCTTTGCGCTGGCCGGCCTGCTGGCGCGGCTGGCGCTGCCCATGACTGGCATAGGCATCATCACCATGCTGGCGCTGCTGCGCGGCAGCTATGCGCTGGCCGGCGCGGTGTCCGCGACGTTTGTGCTGGCCTACGCCTTGCTGTCGCCGCAGATCTCGCGCCGGGTCGACCGCCGGGGCCAGGGCCGGGTGCTGCCCGCCGCTGCCGCCATCAGCGCGCTCGGTCTGCTGCTGCTGTGCGCCAGCGCCTGGTGGCAGGCGCCCGACTGGACGCTGTTTGCCGCTGCGCTGCTGGCCGGCGCCATGCCCAGCATGTCGGCCATGGTGCGTGCGCGCTGGACCGCTATCTATCGCGGCCAGCCGCGCCTGCAGACCGCCTATGCGCTGGAAACGGTGCTCGATGAAGTCACGTTCATTGCGGGGCCGCCGCTGTCGGTGGGCCTGTGCGTGGCGCTGGCGCCCGCGGCCGGTCCGCTGGCCGCGGCCCTGCTCCTGCTGCTGGGCGTTGCGGCCCTGGTGCTGCAGCGCGCCACCGAGCCGCCGCTCGAAACGCCTGCCGCGGGCAGGGCGGGCGCTTCGGTGCTGCGCCTGGCCGATGTGCGGCTGCTGGCGCTGCTGATGGTGGCCATGGGCGTGATTGTCGGCACGGTCGATATCGTCAGCGTCGCCTTTGCCGCGCAGGCCGGCCAGCCGGCAGCGGCCAGCTGGGTGCTGTCGGCCTATGCCGCGGGCTCGGCGCTCGCCGGGCTGCTGTTTGGCGCCGCTTCGCTGCCCACGCCTTTGCACCGCCTGCTGTTGCTCGGCGGCCTGGCGACGGCCGCCACCACGCTGCCGCTGCTGTGGGTGTCCAGCATTCCCGCCCTGGCCGGCGCCGTGCTGCTGGCCGGGCTGTTCTTTGCGCCCACCATGATTGTCGCGATGTCGCTGGTCGAGCGCCTGCTGCCCGCGCAGCAGCTGACCGAAGGCATCACCTGGCTGCTGGCCGGGCTCAATGTGGGCATCGCGCTGGGCGCCGCGGCCTCCGGCCGGCTGGTGGACGGCGCCGGTGCGGCGTCGGGCTTTCGCGTGGCGCTGTGCGCCGGGGCCGGCGTGCTGCTGCTGGCGCTGTGGGCCCACGGCCGGCTGCGCCGGCAGGGCCTGGCCCTGGCCACGGCGTGATGCCCGCTCTCCCATTGTTTGTTTCAAGGATTCGCGCCATGCCATTGTCTTCCTGCGCCGCCGCACCCGCGGCCCGCCATCCCTGGGCGGCCGTGGCCGCCGCCGGCCTGTCCACCTTCTGCGTGGTGACGACGGAAATGCTGCCCGTGGGCCTGCTGACGCCGATTGCCGACAGCCTGCAGACCTCGACCGGCACGGCCGGCCTGCTGATCTCGCTGCCCGCCCTGCTGGCCGCGCTGTTCGCGCCGCTGGT
>NZ_JAVWWA010000072.1:0-24522 GCF_036666375.1 Comamonas sp. | reverse complement strand
CCGGCCTGCTGATCTCGCTGCCCGCCCTGCTGGCCGCGCTGTTCGCGCCGCTGGTGGTGATTGCCGCGCGCGCCATGGACCGGCGCCGGATTCTCGGCGGCCTGTTGGGCCTGCTGGTGATTGCCAACCTGGCTTCGGCGCTTGCGCCGGGCCTGGGCTGGATGCTGGCGGCGCGCGTGCTGGTGGGCTTTTGCATGGGCGGAATCTGGGCCATTGCCGGCGGCCTCGCGGCGCGGCTGGTGCCCGGCCCTGCGGTCGGCCTGGCCACCTCCATCATCTTTGGCGGCGTCGCGGCGGCGTCGGTGCTGGGCGTGCCGCTGGGCGCGCTGGTCGGCGATCTTGCGGGCTGGCGCTGGGCCTTTGCCGGCATGGCCTTGCTCAGCGCCCTGGTGCTGGCGCTGCACCTGGCCGTTGTGCCGCCGCTGCCGGCCACCGGCTCGGCGCGTCTGCGCCACTTCGGCGAACAGCTGGCCAACCGCCGGCTGCAGGCCGGGCTGGCGCTGACGCTGCTGCTGGTGGCCGGGCATTTCATGGCCTTCACCTTTGTGCGCCCGCTGCTGCTGTCGGTGGCGCGGTTCGACGCGCAATGGCTGGGCGGCCTGCTGCTGGCCTATGGCGTTGCGGGCCTGGCCGGCAATTTCCTGGCGGGCATCAGCGCCGCGCGGCGCAGCGCGGCCACCGTCACGGCGATTGCGCTGGGCCTGCTGGCCCCCTGGCTGTTCCTGGCCCTGGCCGACTCGCATGCGGGCGCGGGTGCGGCGCTGCTGCTCTGGGGCCTGGCCTATGGCGGGGTCTCGGTGGGCCTGATGACCTGGATGATGCAGGCCGCGCCGCGCGCCGTGGAGATCGCCGGCGCCCTGTACGTGGCGGTGTTCAATGTGGGCATTGCGCTGGGCGCCTGGGCGGGCGGCCGCGTGGTCGATGCGGCGGGCCTGCCGGCCACGCTGTGGCTTGCGGGCGGCCTGGCCGGACTGGCCCTGCTGCTGAGCCTGGCCCTGGCGCGCGCCCGGCCTCAGGCAATGCGGTAGATATGCGCGCCCGGCGCGGGCACGCGCTCGAAGCGTTCGCAGACCAGCGGATCATGGCCGGGAACGATCAGGTCGGCGCTGCCGGCCAGGGCCTCGATGCGGTCATAGCCGGCCATCATGTCCGCGCGGCTGTGGATGGCGGGAAACGGGTTGCGCTGCTGCAGGTTCTCGTAATAGTGCGCGGCGTCGGACGCCAGCACCACCCGGCCTTTGGCCGTCGTCACCGCCACCACCTGCAGGCCGTCGGTATGCCCGCCCACGCGGTGCAGGTCGATGCCGGGCGCAAACGCATGCTCGCCGTCGATCAGGCGCACATCGCCTGCATACAGGCGCTTGAGCACCACGGCTATGTCGTCCAGCGCGAAGAAGTGGTTTTGCCTGGCATCGCACATGCATTGGCCGGTCGCATACGCCATCTCGCGCTGCTGCAGCCAGATGCGCGCGTTCGGGAACAGGTGCACATTGCCCGCATGGTCGTAATGCAGATGGGTGATGGCGATGTCCCGGATATCGCCGGCTTGCACGCCCAGCCGCTGCAGCGATTCGACCGGCGACAGCAGGAAGCTGCGCTGGCGCGCCAGCGCCGAGACCTGGCTGAAGCCGGTGTCCACCAGCAGCAGCTGGCCATGGCCCCGGACGAGCCAGACAAAGAAGTCCAGCGCCATGGGCGCCGCGGGATCGCCGCCGGCCGGCGCCAGAAAGTTGCTCTGGCGCGGCCGGTCCACCGACGCGTACTTGATCGCATACACCTCGTAGGCCGGCATGGCGCGGCCTACTTCCTGACCAGCGAACACTTGCTGTCGCTCAGGCCGGCAAAGGCGTCCTTGCCGGCCACGGTCTCGACGATCTTGTAGTAGTCCCAGGGCTTCTTGGATTCGGCCGGCGTCTTGACCTGGACCAGGTACATGTCGTGCACCATCTTGCCGTCGGCGCGCAGCACGCCGTTCCTGGCAAAGGCATCGTTGATCTGCATGCCCTTCATCGCCTGGATCACCGCGCCCACTTCGTCGCTGCGCGCCTGCTCGACGGCCTTGAGATAGGTGCGCACCGCCGAATACTGGCCGGCCTGCAGCGCCGTGGGCATCTTCTTCATCTTCTTGAAGAAGCGCTCGGCAAACTGGCGCGAGGCATCGTCCAGATCCCAGTAGAAGGTCTCGGCAAACATCATGCCGCCGGCGTTCCTCAGGCCCAGGCCGTGCACGTCCATGATGCTCATCAGCAGCGCGACGCTGGCCTGCCCGCCCGCGCCCAGGCCGAATTCCCGGCCCTGCTTGATCGCGTTCTGCAGATCCAGCCCGGCGGTGGCAATCGCCACCGCATTGGCCTTGCTTTCCTTGGCCTTGAGGATGTAGGAGGCGAAGTCGTTGCCCGGGAACGGATAGCGCGAGGCGCCCAGCACCTGGCCGCCGGCCTCCTCGATGAACTTCCTGCCGTCGGCTTCGAGCGAATGGCCGAAAGCGTAGTCGGCCGTCAGGTAGTACCAGGTCTTGACGCCGCGCTTGACCAGCGACCTGGTGCCGACGTTGGCCAGCGCATAGGTGTCGTAGACCCAGTGCACGTTGTTGGCCGTGCAGTCCTCGTCGCTGATGCGCACCGCGCCCGCGCCGGTGACCATGGACATGCGGTTCTTTTCCTGGGCAATGCGCATTGCGGCCAGCGCCACCGCGCTGTTGCCCAGCTCGGTCACGGTATCGACCTTGTCGCGGTCAAACCATTCTCGCGTCTTGGTCGAGGCAATATCGGCCTTGTTCTGGTGGTCGGCCGACACCATTTCAATGGGATATCCCAGCACCTTGCCGCCAAACTCCTCGATGGCGATTTCGGTGGCGGCAATCGAGCCGCGGCCGACGTTGTCCATGAACGGCCCGCTGATATCGGTGAGCACGCCTATGCGCACCACGCCGTCGGAGATCTTCGCGCCGCTGCCTTGGGCCTGGGCGCCGCAGGCCAGCGCGAGGACGCCGAGAAATACCGCGGTATGACGTTTGAATTTCATTCTTGTCTCCATTGTGGTTTCAGGCTTGTCAATGAAATTTCTGCAGCACGTGCAGCAGGTGGGCGATGAATTCCTCGGGCGCCTCGCTCATGGGGAAATGGCCCAGCCCGGGCATGATCTTCAAATGCGCGCCGGCAATCATCTGCGCCAGATCGCGCGAGTCGTCGGGGGTGCACGAATAATCGAATTCGCCGGTGAGCAGATGCAGCGGGCATTTGCGCGTGTCGATCTGGTGGGCCAGGGCGCGCAGATCGCCTTGCGCTTTGTAGAAATGCAGATCGCCTTTGAATACTCCTGGCCCGCCCTGCATGTAATGCCACAGCGTTTCCCAGCGCTCGGCTTCGGCCGCGTGCGGGCCTATCAGCCCGGAGACGATGCCGGCGCAGACTTCGCCGCCATGCACGTCCGGCCGGTGCAGCCATTCGAGGTTGTAGTAAGGGTTCACATGCGCGCCCGACTGCAGGCCTATGAGGCCGCGGAACTTCTCGGGATGCTGCAGCGCCAGGTGCAGCACCACGCGCCCGCCTATCGAGCAGCCCATGGCCAGCGGGCGTTCGATGTCCATGGCCTGCATGAAGCCGATGATGGTGTCCACATAGAGCTGCGATGTCAGCTGGTACTCACGCTGCTGCCAGCCTGCGGGCGGCGACGATTTGCCGTGGTAGGGCAGGTCGAAGCAGACCACCTGGAAGCGCTCGGTGATGGCGGTGCAATTGAGAATGCCGCGGTACTGGCGGCTATCGCTGCCCGCGGTGTGCAGGCACAGCAGCACCGGCCCCGTGCCCGCGCTTTCAAAATAGACGCGGTGGCTTTGGCCCTGTATGTCGAAATGCACATAGCCGCCGGAGATTTTCTCGATATGGCTCATTGCACGACTCCCGAAAGCGCCTTGATCAAATCCTTGAAATACAGCAGGTTGCACATGAAGCCGTGCTGGTCGCCTTCGATGCGCAAATGCTGGAACTTGCACATCGCCATCAGGTCGTGATAACCGGGCGTGGGCGTGGCGGCGTAATGTTTTTGCCAGGCGTCGCTGCCGGCGGCCAGGCGAAACGTCCAGCGCGGCATGACGAACGGGCCGGCCTGAAGGCTGTCAATCGCGCCATCGCGAATCCTGATCAGCCATTCCTTTTCACCGCTTTGCAGCATGAAGACGAGATTCACAAAGCGCCCGCGGTGCACCAGCCATTCATCAAGCACAGGTAGTGGGTTCATGGTTTTTTCCCCTGGTCTGAAATCACGCGGTACATCACCGGGTAATAGTTCTGCGCATAACCACGGTCCATGGATTGCTGCAGCTGGCGCGCCGTGCATTCGGTCAGGCCGTCGTCCAGTCCCACGTTGCGCGACAGCGCCAGCGCGAGCTGCAAATCCTTGTGCGCATAGGCCGCGGAAAACATCTTTTCCGGAAAGACGTCCTTGGCCAGATATTGGCTGCCGGTGAGCTGCAGCGCGAACGATGCCGCCGAGCCCAGGCCCAGCGCCTGGCTCAGCAAGTCCTTGGCGACTCCGGCGCGCTCGGCAATCGCGCAGGCCTGGGCCAGCGCATGCACGGTGTTGATCAGCACCATGTTGTTCATGATCTTGACCACCTGGCCCGCGCCCGTGGGGCCGCAGTGCAGCACGTCGCTGCCCATGCAGGCCAGGTGCGGCTGCAGCGCCGCGAACTGCGCCTCGCTGGCGCCCACGGTGATCAGCAGCGTGCCTTTTTGCGCGGCCTCGCGGCTGCGCGCCACCGGTGCATCGACCAGCGCCATGCCGCGCGCCTGCAGCTGCCCGGCCAGCGCCCGCGTGCGCGCGACATCGCTGGTGCTCATGTCGACAATGGTGTGCAAGGCCTTGGCGTGGGCCAGCAGGCCGCCGGGCCCGGTGCAGACCGCCTCCACCTGGGCAATCGCCGGCAGCGACAGGAACACGATGTCGGCGCGGCGCGCGATCTCCTCGATGCTGCTCGCGACCACGCCGTCGGCGGCCAGCGCCCGCACATTGCCCATGTCCAGATCGGCGGCCAGCACCGTGCAGCCCGATTTTTGCGCCAGGTTGCGGCACATGCCCGCGCCCATCACGCCCACGCCTATGAAGCCCAGGGTCGTGCTCATGCCAGACCTCCCTGGCGCACGCACTTCACTTTGAGGAATTCGCGCAGGCCTTCGATGCCGCCTTCCGAGCCCAGACCGCTGTCCTTGTAGCCGCCAAACGGCGTCTCGGGCAGCGAGGCCTGCAGTTCGTTGATGCAGACCACGCCGCTCTCGATCTCGTTGGCAAAGCGGTGGGCCAGCTGCATGTTCTGCGTGAACGCATAGGCGGCCAGGCCGAACGGCAGGCGGTTGGCTTCGCGCAGCGCCTCGTCGGCGTCCTTCACCGGCATCAGCAGCGCGACCGGCCCGAAAGGCTCTACATGCGCGGCGTCGGCGCGCAGGTCGCGCAGGGCCAGCACCGTGGGTTCATAGAAGAAGCCGGGGCCGGACAGGGCCTTGCCGCCCGTCAGCAGCTGCGCGCCCGATTCCTGCGCATTGGCCACCAGCCGCTCGATGGCGGCGCGCCGGCGCTGGTTCTTGAGCGGTCCCATCTGCGTGCGGCCGTCGAACGGGTCGCCCAGGCGCAGCTTTTGCGCCTGCTCGACAAACCTGGCGCAGAAGTCGGCGTAAATGCTTTCGTGCACCAGGAAACGCGTGGGCGAAGTGCAGATCTGGCCGGCGTTGCGGTACTTGGTTGCAACGCAGCTGGCCGCGACCTGGGCGATGTCGACGTCGTTCCAGACAATCACCGGCGCATGGCCGCCGAGCTCCAGCGTCGCGCGCTTCATTGCCTGGGCGGCCTTGGCACCGAGCTGGCGGCCGACTTCGGTGCCGCCGGTGAAGGTGATCATCGCGATGTCGGGCGAGGCGCACAGCTGGTCGGCAATCTGCGCCGGATCGCCAAACACCATGTTCACGCTGCCCGCCGGCGCGCCCGCGCGCGCCACGGCCCGCGCCAGCAGCAGCGCCACGCCCGCGGTTTCCTCGGAAGGCTTGATGACGATGGTGCAGCCCGCGGCCAGCGCCGCGCTGATCTTGCGCGCGGGCGTGATCGCCGGCGCATTCCAGCCGGAAAAGCCCGCGACCACGCCGCAGGGCTCGAACTGCGCGGTCTGGCGTATGCCGGGCGAGCGCGCGGGAATCACGCGGCCGTAAAGGCGCCGCGCCTCCTCGGCCGACCATTCGAACATCTCGGCCGCGGTATCGACCTCCTTTTGCGCCTCGGCCTGGGGCTTGCCCAGCTCGGCGCTGATCTGGTGCGCGATGGCGTCGCGGTCGGCGCGCATTTCATCGGCAATGCGGCGCAGCAGGTCCGAGCGCTGCAGCGCGCCGCTGTTCTTCCAGAGCGCGAAAGCCGTGCCGGCGGCGGCAATCGCGCGCTGCACATCGTCGCCCGACGCCATGGCGTAGTCGCCCAGCGATTGGCCCGTCGAGGGCGACAGCACCTCGATGCGCTGCGAGGCGCTGCCGTCCGTGAATTCGCCGGCAATGAATTGGGAGTATTTCATGGTGTTATTCGAGAACGATGTTGGCGCTCTTGATGATTGCGGCCCAGTTCGCGGACTGCTGCTGGATATGCGCCTTGAACTGCTCGGGCGTGCGCGTGAACGGGTACTGGTCCAGCGTCAGCAGCCTGGCCTTGACGTCGGGCGCGTTCATGATTTCATTGAGCGCGGTATTGAGCCGGGCCACGATGTCGGGCGCGATGCCGGCCGGGCCCATGAGCCCGTTCCAGGGCTCGGCCGAGAAGCCGGGCAGCTTGTCCTGGCCAATGACCAGCGTTCCCTTGAGGCTCTTGTCGGGCGAGGAGCCGGCCGAGGCGAGAATGCGCATCTTGCCGGCAGCGTCCTGGGGAATTGCCACCACGCCGGCGAGAAACGCGAAGTCGACGCGGCCCGCAATCAGATCGCTGACCGCGGCCGAGTCGCCCTTGTAGGGCACATGCAGCGCGTTGATGCGCGTCTCGCTCTTGAACCATTCGCCCGCGAGATGGTTGACGGCGCCATTGCCCGCCGAGGCATAGCTCAGGCGCTTGTCCTTTTCCCGGCCGTAGGCAATCAGGTCATCGTATTTCCTGAAGGTCGAGCTCGCGGGAACGACGAGATAGTAGGGGTAGCTTGCGACCAGACCAATGGGCGTGAAGTCCTTGATCGCGTCGTACTGCAAGCCCTTTTGCACATGGGGCAGGATGGACAGCGTGCTGCTGCTGCCTATCATCAAGGTGTAGCCGTCGGCCGGTGCCTTCTTGACCAGCGCCGCGGCAACCGCGCCGCTGGCGCCCGCGCGGTTCTCGATGATGAAGCTCTGGCCGAGTTTCTGGCCCAGCTTGTCGGCCACGATGCGCGCCACCACATCGGTGGGACCGCCCGCGGCAAAGCCCACGTAGATGGTGACGGGCTTGGTCGGGTAGCCCGCGGCCAGTGCCAGCGGCGCGGCCAGCAGACCGGTGCTGCCCAGCAGGGCGGCGGCATATTTCAGGGCGAAGCGGCGTTGGAAGGGCATGCTGTCTCCTCAGAGTCGGATTTTTTCAATGGCGTTGGCTTCGGCCCAGAAATCGGTCAGGCACGAGGTGTCCTGGCCCGACTTGCCGGCGGCCAGGGCCATGCGGAAGATGTTTTTCGTGGTGTCGCAGACCGGCAGCGCGATCTGGCGGGCCGCGCCGGCATTGGCGGCCAGTGAAATGTCCTTGTAGCCCAGCGTGATGTCGAAGCCCGGCGTGAGATCGCCGGCCAGCACCTTCTTGGGCCATTTCTCCTTGAGCTGGCCGTTGCTGGCCGTGGTGCTGGTGAGCACATCGAAAGTCTTCTGTATGTCCAGCCCCAGCGACTTGGCCAGCACCAGCGCCTCGGAGTTGATCTGGCAGTAGCACAGCACCATCATGTTGTTGATGATCTTGGTGCGCGTGCCGCTGCCGGCCGGCCCGCAGTGGTGGATGGTGGTTCCCATGCGGTACAGAACCGGCTCGACCCGGGCGCGCTGCTGCTCGGCAATGCCCAGCATGAACAGCGACTCGCCGATATCGGCATGCATTGCCAGCCGGCCCACGGGCGCGTCGCCAAACACGATGTCGGCGCGGGCAAAGGACTCGGCCAGCAGATCGACGGTGTCCACATCGATGGTGCTCATGTCGATGTAGACCGCGCCGGGCTTGAGGTGGGCGATGATGCCCTGGTCTCCCAGCGCCACGGCCTTGACCTGGAGCGGGCCGGGCAGCATGGTGAACACCAGGTCGACTTGCCGGCACAGGCTGGCGACATCGTGCGCCACGACCGCTCCCTGCTTTTCCAGCTGCTGCATCACCTCGGCGTTGGTGTCATGCACCACCACCTGGCTTTGGTTCTTCAGCAGAGACCGCGCCAGCGAGAACCCCATACGACCCAGACCAATAAATCCGATTTTCATCATTGCTCCTTGCATCTGGCATTGAATCTATCGGGATGGGGCGCCCGGGGTTTGGATATTTATTCTTTCGGGTATGAGCTTTTGGCATGACTCCTAGGGTTCATGCTATTGACTTGGAATATCTCGATTGATTGATGTCAGGTGAGCGTTCCGGCCGATTTGCTGGAGTCGCGCGTCATGAGCAAAGAGACTCTCTGCAAGCGGCCGTGCCGGCGCCCGCGCTGGCTGCGCAAAGATGGCGCTGCGCCTTGCCGGCAGCGCTGCGCACTTCGCGCACAATCGCGGCTGCACGGATGCACGTTGCGTGCCCCAGACCGACAAGCCGACAGCGCCCACAGCCGCGCCACGACCCCATGCTCAATTGCTTCCCTTCGATCCGATCACGTCATTGCCAATGAATTTCAAGTCCATCGCCAAAATGGATCTGAGACGCCTGATTCTTGCCCTGACGATTGCAAGCGCGCTCATTTCACTGGCCAACACGCTTTACGCCAGCTACCAGGTACAACGCCAGCAACTGATCGATGCCGCACTCGAGCGCAACCATGCCTATGCGACCAAGCTCGCGGCCAGCACCGAGGATTTCTTCGATTCGGTGATGCAGCAACTGGGCTATGCGGCGCTGGTGGTCGCCGGAAATTTCAACGACAAGCGATTTCTCGCTGCCGAGACCGAGCGGTTGTTCCTGCAGACCGACAGCTTCAACTCGATTGCCATCATCAACAGCCGGGCCGAAGTGCTGGCGACCTCGCCACAATCGCTGAACCTGGTGGGCATGCAGTTGCAGACGCTGGGCGCGACCCAGTCCATCTCCAGCCGCCGGCCGCTGATCAGCCAGCCCTATCTTTCGACGGCCGGAAACCTGGTGGTGTTCATTTCTCACCCCGTGAACGACGCGCATGGCAACTACCTTGGCGCGATTGCCGGCACGATCTATCTCAAGCACGAGAACTTCCTCAACCGCCTGCTGGCCTCGCACTTCTACGAGGACGGCTCCTACCTCTATGTGGTCGATCAGCACCGGCGTCTGATCTACCATCCGCTCAACGAGCGCGTGGGCACCACGGTGCAAGGCAACCCTGCGATCGATGAAGTCATTGCGGGCATTTCGGGCAAGAAGCAGATCGTCAACAGCCAGCACATCGAGATGCTCGCCGGCTATGCGACCGTTCCCGCGAGCGGCTGGGGCATAGTCGCCCAGCGGCCGCGCGAGGCTACGCTCGCGGCGCTGGATGCGCTGATGCTGCAGGTGCTGCTCAATTCGCTGCCTGCGGCCGCCATTTCGCTGTTGTTCATCTGGTGGTGCGCGCGCCAGATCGCGCGCCCGCTCAAGCAATTGGCCAGCGGCGCCCGAACCATGGACCAACCCGAGACGGCCGAGGAAATCCAGCGCGTGCATTCCTGGTATTACGAGTCATCGGAGCTCAAGAAAGCCATGCTGCTGGGCATTGGACTGCTGCAGAAGAACATCAACCGCTTGCGCCACGATGCGCATACGGATCCGCTGACGGGCCTGGGCAACCGGCGCACGCTCGATCAGGCGCTGCAGACCTGGGAGCGGGAAAATACACCGTTCTCGGTGATGAGCGTCGACGTCGATCATTTCAAGCGCGTCAACGACACCTACGGGCATGAGGCGGGCGACCGGGTGCTGCAGCAGCTGGCCCGGCACATGCGCGAATGCGCGCGCGAGCGCGATGTGTTTTGCCGCGTGGGCGGCGAGGAGTTCCTGATTCTTCTGCCGCGTACCGCGCCTGACGTTGCGCAGCAGGTCGCGCAGCGGCTGCGTCTGCTGATCGAGCAGGCGGACATGGCGCCGGCGTCGCATGTGACCATCTCGGTGGGCATTGCGCATTGGCCCGGCAGCACGCCCGATCTTGCGCGCGTGCTCAAGACTGCCGACGAAATGCTCTACCAGGCCAAGCGCCTGGGACGCAACCGCGTTGAAGTGCACGCCGCCGTGCTGGCGCAGCCGTGATGCAGCGAACTTGCGCCATGCCATTGTCGCGCGCGGGTAGGATATCCATCAAAGCGAGACCATCTATGCGCCCCATCCTGTCATTTCTGCGTTATGCCCTTCTGGCGCTGGCCGGCGCCAGCAGCTGCCTTCCCGTGCTGGCCCAAGACACCGCGCTGTCGCCGCAATATGCGGCATGCATGGACAAGGCCGGCGGCGTCACGCTGCCCATGCTCGAATGCATGGGCGCCGAGCATGGTCGCCAGGACCGGCGTCTCAATGCGGCCTTTCAAGCGCTGATGTTCGATCTCATTCCCGAGCGCAAGAAGCAGTTGCAGGCCGCACAGCGGCTGTGGATCCAGTTCCGCGATGCCAATTGCAGCTTCTACCATGACCCGGACGGCGGCAGTCTCGCGCGCGTGTCGGCCAATCTATGCCGGCTGCAGATGACTTCGCTTAGGGCCCAGGAACTGGTGGAGCTGCGCGCCGCACGCTGAGCCGGGCCGCGCCGCAGACGCCGCCTGTCAGGCCATTGGATCGCCTGCCATGAAGCCAGATGCCGATAGCGAGAAGCCATTAACTGGATGGTGTATACATGAATGATTACCGTACTATTGGGCTTCACGAAGAATTTTTGTTCATGCCGGGTGCGATGCAACTATCGTCTGATCATGAAGGATGCCCCCATTGAAATCTCGCGCAGAAGGCTCCAGACCATGGGGCCCTGATAAAACGAATGCCCGAGGGGATTTCTTCGAAACCCGTCCCGCTTTCAATGCCAAGGCGCTCGCGGTCGCTGTGCTCGCGGCGCTGGTGGCATCGCTTATCCCTGCGCTTTATTGGGTGTCGCGAAATCAGTTGGCCAACCAGGATCTGCGCTCCACCATCATGCTGGAGAGCAGCCACATAAAATACCTTCTGGCCAATCAATTCAACAGCTTTGAATTGATTGCGCGCAGTGTCAAGGGATTCATCGACGGTTCTGAATATGTGAATTCGGGCGAGTTCAAGATTTTTGTGAATTCCTTGAATCTGCGCTCCATTTCTCCCGGTCTGCAAGGCGTTGGCTTCGCGAAGTTTTTCTCCGGGGATGATGCGGCCGCGCGTGCGCAGCAGCTGTTGAGTCGGGAGCAAGGCGAAGATGGCTATCGTATCCATCCGGCTGGAGCGAGGCAGTCGTATGCGCCCATCATTTTCATGGAGCCCAAACAGGGTAATGAGAAATCCATAGGATTTGATATTTTCTCCGTCCAGGAAGCCAGGAACTCGGCGACGCTGGCCATCGAAACAGGAGATCTGATCGCCTCGCAGAAATTGACGCTGGTGCAGGACGAGCCGGGCAAGAATGTCGCGGGTTTCGTTCTTTACCTGGCAGTCTACATGCCGGATAAAAGAGAAGCGCCTAGCGCCGAGGTACTGCGCGGCTGGGTGGATCTGCCTTTTCGGCTGGTCGATGTTTTTCAACCCATCGCCAAAAGCCTGGCGCCAGGCCTGCAGCTCGTCTTCTACGAAAGGGAAACACTCGATGTTTCCGCGATTTCGCACCGCTTCCTGGATGGCGCAACGGTCGAGGACGAGTCGGTCGCCGACAATAGATTCACCAAGGTGGATTACCTCGATTTCGGCGGCAGAAAATGGTATTTCGGAATCACGCCCACCGAAAGCTACATCACCCAGCACCAGACATCGACGCACCACTGGATTGCTTCCATAGGCATTCTTCTGAGTTTCTCCCTGGGGGTCATTCTTTTTCTGTTGTTGACCTCGCGCGAGCGTGCCAAGGCATTGGCGATCGCGATGACGGCCAATCTGCGCGGAATCACCGCGGATCTCAACGATACGCTGGACGCGATTCCCGACCTGCTGTTCGAGATGGATATCAATGCGCGCTACCTTGCCGTGAGAACCAGCAACCAGGCGAGTCTGAACATGCCGGTCGCGGACGTGCTGAACAAGTCCGCCTGGGATGTGCTGCCCTCCAAGGCCGCGAAAGTGCTGTACGACTCGATTCACGAAGCGCAGGCGATGGGGCGCAGCACGGGCAATCGCATCGAGCTGGATGTGGGCGGGGGCACGCGCTGCTTCGAGCTTTCGGTCGCGCGCAAGCAGGGCATGGCCGGCATGCCGCCCAATTTCATCGTGCTGTCGCGTGACATCACCGAGCGCACGCGCGCCGAGCAGCAGGTGCGCCAGCTGGCGTATTTCGATGTGCTGACCGGTCTGCCCAATCGCGGAAACTTTCTGGAAGTCGCGCCGCAGCTGATAGAGCAAAGCAGCGCGCTCAACGGGTTCGGCGCGGTGCTGATGATAGACATCGACAACCTGAAACTCATCAACGACCATTGGGGTCATCAATGCGGGGACGCGGTGCTCAAACATGTGGCGAACCGCGTCTGCCAGGCGGTGGGGCCGCAACATGTGGTGGCGCGATTCGGCGGCGATGAACTGGTCGTGGTGCTCAGCCGCCTGGGCACGGAGCTCGAGCAGGCCAGAGCCACTGCCGAAAGGATTTGCCAGCGCATTCTGCGCGAGATTTCCGCGCCGATGTCGTTTGCCTCGCGCGAGCACTACATTACTTCAAGCATAGGCGTTGCCTTCTTCGACAGCAGCAAGAAGTCGGTCGATGAAATCGTCAGCGGCGCCGACTCGGCGATGTTCCACGCCAAGAACGACGGCCGCAATACCTATAAGTTCTTTGACCGGCAACTGCAGAAAGTGATTGCCGAGCGCGTGCAGCTAGAGCATGACATGCGCGTCGGGCTGTATTCGGACGAGTTCTTTCTGATGCTGCAGCCGCAGGTCGATATGCACGGGCGGGTCACTGGCGCCGAAGCGCTGTGTCGCTGGAAGCACCCGGAAAAGGGGCTGATCCCGCCATCGGTGTTCATCGACATCGCCGAGAAAAGCGGCTTCATCTTTCAGCTCGGACAATGGGTATTGCAGCGCGTCTGCGAGACGCTGCACTCCTGGAGCAGCGATCCCGAGCTGTCGCAGCTGCGCCTGGCGGCCAATGTCAGTGCCAAGCAGTTTCAGCATCCCGATTTCCTGGCGCAAACCATGGCCATCATCGAGTCCAGCCAGATCAATCCGCTGATGCTCGAACTGGAAATCACCGAGAGCATCTTTGCCCAGGATGCCGACGATATCGCCAAGAAAATGGGCGCGCTCAAATCCATGGGCATTTATTTTTCGCTGGACGATTTCGGCACCGGCTATTCGTCCCTGAATTACCTCAAGCGTCTGCCGCTCGATCAGCTCAAGATCGATCAGTCCTTCATTCGCGATGTGGTCAGCAGCAGCTTCGATGCGTCCATCGTCGCGACCATCATTTCGCTGGGTGAAAGCCTGGGCCTGCAGGTGCTCGCCGAAGGGGTGGAAACCAGGGAGCAGCATGCCTTCCTGCTGGGCAAGCGCTGCCGCCACTTCCAGGGCTTTCTTTTTGCCAAGCCGCTGTCGGAGGCCGATTTTCTCGCCTACGTGGAACAGGCCTCGCCGGTGCAATAGTGCGCGCGCGGGTGCCGGCGCATTGATGCAGGTCAAGAGGGCGCGCTGCGTTGACCCGGTGGCCTGGCCGGACGGGGCAAACTGTCGGCTGCTGCAGCGCGCTCGGGTGCTGCAGGTCCATGGGCCTCTTGCGGTCCGCAACGATTGACGGAAGGACAGGGGCCATGTGGAAGACGATTGTGAAAGTGTTCAGGTATTTCGAGGGCGCAGTGCCGTTCCGGCTGATCCCCGCGCTGGCCGCGACAGCGGTCCTGGTGGCCCTGCTGCTGATTCCCACGCCCGACGGGCTCACGCCCAAGGCCTGGAGCCTGGTGGCGATCTTCCTGACGACCATCGTCGCCATCATTCTCAAGGTCATGCCCATAGGCGTGATGGCGCTGATGGCCATCGTGATCGTGTCGCTGTCCCAGGTCACTTCCAATTCCTCCAAAGGCGCGATCGCCGACGCCTTGAGCAGCTTTTCCAGCCCGCTGATCTGGCTGATCGTGATTGCCATCCTGATTTCGCGCGGCCTGAAGAAAACCGGCCTGGGCAATCGCATAGGCCTGATGTTCATTGCCATGCTCGGCAAGCGCACGCTGGGCATAGGCTATGGGCTGACGATCTGCGAGCTGGTGCTGGCGCCTTTCACGCCCAGCAATACGGCGCGCGGCGGCGGCATCGTGCATCCCATCATGAAGTCCATTGCCAACGCCTTCGACTCCGATCCCGCCAAGGGCACGCAAGCCAAGGTGGGCACTTATCTCGCGCTGGTCAACTACCACGCCAACCCCATCACCTCGGCGATGTTCCTCACGGCCACGGCGCCCAATCCGCTGGTGGTGGACTTCGTCGCCAAGGCCACGAACCAGAGCTTCCATCTGAGCTGGACCACCTGGGCGCTGTGCATGCTGCTGCCCGGCCTGGTGTGCCTGCTGCTGATGCCGCTGGTGATCTATCTGCTGTCGCCGCCGGCGCTGAAGGCCACGCCCGATGCCGTGGTGTATGCGCGCGCCGAGATGCAGAAGATGGGCCCCTTCTCGGGCAGCGAGAAGGTCATGATGGCCACGTTCGGCCTGATGCTGCTGCTGTGGGCCAACGTGCCGGCGATGCTGTTCGGCGCCGCGTTCACGCTGGACCCGACGGTGGTTGCCTGCGTGGGGCTGTTCATCCTGATCATCACCGGCACCATCGACTGGGACGACGTGTTGTCGGAGAAAAGCGCCTGGGACACCTTGATCTGGTTTGGCGCGCTGGTGATGCTGGCCGAGCAGTTGAACAAGCTGGGCGTGATCACCTGGTTCTCGATAGGCATGAAGGACGCCATTGTCGCCAGCGGCATGGGCTGGCTGCCGATCGCCGCCGTGCTGGTGCTGGCCTTCGTGTTCTCGCACTACCTGTTTGCCAGCACCACGGCCCACATCAGCGCGATGATGCTGGCCTTTCTCACGGTGGGCGCGCAGCTGATTCCTCCCGAGTATGTCGTGCCTTTCATGCTGATGATGGTGGCCGGCTCGGCCATCATGATGACGCTCACGCACTACGCGACGGGCACCTCGCCCATCATCTTCGGCAGCGGCTATGTGACCTTGGGCAACTGGTGGCGCGTCGGTGCCGTGATGTGCGTGCTCGAGCTGCTGGTGTTCGCGCTGGTCGGCACCGTATGGTGGAAAGTGCTGGGTTACTGGTGAAGCGCTGGCTCAGGGCTGGGCCTCGAGCACATAGCCCAGTCCTCTGAGCGTCGAGATCTGTACCCCGGTGTCCATGAGGCGCTTGCGCAGACGGTGTATCAGGACCTCGATGGCTTCGGGGTGCACGGCGTGGTTTTCGGGAAACACGTGGTCGACCATCTCGCGCTTCGTCAGCGGCTCGCCCACGCGCTCAATGAGCGTGCGCAGCACGGCATGTTCGCGCGAGGTCAGTGACAGGGCCTCGTAGCCTATGTCAAAGCGTTTGGTCGCGACGTCGAACACCAGTTTGCCGCAGCTGTACTTCGTCGGCTCGCGGCCCTTGGCGCGGCGATGCAGGGCGAGCAGCCGAGCCTCCAGTTCCTCGACTTCGAAAGGCTTGGCAAGAAAGTCGTCGGCGCCGCCTCTCAATGTCGCGACTTTCTGCGCCAGCGTATCGCGCGCCGTGAGCACAAGAATGGGAACGGGATCCTGCGCTTCGCGCAGTTGTTCGAGCACCTCTTCTCCGCCCAGGCCCGGAAGGCCCAGATCGAGTATCAACGCGTCATAGCGATTGCCGCGCATGGCGCGGCGCACGAGGCGGCCATCCGCCACCCAGTCGACCTGATTGCCGCTTTGCGCGAGCGTGCGCATCAGCCAGTCGGCCAGCGCCGATTCATCTTCGGCCAGTAAAAGTTGCATGCCCATTCCGTTATAGATCCCAGTTGCCCAAGCCATTGTCCAGAGTGCGCGGCGCTTGTGCCAGTCCGGAGGAAACCCTTGTGGCCCGGGCCGATTTTTGACAGCGCAATGAAAGCTGCGCCGGCCTATCTTCGTTGGGTCAGTCCCGGCGAATTCCTCGCCGGAACCCTCAAGGAGACAAGTCTTGAAAATTCAGTACAAATACAGCCTGGGCGCGCTTGCCGTCGCCTGCCTGGTGATCGCCTGTGGCGGTGATGGCGGTGATGGCGATGTGGTCGCCGAGCCGCCGGTCGTCGACACCTCGCCGAAGAATGTGCGCATGACCTGGTTCGGCGTCACCAACTGGCACTACCAGGTGGGCGAGCTGGGCATACTGCTTGACGGCGCGGTCGGCTATCCCGCGCGCGACGCAAACCCGGCAATGGTCACCAAGGTGCATGATGCGCTCAAGCTCAAGGGGGACGTCGACGTCGTTCTTCTGGGCCATCTGCATGGCGACCATTCGGTCGATACACCCGAATGGGCAAAGCAGACCAAGGCCCAGTATTACGGCTCCAAGGCCGCGTGCCAGGAAGCGGTGGCCTATGGAATTGCCGCGGCGAAGTGCACCGCGCTGTATGGCGGCGAGAAGGTGCAGCTCAACGAGCATGTGACCATGCGCGTGGTGCGTTGGGTGCACAGCATAGGCTGCGGTCTGCTGCAAAACGGCGGCGGCATTGAAACCTTCGGCTACCTGTTCACGGCCAAGACCTCCGAGAAGACGCTGACCTGGTATGTGACCGATTCGGGCGCGGGCGGCAAGGATCTGACGACCGACCAGATAGATACGGATGGTGTCAATCGCGGCGCACCGCTTTCCAATCTTTCGAAGGCCGTGCGCGACGCGGGCATCGATGGCTTCGAGGTGTGGCAAGGCGGCCCCGAATCGCGTGTGGTGAACCAGGCGCGCGTGGTGGTGCCGGCGTTCGACGTCAAATACTTCATGCCCCACCATTTCGGCGCGCGCGGCGGCTTCAACATCACCAACGGTCTGCACTATCCCTATGTGGAAGACGAGATGCCCGAGCTCAAGAAGTTCCTGGCCGGCGCCGGTGTGCCGCAGGTCTACGCGACCAACTACTTCGACGCCTACCTCTACGATGCCAAGGGTCTGCGCCCGGACGGCAATGCCGAGGTGAAGCTGGCGATGGGACTGCCCGCATCGGGCGTCGGCCCGGGCGTTCAGGGCAGCAACCCGCGCCAGGGCGAGATGGAATGCCCGGGCGACTGACGCCCGTGGGGCCGCGAAGCGCTTCTACGCGGCCTGCAGCCAGCTGGCCAGCAGCGTGTTGACGGCTTCGGGCCGCTCGTACTGCACCCAGTGGCCCGCGCCCGCAAGAATGGTCCAGTCGCGTCCGGGTCGCTGCTGGCTCAGCGCCTGCGCGGCTTCGGCCGGAATGGCGGTGACATCGTCCTCGCCCCAGACCAGCAGCACGGGCTTGTCGAAGTCCTGCAGCGCCTGCAGCAGCAGCGGGCTGCGCGAAATCGCCTTGCTGCGAAAACGTGTGCGCTCACAGGCCTGGCCATGCACCTGCAGCGCCAGCGCGTCGGCCGGGCCGGCGAGCATGAAGGCTTCAACGTTCTGCAGCAGCGCCTGCCAGCGCTGCGCGCCTTCATGCGCGCGCCAGTCGTGCAGCGCCTGCTTGTCGCGGCGCGCGCCGCCATGGCCGCCGCAGCCCAGCAGCGCCAGGCGCTCAAGCCGGGGCAGGCGCGGCGCGAGCAGGCCGGCCACCGCGCCGCCAAACGAGAAGCCCGCCAGGTGCAGCGGGCCCTCGGGCGCGAGATGCTCCACGCCCAGGCGCAGGCTTTCCACCAGCAGTTCCAGGCGTTCGGGCGCATGCGCTGCGGCCGCGAAGTCGGCGGAGTCGCCAAAGCCCGCGAGGTCGGGAACGATCACGCGGAAATGCGCCGCCAGCGCCTCGATGTTGCGAATCCAGTGCGTCCAGGCGCCATGGCCGCCGTGGATCAGCACCAGCGGCGTGCCGCTTCCCCAGACGCGCCAGCGGGTTTCACAGCCGCCCAGGTCAAGAACATGGTGGGTGGCACGGCGGTCGCAGTCGGCAATCAGCGCGGCCGCGGCCTGGATTTCATCGGGGGGGAAGGCAATCATCTGCGCAAGGGTCTCGGTCAATATTGCATTATCAGCGCGTCCACGGCCATCACGCCCCGGCCTTCGGGCATGACCATCAGCGGGTTGACTTCGGCTTCGCTGACCCGCAGCTCGGGCCGCAGCGCAAGCTGCGACAGATTGGCAATCGCCTGGGCCAGGGCCTCGAGGTCGCCTCTGGGCTTGCCGCGCAGGCCGCAGACGGTCTGCAGCATCTTCACTTCGCCAATCATCTCGCGCGCTGTCGCCACGCTGACCGGCGCCAGGCGGATGCTGCGGTCGCGCATCACTTCGGCCCAGATGCCGCCCGCGGCCAGCATGATGATGGGGCCGGCATCGGCGTCGACGCGGTAGCCGACCAGCACTTCGGTCAGGCCGCGGCGCATGGGCTGGACCAGCACCTGGTCGCAGGCAATGCCGGGCGCACGCTCGGCGAGATTGGCGCGCAGGGTGGCGAAGGCGTGCGCGAGTTGCTGCGCGTTCTCTATGCCCAGCACCACGCCGCCGACTTCGGTCTTGTGCGGAATCTGCGCCGAGCAGACCTTGGCCACGACGGGGTAGTCGAACGGCAGGGCGGCCGGCGGCGAGGCGATATCGAAGGTTGCCGCGGGCGCATGCGGCACCTGCAGCGTGTCGAGCAGCGCATAGGCCTGGGCTTCGTTCAGCGCCTGGCCCTGGCCGGCGCTGGCGCGCACCGTGGCGGGCGTGCCGGGAATGCGCCGGGCCAGCACCGAGGCAATCGCATCGGCGCAGGCTTCGGGCGAGCGAAAGCAGGGAATCTGCGCCTGCGTGAGCTGGGCCAGGGCCTGGGGCGCATCGGGCACCAGCATTGCCAGCAGCGGCTTGGCGTGGTGGGCGCTGTCGATGATGGGCTTGACGGCCAGATCGGGGTTGAAGCGCGCCGACGAGCCCACCACGGCCACCACCATGTCGAACTCGGGCGCCTCGAGCAGGATGTCTAGCGCTTTCTTCATGACTTCGTACTTGGTGCCGGCCAGCGTCAGATCGAGCACCCGGCCCGCGCTGCCCGGGATGTTGGCGGCCTGGAGCCTGGCAAGCGTTTCGGCCGAGACCGGTTGCACCGTGACATCGCGAATGCCCAGCTGGTCGACCACCATGGCCGCGCCGCCGCCGGTGGTGGTGACCACGCCCACGCGCTTGCCGGTCTTTGGCACCAGTGGAATCTTGCGCGCCAGCGGAAACACCTCGAACAGGGTTTCCAGCATTTCCACGCGCACCACGCCCAGGTCCTTGAGAAATGCGTCGGCAATATCGTCTTCGCCGGCAAGCGCGCCGGTATGCGTCGCGGCCATTTCCGCGGCGGCGCTGGAGCGCCCCAGCTTGTAGGCCACCACGGGCTTGCCGCGTTTCGCGGCCGCGCGCGCAAACGCCTGGATGGCGTCGCCATGGCGCAGGCTTTCGAGAAACAGCACATAGCCCTGGATGGCGGGGTCGTCGAGCGTGGCCGCGCAGATTTCGCCCACGCTCAGATCGACTTCGCTGCCCACCGAGACCAGGCCGGCAAAGCCCACGCCGCGCGCCTTGCCGCGCGAGACCAGCGCGCCAATCATGCTGCCGCTGTGCGAGGCGACAAACACATTGCCCTTGGGCATGTCGGGCTCGGCAAAGGCCGCGTTGGCGGTGAGCATCAGTCCGTTGCCGGGATTGACCACGCCCAGGCTGCTCGGGCCCAGTATGCGCATGCCCGATTGCCGCGCGATGGCGCGCAGCGCGTCCTCGCGCGCCACGCCTTCGGCGCCCGACTCGGAGAAACCGCTGGCCAGAATGGTCACCAGCTTCACTCCCAGGTCGGCGCATTCCTGCACCGTGGGCACGACCGAATCGGTGGGCGAGAGCACAAACACATGCTCGGGCACTTCGGGCAGCGCGGCAAGACTGGGCCAGGCTTTCTCGCCCTGCACCTGGGTGCGGTTGGGGTTGATCGGGTAGATCGTTCCCGCAAAGCCCGAGCGGCGCATGAACTGCAGCGGCCGCCCGCCGGTCTTGTTCACGTCATCGGACACGCCGACCAGCGCAATGCTCCTGGGGTAGAGCAGCGCCTGGCAGATGGAGGCGGAGGAGGAAAGAGGCATGAAGGACTTCTGGTTGGAAAGGGGAGCGGCGGGTGCGGTCGCAGCGTGCATGTTCAGGCCTTGGCCGGACGCTGGGAGAACGTGCGGCCGAACACGCCTTCGGCAATGCGGTTCTTGAGCATCTCTATCGAGCCGCCGGCAATCATCCAGCCGCGGGTGCGGCGCACGCAGTATTCGACCAGCGCCTCCTGGCTGAAGCCCATTCCGCCCATCACCTGCATGGCTTCATTGGACGCTTCCCAGCCCGCGAGATTGCAGGCCAGCTTGGCCATGGCCGTGCTCTGCGCGCTGGGCAGGCCATGCTCGCCTTCGAGCGCGGCCTTGTACAGCAGCAACTGCGCCTGCTCGAGCTTCATCCACATCTCGGCGAATTTCCACTGCAGGCCCTGGAACTCGCACAGCTCGCGGCCGAACTGCTTGCGAATCAGCGCATGCTCGCGCGCCTGGTTGAACGCATAGCGGCCCAGCGCCAGCGCGCGCGCCGAGTTGCCCAGCCGCTCGACATTGAAGCCCGAGATCTGCTTCTTGAACCCGCCCGGGCCCAGCAGCAGATTGGCCTTGGGAATGCGGCAGTCCTCGAAGTACAGCTGCGACCATTGCTCGCCGTTCATGAAGTTCGAAGGCGTGCCGACGACAAAGCCGGGCGTGCCTTTCTCGACCAGCACCGAACCGATGCCGCCGACGCCGGGGCCAAAGCGCACATAGATGAGAAACAGCTCGGCTTCGGGGCTGTGGGTGGAGAACACCTTGGAGCCGTTGATCACATAGCTGTCGCCGTCTTCGACGGCGCTGGTCTTGAGTTCGGTGGCGGCCGAACCCGCGTCGGGCTCGCTCATGCCCAAAGAGATGAGCTTTTTTCCAGCCAGCAGATCGGGCAGAAAGCGCTGCTTCTGCTCGGGCGTGGCGTACTCGACAAAGGTGCGGATAGGGCCGAAATTGCCGGCCTGCACGATGTCGGCGCTCTTGGGGCAGGCCAGGGCAATCTGCTGTATCGCCAGCACCGCGTGCATCAGCGTGCCGCCCTGGCCGCCGTCTTCCTCGGGAAACGCAATGCCCAGCAGGCCCTGCTCGGCCAGCAGCTGCGCGGTCTCCCAGGGGTAGTGCTTGGCATGGGCACGCTCAAGCGCGCCGGGCGCGAGCTTGTCCTGGGCAAAACGGGCGACGCTGTCGGCAAATGCCTGGTGTTCTTCGGAAAGTTCGAAATTCATGGTGTGACTGGCCTCTGGGTAGTTGGGCCAATGATGCGGGGAATTTCGCCGTCCAGTCTTTCCACTTGGTTGCCCAGAGATGACTAAAAGTCATTTCACAGCAGGCAGAAAAAGAAGCCTTCTTCAGCCTTGCTCGAGCTCCTGCAGGAACGCTTCATAGAAGTCGCGCAGGCGCTGCTGGCGCAGCGCCGCGCGACGCGCGCCCTCGGCGGTCTGAAAGCCTTCGGCCAGGCGCAAAAGTTTGGTCTGGAAATGATCGAGGGTGTAGCGCGTGTCGTCCAGCGGGCGCTGGCCGGCGCGCGGGTCGGCCGGCTCGTACAGAGCGCGCCCCAGCCGCCCGCCGACATAGAAGCAGCGCGCCGCGCCTATCAGGCCGATCGCGTCGAGCCGGTCGGCGTCCTGCAGGATGCGCGCCTCGATGCTGCGCGGCGCAATTGCCGCGCTGTGGCTGTGCGCTTCGATCGCATGCGCGGCCACCTCGATGCGCGCCTGTGGCCAGCCCAGGCCGGCCAGCACGCCCGTGGCCTTTTGCGCCGACAGCCGCGAGGCCTGGGCGCGCAATGGCGAGTTCTTCTCCACATTCACGCAGTCGTGCAGCAGCGTGGCGGCCAGCAGCGCCTCGAGATCGCCGCCTTCGACCGCCTGCAGTGCCTGCACGCTGCGCCAGACGCGCTGCAGATGGGCGGCGTCATGCGCACCGTCGCCGCTGCCGGCTGCAGTGTCGATGGCATGCGGCAGCAGTTGCGCGGCCAGCGCGGTGTAGGGGGTAAAGGCGTGGAGCTCGGTCTTGGGGGCTATGCAGGTCGTCATGGCCCGATTCTAAGTTTGCGCCTTGCACGCGGCCGCATCGGGAGTGGCCGGCATTGCCGCTGGCACAAGCTTGCGGTAGCCTACGGACTCCATAGTGCTCGGGAGTCTTTCCATGCCACGTCGTTTTGTTCTGTCTGCCTGCACCGCGGTTGCAGCTGCTGTCCTGGTCGCTGCCTGCGGCGTCACGCCGCCCTCCAGTGGCAACGCCATGGGCTTCTTCATCACCAGCGACAACCCGGGCAAGGGCGGCGACCTCGGCGGCCTGGCCGGCGCCGATCGCTTCTGCCAGTCGCTGGCGACCAGCGCCGGGGCGGGCCACAAGACCTGGCGCGCCTACCTGAGCACCGCCGCGCTCAATGGCCAGCCGGCGGTCAATGCGCGCGACCGCATAGGCAGCGGCCCCTGGGCCAATGCCAAGGGTGTGGTGGTCGCCACCAGCGTGGCCGACCTGCACAGCGCCAACGCCAAGCTCGGCAAGGACACCTCGCTGACCGAGAAGGGCGAAGTCGTTTCGGGCTTTGGTGATCCGGTCAACCGCCACGACATCCTCACCGGCTCGCGCGCCGACGGCACGCTGGCCGTGGCCGAGCCCGGCAAGGACACCACCTGCGGCAATTGGACCAGGAGCGAGGGCGGCTCCGCCATGGTGGGACACCACGACCACAAGGGCACCAACCCCGACCCGGTTGCCAACGCTTCCTGGAACGCCTCGCATGGCACGCGCGGCTGCAGCCTCGACCAACTCAAGATGAGCGGCAGCGCCGGCCTCATGTACTGTTTCGCGGCCAACTGAGCGGACTGAAGGCGGGGGCTGAACCATGGGGCGAGGGCCCTCGCCGGCAGATCCATGCCAACCATTGCTGGCGCAGGCAAAGGCGCGGTTGCACGGCTGAGCCAGCACCAGGCAAAATTGCTGGCTCAATCACTGGAGCCTGCATGCTGTTTGCCGTCCTGTTCAATGATTTCCCTGGAATGGCCGAGGTTCGCGCGCAGAACCTGGCTGCCCACCTGGCGTGGCTGGAGGAACACCAGGCCGTCATCCCCGTGGGCGGCTCGCTCAGGCGTGAACTGAACGAAACGCCCAAAGGCGGACTCTGGATAGCGGACGCGCAAAGCAAGGAAGAACTGGACGCATTGCTCAGGACCGATCCATTCTTCACGGCGGGCTTGCGAAAAGACTATGAAATACTCCATTGGTCAAAAGCAAATCCGGCGCGGAAAGCCTCCTTTTAAAGGCCGGATAACGGATCGATGGGTGCGTGGTTGCAGGCATGGCTCAACGGTAAGCCGGAAAAGAATGGCTGCTAATCAATGACGTATATCGGCTGTGGATTCAACTGGTCATTCCATCACAGGCCTTTGGCAGCTCATAACAGGCCTCAATCTCAAAAATTTTAGGTTTGCCTAAAATGCTTGCTTGCGATTGCTCACTCTCGTAATTTTGGATAGATTAATTTATGTAAGAACAACTAGCATTTTTGTATGTCGTCTAAATCTAGTTATGCGGCCTCCATCTAAGCCTCATCCAATGCTTGCGAGCTTCCTGGCAGCCGCCGTCGCATTGCTGCCTGTGTTGCTCATGGCGCTGTCCGAAATCTTCGCTTCACCATCCGGTGGTGTCGCTCTTGGCGAGCCCGATGACGCAGGCTATCGCGGTGCTGGTCTTGCCCTAGCCGCGATGCCTTTCCTATACATCGCGGCTGTTCCCGTTTGCTACGCGGTCGGCGCTTTGCTTCTTTCGTTTCGCCTGCTCCGCTTCCTGCGCTTCTTGGGCGGTGCTTCGGCTGTTGCCATTTCGTTAGGGGTTGGCATCGGCGTACTTCTTAGTGCTTCGACTGGGTTTGGCCTTAGCGACGTGCCGGCTTCCGTTGCCGTAACAACGCTCCTTTGCTTGGCTACTGTGCTGCCAGCCGCTTCTTGCTGGTGGTTCTTCGCGGTCCGGCCGCATAACCCGTCGCTTAGAGCGGCTAACAATACCGTTTAACGAAGCGCAGGCAGATGATGGCGCAGGC
>NZ_JAVWWA010000071.1:0-26820 GCF_036666375.1 Comamonas sp. | reverse complement strand
CGCTGGGGCGCGCGCGCCATCGTCGCCGGCGCCGTGGCGTATGCGCTGTCGACAGGCCTGCTGATCGCCCAGGTCGCAGTCGCGGGTGCGGCGCTGGCGCCGGTGCAGCTGATTCCCTTGCTGATCGTGGTCGGCGCCGGCCAGGGGCTGATCATGACGCCGCTGCTGAATCTGGTGCTGGCCTTGGTTCCCGCTGCCCAGGCCGGCATGGCTTCGGGCGTGATCGCGACGCTGCAGCAGATCGGCGCCGCGCTGGGCGTGGCCGTGGTCGGCATGCTGTTCGGCGCAGCGCTCGCGGCGGATGCCGGCGCTGCGGGCCAGGCCGAGCGCTACAGCGCGGCGTTTGTCGCGGGAATGGGCTACAACTTCGGCGCGGCGCTCGCAGTCTGCGTGCTGCTTTGGCTATTGGCTGCGGCCCGGCCGGCGCGCTGAATCAGCGCAGAACATTGGCGCTGAGGCAGTCGATGAACGCGCGCAGCTTGGGAGAGAGATCGCGGCTCGCGGGCCACAGAATCCACATCACGCCGCTGTCGCCGCTGCAGTCGTCGAGCACCGTCTGCAGCCGGCCCGCGCGCAGGTGCGGCGCGGCAATGAAATCGGGCAGGCAGGCAATGCCCTGGCCGTGCAAAGCCAGGTGGATGCGCATTTCAACGCTGTTGCAGACCAGCGACTGCGGCAGCTCGGGCAGGGCTTCATCGGGTGCGGGCGGCAGCGGCCAGGCCTCGAGCCGGCCCGTGCTGGGATAGCGGTAATGCAGGCAGATATGCGACTGCAGTTCGGCCGGGCTTTGCGGCCGGCCATGCGCGGCAAAGTAGTCGGGCGAGCCGACCAGCACGCGCCGGAAGCTGCCCAGGCGGCGGCGCTTGAGGCCGGAGTCGGCAAGCACGCCGGTGCGCACCACGGCATCGAAGCCGTCGCCGATCACGTCGACCATGCGGTCGGAAAAATCCAGGTCCAGTTCCACTGCGGGATAGCGGCGCATGAACTCGGCGATCACGGGCTCGAACAGTCCGCTGTGCCGCGGCAGGCTCACGCGCAGCTTGCCGCGCGGCGCGGCGCTGGCCTGGGTCATCTCGAGTTCCGCGGCCTCGACTTCGCACAGGATGCGGCGGCAGCGTTCGAGGAATTTCTCGCCTTCGGCCGTCAGCGCCAGCGTGCGCGTGCTGCGGTGAAACAGGCGCACGCCCAGCCGCTCTTCGAGCCGCGCCACGGCCTTGCCCACGGCCGAAGGCGAAACCCCCAGATCGCGCGCCACGGCCGAAAAGCCCAGGCGTTCGGCGACGCGCACAAAGATACCGATGCTGCCCAGGTTTTCCATCATGACATTGCTCTATTCAAGACATCCATGTCCTAAGTATTCGGAAATGTAGCCGGTTTTTCTTTTACCCATGCACGCCTAACCTACGGCCCTCTGCTGCTGCAGCGCCTGCGCGCTGCCGGCAATCCCTGCAAATTCTCTGGCGAAATTTCTTCATGTCTTCGATTTTTTCCCCTGCAGCCCTGCGCTGGCTGCAGCTGCTGGCCGCCTGCCTCACCGCCCTGCTGATCCCGCTGTGCTTCACGGGCCCGGCCGTGGTGCTGCCCGCGATCAGCCACGAACTGGGCGGCAGCTCCGCGCAACTGGCCTGGATCATGAACGGCTACATCCTGAGCTATGGCGGCGCGATGATGGTCGCCGGCAGCCTGACCGATCTCCATGGACGGCGGCGCATCTGGCTGATCGGCCTGGCCTGGTTCTGCCTGTGCACCTTCGCCATTCCCTTCGCGCCCAGCGTGCTGTGGATCGATCTGCTGCGCCTGCTGCAGGGTCTGGGCGGCGCCGCGGCCTTCGCCGCCGCCATGTCCTCGCTCGCGCCGCTGTTCGAAGGCCGGGCGCGGGCCCGCGCTTTCAGCCTGCTGGGCACGACGTTCGGCCTGGGCCTGGCGTTCGGCCCGCTGATCTCGGGCTGGCTGGTGGAAATCAGCAGCTGGCAAGGCGTGTTCCACGCGACCGGCGTGGTCGGCGTGCTCGGCTGGCTGCTGGTCGCGGCCAGCGCTTCGCGCGATCTCCCCGCGGCCCGGGGCGGGCTCGACTGGCCCGGCGCGATCAGCTTCACGCTGGCGCTGGGACTGTTCACCTACGGCATGCTGCTGGTGCCCGAACAAGGCTGGGGCGATGCCACGGTCATTGCCTGCCTGCTGGCCAGCGCCGCGATGTTCGCCGCGTTCGCGGCCATTGAAAAGCGCGCCGCGCGTCCCATGCTCGAACTGGATTTTCTGCGCGACCCCGGCGTGCTGGGCGTGCAGGCGCTGGCCGCGTCGCCGGCCTTTCTGTTCATCGTGCTGATCGTGCTGCTGCCCAGCCGTTTCATAGGCATAGACGGCTACGGCGCGCTGCAGGCCGGACAGATGATGGTCTGGCTCGCGGCGCCGCTGCTGGTCGTGCCCTTCGCCGCCGCGCTGCTCACGCGCTGGTTTGCGCCGGGCACGCTGTCGGGCGCGGGCCTGCTGCTGGTCGGCGCGGGGCTGGCCTGGCTGGCCCAGGCGTTCGGCCAGGGCGCAGGCGCGGCACTGCACGCGCCGCTGCTGCTGATAGGCGTGGGCATAGGCCTGCCCTGGGGATTGATGGATGGTCTCGCGGTGAGCGGCGTCGCGCCCGAGCGCGTGGGCATGGCGACGGGGCTGTTCAACACCGTGCGCGTGAGCGCCGACGGCGTGGCGATCGCCGTGGTCAGCGCGCTGCTCGCCGGGCTGATACAGCAGCGGCTGGCCGCGCAGATCGGCGCATCGGTCCCACCCCAGGCCCTGCTCGAGGCATCGGGGCGCGCGGCGCTGGGCGAGCTGCAGGCGGGCGCGGCGCTGCTGGGCCCGCAGGCCGCGCTGCTGGCGCAAAGCTATGCCCAAGCCTTCATCCAGGTGCTGCAGCTGCTCGCGGGTCTGGCCGTGCTGACGGCCGCCGCCGTGGTCTTCATGCTGCGCCGTCCGCAGAGCGCGGCGGACGCGATCAGTGCGCGAATCGCTTCAGGATCAGCGTCGCATTGACGCCGCCGAAACCAAAGCCGTTGAGCATCGCGTGCTCTATGGCCTGGGGCCTGGCCTGGCCCATGACCAGGTCCAGGCCTTGGGCCAGGGGATCGGGGTTCTCGAGGTTGAGCACCGGAGGAACGATCTGGTCGCGCAAGGCGAGCACCGTGAAGATCGCGGCCGCGCCGCCAGCCGCGCCCAGCATGTGGCCCAGCGCCGATTTCGTCGCCGTGATCGAAGGGCCCCGGCCCGTGCCGAACACCTTGCGAATGGCTGCGAGCTCGCCCTTGTCGCCCACGGGCGTGGACGTCGCATGGGCATTCAGGTGCTGGATGTCGCCGGGCTGCAGCCCGGACTGGCGCAATGCGGCCAGCATGGAACGCGCCGCGCCCGAGCCGTCTTCGGGGCCCGAAGTCACATGGTAGGCATCGGCCGATGTGCCATAGCCCACGACTTCGGCCAAAGGCGTCGCGCCGCGCGCCAACGCATGTTCGAGCGATTCGAGCACCAGCAGGCCCGCGCCCTCGGCCATCACGAAGCCGTCGCGCGCCGCATCGAACGGCCGCGACGCCGTTGCCGGGTTGTCGGCGCCCGAATTCGACAGCGCCTTGGCCGCGGCAAAGCTGCCCAGGGCCACGCGATCGATGGTGGCTTCGCTGCCGCCGCACAAGGCCATGTCGGCTTCGTCGCTGCGTATCAGCCGCGCCGCATCGCCCATGGCCTGGATGCTCGCGGCGCAGGCCGTGACCGGCGCGCCTATCGGGCCTTGCAACTGGTGGCGTATCGATACCTGGCCGGCGGCGAGATTCGCGAGAAATGCCGGCACCGTGAACGGCGACAGCCGCTGCGGCCCCTTGCCGTCGGTGGTGCGCACGGCGTCGACGATGGTGCCGAAGCCGCCCACGCCCGAGCCTATGATGGTCGCGGCGCGCTCCTTTTGCGCCGCCGTGGCATCCTGCCACTGCGCATGCGCGAGCGCCTGGTCGGCCGCGCCCAGCGCGAACGCCGTGAAGCGGTCGAGCCGGCGCAGTTCCTTGGCAGAAATCACGGCTTCGGGATTCCAGCCCGCCTCGGGGTCTTCATCGAGCCCCGGCACACGTCCCGCGACGGCCGCGCCCGTGCCGGCACTGATCGCGGGATCGAGCGCGCGCAGGCCCGACTGCCCGGCAAGCAGTCGCTGCCAGGCCAGCTCCACATTGGCGCCCAAAGGAGAAACCAGCCCCAAACCGGTGATTACGACACGTCGACCCATACAACACCTTTCACGCGCCCGGCCCATGTCATGCCGGGCCAGGCTCTATTGATGACGGCAATCATCATAATTTATTTTTGATGATGGGTATCATCTAAGCCATGAAGGTCAGCAAAACCCAAGCCGCAGAAAACCGCGCAGGCATAGTCGACGCCGCTGCCCGTCTGTACCGCGAAAAAGGGCTCAGCGGCGTCGGCGTCGCGGAGATCACGCGCGATGCCGGTCTCACGCATGGCGGCCTGTACCGGCATTTCGCATCCAAGGACGCGCTGGCGCGAGAAGCCTGCCTGCGCGCTTTCGAGTGGACCATCACGCCGCTCGACGGCCTCGAGCAGGATGGCAACGCGTCCGCGACCGCCAAGCTCCAGGCCATGGTCGACAGCTACCTTTCGGTCAATCACCGCGACCATCCCGGCGAAGGCTGTCCCGCGGCCGCGCTCGCCACCGACGCAGCGCGCGCCGGCCCTGAAATGTCCGAAGTGTTTGCCCAGGGCGTGGAGCGCAATATCCAGCGCTTCATGCGCGTGCTCGAAGGCGAGCCGGCGGAAAAGCGCGCCCAGACCATGGTCATGCTCAGCAGCATGATAGGCGCGCTGGTGCTGGCGCGCGCGACCGCGGCGGGCAATCCCGCGCTGTCCGCGGAAATCCTGCGTACCTTGCGCGAGCGGCTGGTGCCCGGCGCGCAGGATGTCGATGGCCTGCCCGAGTGAGGCGTTTTGCCCCTGAAGACAACGCAGTCGTCCAGCGCCGACCTCCAAGGGTAATCCCCAGGCAAATGTAAACTTGCGAATAGCCCGTGGCGCGTTGCGCTGCGGGCGTCCCTTTCTGCCTTGCCGCCCGCATCTGATACCGGTTTCGCGCGGCCGGAGCCTCTCGTCTTTCCCGCACATGAACAGTCCCGTCACAACCCTTTCGCCAAGCGTGGCCGGCAGCGCCGATCGCTCGTTTCTCAAGGCCCTGCTTGCGCTGGGCGTGGGCGGCTTCAGCATAGGCACGGGCGAATTCGTCATCATGGGACTGCTGCCCGATGCCGCGCAGGACCTGGGCGTCTCCATTCCAACCGCAGGCCATCTGATCAGCGCCTATGCGCTGGGCGTGGTGATAGGCGCGCCGGTGCTCGCGGTGCTGGGCGCGCGCATGCCGCGCCGCCAGTTGCTGATGGCGCTGATGCTGCTCTACGCGATCGGCAATTTCGCCAGCGCCGTGGTGCCGGGCTATGCCAACATGGTGCTGATGCGCTTTTTCAGCGGTTTGCCGCACGGCACCTACTTCGGCGTCGCGGCGCTGGTCGCCGCGCATCTGGCGCCGCCCGGGCGGCGCGCCCAGGCCGTGGGCTATGTGATGCTGGGACTGACCATTGCCACGCTGGTCGGCGTGCCGCTGGCCGCGGGCCTGGGCCAGTGGCTGGGCTGGCGCGCGGCGTTTGCCCTGGTCGGTGCGATCGCGGTGCTCGCGGTGGCCCTGGTCTGGCGCTGGATTCCCGCCCTGCCCGCGCCCGCCGACGCCAGCCCCTGGCGCGAACTGGGCGCGCTGCGCAGCAAGCAGGTATGGCTCACGCTGGGCATTGC
The DNA here is from genome assembly GCF_036666375.1 of Comamonas sp. Lineage (GTDB taxonomy): Bacteria > Pseudomonadota > Gammaproteobacteria > Burkholderiales > Burkholderiaceae_C > Comamonas. The sequence continues at coordinate 20,997 of NZ_JAVWWA010000071.1, read as the reverse complement.
GGCGATAGGCTTTGGCGGCATGTTCTCGGTATTCAGCTACGTCAAGCCCACGCTGATGAATCTTGCGGGCCTGCCCGAGCAGGGCGTGCCTTTCGTTCTGGCGCTGTTCGGCGTGGGCATGGTGGCCGGCAATCTGGTCGGCTCGCGCCTCGCCGACAAGGCGCTGATGCCCACCATTGGCGGCATGCTCGCCTGGTCGGGCGCGGTGCTGCTGCTGTTCTGCTTCACTTCCCACCATCTGTGGCTGGGCTCGTTCAATGTGCTGCTCGTGGGCACGGCCGTTGCCTTGGGCCCGGCCCTGCAGATCCGGCTGATGGATGTCGCAGGCGAGGCCCAGACCCTGGCCGCGGCGCTCAACCACTCGGCGTTCAATCTCGCCAACGCGCTGGGCGCCTGGCTGGGCGGCATCACCATCTCGCTGGGCCTGGGCTGGGAATCGACGGGCTGGGTCGGCATGCTGCTGGCGCTGGGTGGCCTGGTGATCTTCGGCTTTGCGTGCGCCGACAAGAAGCGCCACGGCTGAAGCGGCAGGGCCTCAGGCCCAGAAAAGCCGCTGCAGCATCCACAGATTGAGCGAGACCACCACGGCGGCGCAGCCCCACAGCGCAATCGACATCCTGCGCCCGAAGCACAGCTCGCCCAGCACCTTGCGGCGCGTGGTGAACAGCAGCAGCGGCACGATGGCGAACGGCAACTGCAGGCTCAGCACCACCTGGCTGAAAACCAGCAGGGCACTCGCGCCCGCGCTGCCATACCAGGCCGTGGCAATCACCGCGGGAACGATGGCGATCAGCCGCGTCAGCAGCGCGCGCCAGGCGGGCGACAGCCGTATCTGCAGAAAGCCTTCCATCACGATCTGCCCGGCCAGGGTGCCCGTGACCGAGGAGCTCAGGCCCGAGGCCAGCAGCGCCACGCCGAACACCGCGCTGGCCATGCCCACACCCAGCAGCGGCGACAGCAGGTGATAGGCCTCTGAAAGCTCGGTCACCGGCGCCTGGCCGGGGCGGTTGAATGCGCCCGCGGCCACGACCAGGATGGCGGCGTTGACGAACAGCGCCAGCCCCAGCGCGACGGTGGAATCGAGCGTCGCGTAGCGTATCGCCTGGCGCGTGCCGGCAAGGCTCTTGTCGTGCGCGCGCGTCTGCACGATGGCCGAATGCAGATAGAGGTTGTGCGGCATCACGGTGGCGCCGACTATGCCCACGGCCAGATACAGCATCTCTGGATTGGTGACGATTTCCGCGCGCGGCACGAAGCCCGCGAGCACGCTGGCCAGCGGTGGATGCAGCCACACCAGCTGCGCCGCAAAGCACAGGCCTATCAGCGCCACCAGGCCTATCACCACCGACTCGAGGCAGCGAAAGCCGCGGCTTTGCAGCGCCAGTATCAGCATCACATCGACCACGGTGATGCACACGCCCGCGATCAGCGGCAGGCCGAACAGCAGGTTCAGGCCTATGGCCATGCCCAGCACTTCAGCCAGATTGCAGGCCACGATCGCGATCTCGCAGAAGAACCACAGCAGCAGATTGATGCGCGGCGAGAACTGCTCCCTGCAGGCCTGGGCCAGATCGCGGCCGCTGGCCAGTCCCAGCCGCACGGCCGCGGCCTGGAACAGCATGGCCATCAGATTGGAAGCGAAGATCACCGCCAGCAGCGCGTAGCCGAACTGCGAGCCGCCCGCGATAGAAGTGGCCCAGTTGCCCGGGTCCATGTAGCCCACGGCCACCATGTAGCCCGGCCCGGCGAAGGCCAGCGCGCGCCTGGCGTTGAGCGTTGCGCCCGCGCCGCGCGGCACCGGCACGCTGCGGTGCACCTGCGGCAGGCTGGCAAAGACCGGGGCATCCCGGCCCGGGGAAATGTTGGCGCCGCGCTCCATGGCGGCGTCTGCGCAGGCAACGGTATCCATGGCCGGCTGCGCTTATTGCGGACCCAGGCTGCGCGCTGCGGGCGAAGACGCGGGCGCGTGCTGGGCGCCCGAAGCCAGCGCAATCATGTCCATGGTGAGAATGCTTGCACCGGCCAGCATGATCAGGCCGCCCACGCAGCGGCGGGCAATGGTGACGGACCGCAACCGCCTTGACGCTGGCTTGTGTGACGAAGGGCTGAAAGAGAAAGCCATGGAAAACTCCTTTTCTACCAACACTTGTGCGTACCCATGGTCCGCCCGCAGGCGGACCGCCACGGCCATCAGGCGTAGGCGCTGCTCATCACCAGCGAACCATTGACACCTGCAGGGAAGAACCCGCCCTTGGACGCCGCGTCCTTGTTCAGGTAGACGATGTTCAGCACATCGCCCGGCGAGCGGCTGTAGGCGATGCCGTTGGCGTCGAGGGGCACGATGTTGGACGTCGTCGCGTCGCCCGTGATGCCCTGGTCCGCATCGGTGGAGCCGTCGAGGCTGTCGCGCGCATTGGAAATGGCGCCCGCCGCATCGCGCAATGCGGGCGTTGCCAGCCCCTTGGCATACAGCACGGTGCGCACCAGACCCGCGTGATAGGCCTCGGCCGCCAGGATGCCGGCCGCAGCTTCAAGGTAGGTCTTGTTGGTGATCAGCGGCGCGGCGCCCTTGTAGGCCGTCACGCCCACGTCCTCGAAGATGAACGCGCCCAGCAGGAAGTTCTCGTCGCTCGCATAGGGATCGAAGGCCACGCCCGGCCCGACCAGGCCCGCGGCGCGCGCCGCCACGGAAAACGCGCCGTTCGGGTCCGTGCCGCCGATGTCGATGCGCGGCTGGGCCACGGCCGCCGCGCCCAGCGCCTTGCGCAGAAACTCCACATGGGCCAGCTCGTCCTGGGCGATTTCCTTGGCGTACTGGGCCACCACGGGATCACGGAAGGACACGGCACGTCCGCCCACGACCGCGCCTTGCGTGCCCACGCCGCCTTGCAGATTGGCGGGCAGGCCGGTGCCGAACACCGCGTAGTAATAGAACTGCGACTCCAGATACTCCAGGTTGAGCGCGAAGTTCAGGATCTCTTCATCGGTGGGCCCCGAGGCCTGGGCAATGGCATCACCGCCGCCGCCGCCGCAGGCGGTCAATATCGCGCCGCCCGCCATGCCGACGGCCATGCCACCGGTCTTTCTGAAGAAATGGCGCCGATCTTCGAGCTTCTGCGCGCGTTTTTGCAAGACACCTATCAACACTGATTCGTCGGACATGGAAATTCCTCTCGATTCGCGTCGAACGCGAGTACCAACGTGAGAGTGCGCCTTCGGCTGAGAGCACACGGTGTGGCAAGAAATGTCCGCATCGAAGAGGTTCACACCTGTCCGGAAAGAAGCCGGCATCCCTTGCTGCTACTGGATACGCAGCAAGCAAGGAGATTGGATTCACCTATTTTGAAAAATATTCAGCGCGTACTGGATTCCCGGGCGTTGCCGGCACGCCGCGTGATTTTCCGAAAAATTATTGAATCCAGGCCGCGGGGTCGCTGCGTATTCATTTCAGCCGAATCGATTTGGCTGTTCATTCAACCCAAGGAGCCTTCCATGACATCGACCCAAACCACCCGCAAGATCGCCTCGTTCAGTCTCGCCCTCGTGATGTCAGCAGCGTCCGTCGCCGCCATGGCGGATGTGATGGTCGGCGGCGCGCCCATGCTCGCCTCCAAGGACATCATCGACAACGCGGTCAACTCCAAGGACCACACGACCCTGGTGGCCGCGGTCAAGGCCGCAGGCCTGGTCGATACGCTCAAGAGCCCCGGCCCGTTCACCGTGTTTGCTCCCACCAACGCCGCCTTCGACGCCCTGCCCGCCGGCACCGTCGACACCCTGCTCAAGCCCGAGAACAAACCTGCGCTCACCAACATCCTGACCTACCACGTGGTGGCCGGCAAATGGGATGCCGCAGCGCTGTCCAAGATGATCAAGGACGGCAAGGGCATGGCCAGCATCAAGACCGTCAGCGGCGGCACGCTGGTCGCCAAGTCGAATGGCTCCAAGATCATGCTCAGCGATGAAAAGGGCGGCATGGCCACGGTGACCATCGCCGATGTCTACCAGTCCAACGGCGTGATCCATGTGATCGACAAGGTGCTGCTGCCCAAGTGAGCGCGCGGACAACGAGGCTGCCGCAGCATGGCCCCCATGCCTTGTGACGGACAAGGTTCTGAAAGCAGCCGCCTATTCCTGCACCACGGGATAAAACGGACGCCCCTCGAACCGCGCCGGATGGTCCATCATGACCTCCAGCACCACCGGCAGAATCCGAGTCAACAGGGCGCGACCATCGCGCACCTGTGCGCGGTTGACCGAGCTGTTCCACGTCGATCCGCCGTGCATCAACTGGTTGCGCAGCGTGTAAAGACGCACAAAAATCTCGTACAGAACCCGCTCGGTATCCTGCTGCGCCAGCGCCCGGTGAACGCGCTGGCGCGCGTCGTCAAAAGCTTCACGCCAATGATCTGGCGTAGTGCCATCGCTGCGCGGATGGTTCAGTGCATCCCAGAACGGTTGGAAGACATACTGGTTGTCCAGCAGCAGGCGAATCGGCCCCGGGAACACCTGCCATACGAGCGCCGAAAGCGTCTTGCTCTTATCCAGCACGCACACATCGGCAATGAAGTTGCGGAATGTCTGCCGCTCCGAGGCCACCGCCCCGCTACCCTCGCCCAGATCCTGCGCATAGGCCGCGTTGAATGCTATCCACTGGAAAATAAACGCAACATCGTTGTCTGCGGCTGCAGATTCGGCACGTTGCAGCCAGCTCAGCGCACGATGCATGCGCAGCGTAAACGGTGTGCGTTGCCGGGCAATCTGGGACTGGTGACGCTGGAACAATGCAGCCAGCGTGGGCGAAAGTGTTGATGAGGATATAGGTTCCGTCATGATTTTCTAGTCCGATGTCGCGGTTGTCCCTGGCTGCTTGTCAACGTTTGAGCCACTGCTGCACGCGGCTGATCAGCTGCGCCATTCCTGCAGGCATGCCGGTCACGGCGCGGGAATCCAGCGGCGCATGTCCGCACCTGGGGCAGGAAAAGAAATGGTCGCGACCTGGAATCAGCACATCGCTGCGCGCAGAGGTTGTTATGCACCAGCTGCAGGATGGGCAGTGGTAGTGCCGTGGAAGTGCGGGGACTGGCATGGTCAACCGGGCAAATAGATCTGCTTCATAAATCCGCAAATCACACGGTTTTGAGCGCCATGCGCATGGCTTGCGCAATTCTCTTTGCCGTTCCCAATGCACCATCCACCTCCAGGGTTCGGAGCTGCTCTTTCAGATAGGCCAGCCGTTCCTGTGCCGACTGCGCGACCTCTCCCGGTGTTCGCGGGCGCCGACGTCCGCGGCCCTGTTCCATGGAAACCGTGCGCCGGGCACGATATAGCCCCAACTCATGCAGATCAAGCTCCAGGGCGATGACCGCATTTTCGAGTTCCTCAGATTTTTGCGAGTTTTTGGACATGGCGTCGTACAGTCTGCGGAACGTGGCGTTCAACTCTTTCAACAGATCCGCACGCCCATTGACCGGTTGATCGATTTCACGCAGAAAGGTCTTGAGATGCTGGCCTCTGTAGCGAAACTGCGTCGAGCGCGCGGAACTATAGGCACACAGGCCTGCGTACGCAATGCCCTCTGCATTCAGCAATGTCTGTACATTGTCCAGAACAGGAGTGAGCTCCGCCGGCGGACGCAAATCTGCCTTGTTGAGTACGATGTACAGCGGTTTTCCCTGGGAATTTTCCGATTGCAAAGAGCCAAGGAAATCGAGATCGGAGCTGGGTATGGTGCCGTTGACATCCAGGCCGATGACCCAGATCAGCGCATGCGCCTGCGCCAGGAACTCCAACGCGACCGTGCTGTCGTCATCTGTATATGCACCTTCCGACATCGCCGGGTCATATCCTGGAAGATCGATGAATGTCACATGCTCCAGATCTCGCAGTGGGGTTTCAATGGCGGCAAAGGGGAGTATGTCGCGCAGATTGAATCCCAGGCTATGCACAAATCGATGGGAAAGGCGTGCATACAGGTCGAGAGGAATGTCGATCAGTCCACCCTTGTCGGTGTATCCCTGAATCGTGCCACGCGGGCCCGAGACAACATACGTGGGAATCGAAGTCATCGGGTCTATGCCCACGGGCAGTTTGATGGCTGCGCCGTCCATGAAACTGGAGATGAATGAGGACTTGCCGCTGCTGAACCCGCCGGCCACGGCCACTACGCACTTATCCAGCACGCAAGGAGAGCTGGTCATCAACTCCATTCGATCGGCCACGGCATGCAGGCGATACAGCACTTGCGCCACAACTGCGCTGGGCACCTCCGCATCGCTGAGCAAGGCACGCATGTCTTCCTGCAGCAAGTGACGAAACTCAGTGACGCCCTGGTGCGATAGCGGCTCAGCTGCGAGAATTCGCGCCACAAAGTCGAAGCGGTCATCGTGCGTGACCGCAGCTTGTTCGTCCATGTACATCTCAATTCTCCCAATGTCCACGCGCTACAGCGGCAGCCGGATTGCGCGCGCCGCAGCTTTGCCTCAATAGTTCGTGTCCATGCTCTCGGGAATTTTCCAAAACTGTGACCGCATCGTTCGATTCGATGCTGAGCGTTCGTGCGAGTTTCTGGAGTCTGCCCTCCACTTCCGCACGCAAACGCTCTGTCCGGATATCCATTTTTTCATCATGGGAGTCTGGAAATGACGCTACCGCATTGACCTCTTGGCCCGCAGACAGCTCAAAGAAATCGAGCTGCAGAGATTTCAGCAACGTCCGAGCCGTCTGCATATTGCGCCGCTGGGCCTCCGATGCAGCCTCCAGTCCATCCATCAAGAACTCGAATTCCTTGTGAACTGCAGCAGCGGCAGAGGAATGCTGGTCCCATTGCGCCAGCATGTCTTCGATGCCCATACCGTGGTGGCACAGTTCCTTGCTCAGTCTCGCGCTATAGGCACTGATGCCTTCGCAAGCAATACCCTCGCTGTCGAGGATCTTCCGAACCTCCTGCATCACCCGCCTGACATCACCGATGGGCCGCAAATCGGCCTTGTTCAGAACCACATACAGCGGCTTGCTGGCGTCGACATGTTCGAGCAGGAACGTGATCTCATCGTTGGGAAGGGTTCCGCTGCTGTCCAGGCCCAGGAGCCAGAGCACGGCATCGGCCTCGCTCAGCGTGGTGCTGGCGATTTCCAGATCTGCAGCCGTGTCCACGACATCCGACTCGGCCGAGTTATAGCCGGGCATGTCGATGAAGGCCAGGTGTTCGAACATGGGCATGCGGGCCTGAAGCACCACGTAGGGCATGATCTCCTTGATATTGAAACCCATGTCCGAAATGAACTCATGCGTCAGCCGGCCGTAGTCTTGCGGTGTGAGCGTTGTGTGCCCGCCCTTGAAGGTGTGGCCTTTGATATCCAGACGCTCCCCCGGCATCACGTAGGTCGGAATGGCGGTTACAGGATTGATGCCCGTTGGCAGCAACGCCTCTTCGCATTCCATAAAGCTGGCGACAAAAGAGGATTTCCCGGCGCTGAAGCCACCCGCCACTGCCACAAGAAACTTGTCGCGCAGCGCGGGCGCATCGCTGAGCAATTCGACGCGCTGTGCGATGGCCTGGGCCTGGGTCAGCGCATGGGTAGTTTCCTTGGCAGGCAGTTCAAGCCGTTGAACAGATTGAACGAAGTCTGCGGCAAGCCATTCCTTGAGGCGCTGGAGCGCAGGGTTGTGAGCAGGCTCGCAACTCAGGATGGAACACACCAATTCATAGCGCTCCTGTGCCCGTTCGTTGGCGCCCATTAGGCCTGTATGTTCGGCCTGAAGTTGCGCATGCGATTGCGCCAATGTTGCAAGCTGGGCCGATTGACTGTCGCAGGTGATCGACAGCTGCTGGTACTCGGCATCACGTTCATTCGATCGCTGCAGCAGAGCAGCATGCTCGGTCTGCAGTTGCCGGTGGACTGCCGCCAATTCCTGGAGCGCGGACTCGGATTGCGACAGCGCTGCGCTGGTTCTCTCATGCTGAGCTTGCAAAGCCTTGTGACGTATCGTCAGCCCATCGTATGCAGACTGGAATTGGGCATGAGTTTCCTCCAAGGCCGCAAGCTTGGCCGAAAGTTGCAGACACTCGGCATCACGTTCAGCCAAGCGCTGCATCAGGGCCGTCTGCTCTGTCTGCAGCTGCTTGTGGGCAGAAGTTAAGGTTTGGTGCGCAAATTGCGATTGACACAACGCCGCGCTGGTTTGCTCCTGGTGCGTCTGCAATGCCGTGTGGCGTGCCGTCAGGTCGGAAAACTCCTGGCGAAGTTCACCCGCCTTTTCGAGCAATTGCGCATGGGCTGCAGAGAGGCTTTGGTAGGCCACGCTGCGCTCATTCAGTTGTCTGGTCTGTGTTGCATGGGCAGACTGCAGTTGCAATTGCTCAGCGTTCACCTTTGCCAGATCAGCATGCAGGGCGCTGCAATCGGCGATCAAGCGCGTCGTGCGTGCATCTGCCGCTTGAACTTTCTGCTGAACTTCGCGCACCAATTCGCTGCGCTTCCATAGCCAGAATCGCTGCAGTCGCTGGAGTGCGGGAGACAAACCATGCTCCAACGACTCGGTCATTTCAGGTCCTTCAACTCGGCAAGCAAGCTATCGTAGCGCTGTAGCGTAAGTTGCTTTTCCTTGATTTTCTGCTGCAGCTTCCGGATTTCGTCCTGGAAACTCTCAAACAGCCGCTCTCCGATCTTTGCGGTACAGAGGCGATCCTCGAAAGTCACGGTGATTTCTTGGGCTGCTTTATTGGCTGCAATTTGCAAGCTTGCGAAGTACTTTTGGGCTGTAGCAACATAGCGCTCTGCCGCGCTTCCCTTGAGTGTGCCGCTCTGCAGCAATTCATCAGGCAATGCCGGCAAGGTGAGATCATCAAATCCCCTTAGATGAAGCAGGGCCGACTGGCAAGAATGCGCCAGTATCGTGATGTCGATATCGTGATCGTTAATATCCTTGGAGCTGCGCAATTCGCCGAGAATGCGTTTCTCCAATTCTGGCCTGAGCGTTTGACGTGCAGCGTTCAAGGGAGCATTGAGACTCCTGGATAGGTCAGCATGCACCCGGTCCAATCCGGTGCGTATCGCTGTGGCGCTGATGGTGCCTACGGTTTCCGTGCGGCGCTCCGTTCCCCAATCGTCCTGTCTGAACAACCATCCGATACCACGCTTGAGACTTGCAGAAGCCCCATCCGAATCAACTCGGTAAGTGTTGGTCTCGGTGCTTTTGGCTTTCTCGGTAACGTTCCTCAACCCGAGCAGCACAGTATTGACGCCCTTATTCATGTGCTCGGACAGCCGCAATGCAAAGGCGTTGGCCACAGCGCTCACGGCAGTATCCACCACGCGAGCGCCCTTCACGCACACTTGCCCCATGGTTTGACGCTGTTGCTCCAGCATCTTCTCGTCGGATGCTTCCACGGTCTCGCGCTGTCTGCGAAGGAACTCAGGAATCTGTTTCAGCCGCTGCTGAAGCACATTCTCCTGCGCATCCAGGAACGACTGGAGATTGCCCTCGATGATGGATTGCCTGCGTCCGCGCACCTGATCGAGCAAGGCATGGGTCTGCACGATGCCGGCAATGGAGTCTAAGTGCGGACGGGCAGCTTCCATGGACTGCGCAAATTCCGCTTGATAACTATGGCGCAACATGCCGTGGATATGGCGTGCATTGTCGTCCCAGGTCGCTTCTGGCTGGTTGGACAGCGTATAGGCTACGCTGGACGTCACGACCAGACGTGAATCGAGTTCATGCTTGAGCGTGTCCAGCCCCTTGCTGCCTTCCTGGGGAGCAGGCAGCGTCTGGCGAGCCTGCTGCGCAAGGGTGTCATGCAGCGCTTTCAGTACATCTGGCAGACAGCCTTTGTGCTGCTCATGCACGCTGCTGAACATCTGGCTGTCGATCTGGCTCGCAACCAGAAAAACTTCTTCCACGCCATCCTGCTTGACCAGGCGTTGCATCAGATTCAAATCCTGCTGGTTCAGGAACTGCCCCGAGGGACTGACGACAAATACGGCATGGCATTTGTGCAATTCGTCAAACGTGCGCTTTTCGCGCGAGATGATGGGATCGTTCACACCAGGCGTGTCCACCACTTCCAGGTTCTTCAGCGCTTCCAGTGGCAAGTAGATCGACATGCATTTGGTGAATGGCGTGAACTTTCCCTGAGCACCTACGTAATCGCCCAGCTTGCCCAACAGTGTCTTTGTCTCCTTCCCTTCGATGCGCAAAGGAGCCTTGGGTGGACGAACAGCTGCGCTCTGGATATCGTCAAACAGCTTCTTGCTGCCGCCCAGTGCTGGGTCCTCATCCAGTTCACGGCGCACGGCAGCTTTGATGCGCTCAGGGTCTAGCGCGGCCTGGGCCGAGCGGGCCCCGAGGCGCGGAACCCGGGCCTGGGTTTTCTCCAGTCGTTCCTTTACGCGGAGCTCGAATTCCCGGTCATAGTCGAGCGCGCGCTCGCGCATGTTCTCGATGTCGTCCTGCCCAAAGAACTCAACCTCAGCATATGGCGTCGCGGAATAACCCAGCACGGTCAGCGATGCGGTCATCGGTGTCGCGGCTTTGGGCAGTACTTCCTTGCCATCGAACAGCAGCGCATTGAGCAGCGACGATTTCCCTGCCTTCACGCGGCCGATGATTCCGACTCGAAGACGCCCACTCTGCTGAATGTCAGCCTTGAATTTCTGGCGCAATTCATCCACCGAGCGCGGGTCGGAATCTTTGTTTTCTTGCGAGACCGGCGTATGCAGCCGCAGTCCCCTGATCAGATCTTGGTATTTTTCCTGGGCGATGAGATCGTTCAGTTTCTGGAGACGGCTCGCCAGCTGCTCCACACGTTGTTCAAGCGTCATGGGTACTTTCCTGCAATCCTGGATTTAGAGATAGTCTTCGGCGAGGGCCTTCAGCTCGCTGCGTGTTTGCTGAAGCGCGCCAAGGAGCGCATCCTTGCCGCCGGCTTTTCTTTCGATGGATGCCTGAGACAGCGCTTCTTTCTGCTGCTTTATCTGTTCCTCGAAGGCGTCGGCAACCAGCTTCAGCGCATGCTGCTGAGCGGACTGCAAAAAGAGCTGAACCTCCGGGCGCAGGCGCCTATCGATGTCGGGCAGCACCTGATTGCGCAGCGCTTCCTTGATTTTTTCGAGCTTTTGGCCTTCGCTGACTTTCCCGAAAACGCTTCCCAGCACCAAGGGCAACAAGGTCAGCGCCACCTTGAGAATCGGGTGAGGCACAAGCGTGCCTACAACGGATGCCACCCCCAACACGCGGGAACGCACGTCGCCGCCCTTGCCGGAGATACTGCCCATGGATGAAAGCAGAGCGGGCAGCAATTCCGATTGGAGCTGCTGCAGCAATCCGTCGGTCCAATCTTTCGACACGTGGACTTCTGGGCGCAGACTGCTTGCAGCACGCTGGCTGAAATCATCGACCATCTGTGCAGACATATGGTCCGTTGCCAGTCGGGCACCTTCGATCAGGCCGCTGCGCACTTCATCGGAAACGATGCGTGACAGTTCGTCGTGGCCGCCACGCAGCACGACCTGGGCCATGCTATCGACGGCAAGCTCAAGTCGATGCCGCACATTCTGCAGAATGTCATCTGTATGGGAAACCAGGTCAGCACCAAGCAGCGCAGTGGTATTCTGCTTCTGCTCCTGCTGCAACGCCAGCAAAGCTTGCGTCATTTCGTCCAGATGCCTGTCGTTGTCCGCCTGATCACGCTGCAGGCCATCTGTTGCTGCTTTCAGCACACCGTCAAGGGCACGTTGCTGCTGCTCTAGCGCTGGCTGAAACAGCGTGGTGAAAAGTACCTCGGGGTCGATGCTCGAAAGCATGGCCTGCACCGATGCGGCGTTGCGCTGACTGACTGCACAAACGTTGGCCTCCAGGCCATCGTCTTCCAGGCGCTGGCCGATGTGGGCACAAATGGCTTCCACATCGGCGGGCGTGCGCAGATCAGCCTTGTTGACGCAGATCGAGAAGCTGCGACCCAGGTGGGATATCTCATCGATGCGATTCAGGGTGGAGCTGTGCAGCGTGCCTTCTTCCACGCTGACCACAAACAAATAATGTGCGCCTTCGCCGATATAGCGGGCAATGGCCTTGTTGTGGGAGTCCAGCGGAGAATTGAAGCCGGGCATGTCAACCAGCACCAGGGGAGCCAGGGCAGCCAGCGCATCATTATTGAGATACAGGCGTACGCAGTCGATTTCTGCGGCGCGGGATTGCAACTGGGGTAGATTTTCGATCCGTAACTCTTCAGTGTGTTTATCGGTAAAAAACACCTGTAGCCGCTCACGGACATCATGGCGCAGTTCGGTGGGAATGGCCGTTTCGGGCGTGATCGCGACGGGCAGCAATTGATTGCCAAGAATCGCATTGAGCAGGGAGGATTTTCCTGCGCTGAATGCGCCTACTACCGGCACCAGAAGTTCCTTGCTGCGGATGGACGCCGCCAACTGGCTTATTGGCTCTACATTTATACCCAGCTTCAGTGCAGCAGACTGGTTTTTTTGCAATGCGCACTCAATAGCGCTCAAATAGTTCAGGAAATTCTGTTGTGCTTTTAGCATGCTGACGCCTTGGAATTGTTGATTACTAAATGACCATGAATCTGGTTTTTATCGTCGGGATCTGACAGGGGCTTAGTCGGATGCCCACTTCTTCTGCGCTTCTTTCAGCCCTGTCATAAGTGCCTCATGCCACTCCAGCGGCTTGACGATGCGCACGTTCGGCAACCAGTAGCGAACGACAGGCAGCAGTTGATTGATATGGTTGATATGGGTAGTGACCAATATCGAACCATCGGGGTCCTCACGGTGCTGCTGCTGGGGCAGCAGGGGACGGCGGGTGAAGTAATGGGCGATTTCCGGACTCACGCGCAGCAAGACTTCCGTGGTATCGGTGGTGAACCAGACATCGTCCTTAGTATTGATGTAGTCGATGTGAGCACGCTTGGGAAGGAAGGTACTGGTCTCGTCGACATGCAAGCCTTCAATCAACGCGACGCTGAAGTTCTTCAGCTTTTCCCCCTCTTCCGCGGCCAAATACCAAACACCATTTTTGTGGATCAGCCGGTACGGCTGCACCTGGCGTGCCTTGGCTTTGTAGCTGAAGCGGCAAACTTGATGCAGTTCGGTTGCAACCTGCAGCCGGGAAAATTCCTGCGTGCGGGGGCGCAGATCTTCTTGCGCAATGGGTTGCACGTGCATGGGACGCTGCTGCTCCGGGGTATGGAGCTGCTCCAGCAGATAACGCAGACTATTGTCGGGAAACAGCTGCTCCGTTCCTGACAGGCGCGCATATCCGTGCAAGTGCCTGGCGGGGATGCTGCTGCGGGCTGACCGTGCAAGAAGCCAGCGCCCATCTTCATCGCGCTCGACAATGCCGCGCAAGCGCTCCCCGAGATCGCGTTCTATCGTACGCACATCCACCTGAAAATCTTCGGCAAGCTGATGCTTTTCAAGCGCATCGCCTTGATGCAGCCGCGCCAGAATATGAGAAATGCGCTGGGCCAGCTTCTCGCCTTTCGACTCTGTATCTACCGACTGGAAAGCGGACATTCAAAAACTGGTGAGTGATTTAATGAATGTAACTATAAGTGGTCGTTGCGACACGTTGTGTCGAGCACCGGGATTTTTAGATTTTTTCTGCATTGATTTGAACATTCCGGAAAAAATTCATTCCTTGCGCGATGTGCTACGCCTGTCACTCAGACGAGGCTGGGCCATGTTCCTCATGATCTACCCATCGTCATCTGCGGCGACTTCAATCAGATGGTCTTTTCGCGCCAGCAGAGCGGATTAATTGATAGTAAGTGCCTGCAAATAGGTCAATCTAACTAAATTGGAGCTCCGCTTGGGAATACATGCCTACATGTGTTTCATGGCCGCTTCGTTCATTCAAAAACTCTTTAATTTGGCTAGGTTGCTGACCTTTCGCATATACCGGCGTGCGCAGTGCAAGCAACAAAAAACCCCGCAAATCAATGACTTGCGGGGTTTCTTGAGGCCCCATGCAACCGCATGAGGCAACAGTCTGAAGTTAGACGTTGAACAGGAAGTTCAGCACGTCGCCGTCCTTGACCACATATTCCTTGCCTTCGGCGCGCATCTTGCCCGCGTCCTTGGCGCCCTGCTCGCCCTTGTAGGCGATGAAGTCGTCAAAGGCAATGGTCTGGGCGCGGATGAAGCCGCGCTCGAAGTCGCCGTGGATCACGCCCGCGGCCTGGGGTGCGGTGGCACCGACGGGAACGGTCCAGGCGCGCACTTCCTTCACACCGGCGGTGAAGTAGGTCTGCAGGCCCAGCAGGCGGAAGCCCGCGCGGATCAGGCGGTTCAGGCCGGGTTCGTCCTGGCCCATTTCGGCGAGGAACATGTCGCGATCCTCATCGCTCATTTCCGACATCTCGGCTTCCATCTTGGCGCAGATGGCGACCACGGGCGCGCCCTGGGCGGCCGCGTATTCCTTGAGGCGGTCGAGCAACGGATTGTTCTCGAAGCCGTCATCGCTGACGTTGCCGACGAACATCGCGGGCTTGGCGGTGATCAGGCAGAACTGCTTGAGCAGCGGCGCATCTTCCTTGGAGACCGGCACCACGCGCGCGGGCTTGCCTTCGTTGAGTGCGGCCAGGATGGGAGTGAGCAGCGACACCAGCTTGGCGGCGTCCTTGTCGTTGCCCGACTTCGCAGCCTTGCTGTGGCGGTTGAGCGCCTTCTCCACCGTGGCCATGTCGGCCAGGCACAGTTCGGTCTGGATGACTTCGATGTCGGAGATAGGGTCGACGCGGCCGGCCACGTGGATCACGTTGTCGTCCTCGAAGCAGCGCACCACGTTGACGATGGCGTCGGTTTCGCGGATGTGGGCCAGGAACTGGTTGCCCAGGCCTTCACCCTTGCTCGCGCCCGCGACCAGGCCGGCGATGTCGACGAACTCGACGATGGCCGGAACGATGCGCTCGGGGCTGATGATCTCGGCGAGCTGGTTGAGCCGCGGATCAGGCACTTCGACCACGCCGGTATTCGGCTCGATGGTGCAGAAGGGGTAGTTTTCGGCCGCAATGCCGGCCTTGGTCAGTGCATTGAAGAGGGTGGACTTGCCCACATTGGGCAGGCCCACGATGCCGCATTTCAGGCTCATGGCAGGGCTTTCTGGAAATCTTGGGACAAACCCGGTATTTTAAGGGCTTGGCGCATATCCCTGCCAGCCATGCCTTGCGGGCATGGCCGGCCACGGGGCCGCACTCAGAATGCGTGCGACATTCCGACACCGAAAGCGGTGCGCGATTCGACATGCGCATCGCGCTTGTTTCCAAGGCTTGCGTACAGCGTGGTGCGCTTGGACAGCGCGTAATCGGCGCCCACCGAGACGAAGCGGTTGGTGTCCTGGTTCAGTCGCTGGTGGCCGAAACCGGCCTTGAGCGTGGTCGCGCCCATCTGGTAGGTGCCGCCCAGCGTGGTCGCGCGCGACTCGCTGACATTGGCCGCATTGCGGCTGAAGTCGTGGGCCAGCATCACGGCCGCGCTGCCGAAGCGGTACTTGCCGGCGAGAAAGGCGTTCTTGTCGCCCAGGCTGTTGCGCTCGAGCGCGGCCATCGCGGCCACGGCCTGGCGGTCATATTCCACCACCACCGAATAGGGCCGCCCGGTCGCGCCCAGCGCGGTCTGGCGCTCGGGCGAAGCGCTCAGGCGCAGCGTGAAACCGGCGATCTGGGGCGAATCGTAGAAGATGCCGTTGTTGATGCGGCCGTACTCGGCCGTGCCGTTGTTGCCGAATGGATCGCTGGGCGTGAGCGCATGCCACTGGTACCAGGCGGGCGAGGCGATGCGGTTGAAGTTGGCCCAGGGATCGAACTTCCAGTCCTGGGCCCACATTGCCGTCAACGCCCGGCCCACGCGCACCGTGCCCCAGCTGCCCTGCAGGCCCACGGTGGATTCGTCGTGCCAGAACGGCTTGAAGCCCGCGCCTTCGGTGTTGCCGGTATCGAGTTCCAGGCGCGTGCCGAGGCGAAACACGGCTTTGAGGCCGCCGCCCAGATCTTCGAATCCCGAGATCGCCACATTGCTGCGCTGTATCGTGCCCAGTTGATTGACGCCGTCGAAGCCGCGATAGACGCCGGCGTCGAGCAGCCCGTTGATCGATACCGAGGATTGCGCCCAGGCGGGCACGGTGGCCGCAAGGGTGCCAAGGACTGCACAGGCCAGAAGCCGGGGTGGGTTGCAGCGCATGATGAATTCTCCTTTGGTGTTCGCTGGACGGATCGCAGTCCGGCCCGTTTGCAAAGGCGCAAAGCTAGCGCTGCACTGGACCGTGTCGGCGTCTGATCAGCGAATGGAATGGAGGCAGGTGCCTCGGTGATGGCCGGGCCCGCGCGTCTTGCGCGCATTGCCCGCCGGCAGAAAACTGCGGGCCGCACATCCTGCGGGGGCCTTGCGGGAAGGGCCATGGCAGGTGCGAACGCCGCCGCATCGAGAGCGCCGCGCAGGGGATTGGAATGAAGGACGGTGTGTCCAGTTCCGGCCCTGGCGGCCCTGGTCGCAGAGACGCTGCCCGCAAGGTGGAACTCCAGCGGGCATCGTCTTCCACGGACATTCTATGCACAACATTCCATGCCCAGGCCCGGCAAAAACCCCGCCATGGCGTCAACAGCGGTTCACGGGAACGTTCTGCGCCCAGACCTGTCTATACAAGCCATGGCTCCCATTTTTCCCAATATTTGCGGCGCGCATTCTGCGCCGGGCACCGAGGAATACACAGCCTCCTACAATCCCCAACATGGCGCAAACCTTTGACATCTGTATTCGTGGGGCCGGCATCGTCGGCCGCACCCTGGCCCTGTTGCTCGCCCGTGAACGCCTGCGCGTCGCGCTGGTCGCGTCGCCTACGCCGCCCGCGGGCCACCATGACGTGCGCGCCTATGCGCTGAACGCGGCCTCGCGCCAGCTGCTCGATTCGCTGCGCAGCTGGCCCGACGCCCAGCACGCGACGGCCGTGCGGCACATGGAAGTGCATGGCGATCTCGACGGCAATGTGCATTTCGATGCCCAGGCCCAGGACGTCGATGCGCTGGCCTGGATCGTCGACGTGCCCGCGCTGGAAACCCGGCTGGGCGAAGCCGTGCGCTACCAGCCGCTGGTCGAAGTCGTCGACGCGCCCGTGGCCGCGCCGCTCACGGCCGTCTGCGAAGGCCGGGCCAGCCGCACGCGCGCCGAGTTCGGTGTCGAGTTTTCCGTCGTGCCCTATGGCCAGCATGCGATTGCCACGCGCCTGCATTGCGAGCTGCCGCACGGCGAAAGCGCGCGCCAGTGGCTGGCGCCCGAAGGCATTCTCGCGCTGCTGCCGCTCGACGGCCCGCAAGGCCAGACCGTGGCCGTGGTCTGGTCCATAGACCAGGAAAACGTCGACACCTGGATGAACGCCAGCCCCGAGGCATTCACGCAGCGGCTCGAAGACATCAGCCAGGGCGCGCTGGGCCGGCTCACGCTGGCCAGCGAGCGCCTGAACTGGCCGCTGCAGCAGGCCATGGCCGACCGCTGGAGCGGTGCGTCGCCAGACGGCCGCAGCTGGGTGCTGGTCGGCGACGCCGCGCATAACGTCCACCCGCTGGCCGGCCAGGGTCTCAACCTGGGCCTGGGCGATGCCCAGGCGCTGGCGCGCGTGCTGCAGCAGCGCGACGCCTGGCGCAGCACGGGCGACAACCGCCTGCTGCGCCGCTACGAGCGCGAGCGCAAGGCCGCGCTCGCTCCCATGGGACTGGCCATGGACGGCCTGCAGCAGCTGTTCACGCGCCGCGAGGCGCCGTTGCAGGCGCTGCGCAACTGGGGCATGAAAGGCTTCGAGCACAGCGGCCCGATCAAGAACTGGATGGCCCGCCAGGCCATGGGACTCGGGGCCTGAGGGCGCGACGCAGGCCCCGGCCTGCAGCGCCCTGCCCCTCAATGACTACGGAACACTTGCTATGAAACTGATTTTTTCCCTGCTGGCCTCTGCTCTTTTGTCCGTCGGCATGACGGCCCAGGCCCAGGACGCCGGCCTGCGCAAGACGCTGACCGAGCGCATTCCCCAGCTCGACAAGATCGAGGAAGTGCGGCCCACGCCCATGGCCGGGCTGTTCGAAGTGCGCATAGGCACCGACCTGTTCTACACGGATGCCAAGGGCAACTACCTGATCCAGGGCGAACTGATAGACACCAAGGCGCGGCGCAACCTGACCGAGGACCGCATCAACCAGCTGACGTCGGTCGACTTCGCAGCGCTGCCGCTCAAGGATGCGTTCACCATCGTGCGCGGCAACGGCGCGCGCAAGATGGCGGTGTTCGAAGACCCGAACTGCGGCTACTGCAAGCGCTTCGAACGCGACCTGCAGAAAGTCGACAACGTCACCATCCACCTGTTCCTCTACCCCATCCTGAGCCCCGATTCGGCCGAGAAGTCGCGCAACATCTGGTGCGCCAAGGACAAGGTACAGGCCTGGCATGACCTGATGCTGCGCGACAAGGCCACGCCGCCGGCGAGCTGCGACACCGCGGCGCTGCAGCGCAATCTGGCGTTCGGCCGCAAGTACAAGATCACCGGCACGCCGACGCTGATCTTCGCCAACAACGCGCGCGTGCCGGGCGCGATCAGCGCCGCCGACGTCGAAAAGCACCTCTCGGCCCAATGATCGCCGGGCGCGCGAGCGCCCAGCGCCTTTTCTCCCCGCGGCTCCGGGCACGGCATTGCATGCGTCCAGGGGCCCTGCGCCTAACCATCACGCCATGCCCACCAAGCACCCTGCCGCCCCCGCCACCCTTCCTGCCGACGTTCACTATCACGTCAGCGCGCAGGACCTGCACGCCCATCTGTTCGCGATCGAGCTGCGCGTGCAGGCCCCGACCGCGCAGCAGCAGGTCGCGCTGCCGGTCTGGATTCCGGGCAGCTATCTGGTGCGCGAGTTCGCCAAGAACCTGCAAGGCCTGCAGGCAACGCAGGCGGGCGAAGCCGTCGCCGTGCGCCAGCTCGACAAGCAGCGCTGGCAGATCGACTGCGCGGCCGGCGTGCCGCTGACGCTGAGCTATCAGGTCTGCGCCTATGACAACTCGGTGCGCACCGCCTGGCTCGATGCGCAGCGCGGCTTCTTCAACGGCACCAGCCTGTGCCTGCGCGTGATCGGCCAGGAAGACACGCCGCACAGCCTCGAAGTCGCGGCCACGGCCGCGACCGCCGGCTGGTCGATTGCCACCGGGCTCACGCCGGCGCGCGTCGACGCCCAGGGCTTTGGCCTGTACCGTGCGGGCAACTACGACGAGCTGGTCGACTGCCCTGTGGAGATGGGCAGCTTCTGGAGCGGTTTCTTCGAGGCCGGCGGCGTGCGCCACCAGTTTGTCGTTGCCGGCGCGGCCGAATCCTTCGACCATGAACGGCTGCTCGAAGACAGCCGCAAGATCTGCGCAGCCGCGATCGCCTTCTGGCAAGGCGCGCCGCACAGCCGCTATGTGTTCATGCTCAATGTCGTCAACGACGGCTATGGCGGGCTCGAACACCGCAACTCCACGGCGCTGATCTGCAACCGCCGCGACCTGCCGCGCGTGGGCGACAGCAAGACCAGCGACGGCTACACCACGCTGCTGGGCCTGATCAGCCACGAATACTTCCACACCTGGAACGTCAAGCGCCTGCGTCCCGACGCGTTCGCGCGCTATGACTACGATCGCGAGAACTACACCGAGCTGCTGTGGTTCTTCGAAGGCTTCACCAGCTATTACGACGATCTGCTGCTGCTGCGCGCGGGCCTGATCGACGAGGCGCGCTACCTCAAGCTGATCACCAAGACCATCAACCAGGTGCTGCAGACGCCGGGGCGCGCGGTGCAAAGCGTCGCGCAGTCGAGCTTCGACGCCTGGGTCAAGTACTACCGCCAGGACGAGAACACGGCCAACAGCACCGTGAGCTACTACACCAAGGGCGCGCTGGTGGCGCTGTGCCTGGACCTGAGCCTGCGCCGCGACGACCGCAGCACGCTGGACGCCGTGATGCGCGCGCTGTGGCAGCGCTGCGACGCGGGGCCTATGAGCGAAGCCGACGTGCTGGCCGTGTTCGAGCAGCTCGCGGGCCGCAGCTTTGCACCCGAACTGGCGCAATGGGTGCATGGCACGCAGGACCTGCCGCTGGCCGAGCTGCTGGCCGTGCACGGCGTGCGCCTGCAGGCCGAGCCGCCCCAGCCCGCGCAGCGCCTGGGCCTGCGCGTGCAGGAGAACCACAGCGTGCAGATCAAGGCCGTGCTGCGCGGCGGCCTGGCCGAGCGCGCGGGTTTCATGGCCGGCGACGAATGGCTGGGAATCGAACTGGAAAGCGGCGCGGCCTGGCGCATTGCCAAGCTCGAGGACCTGGCGTTCTACGCCGGCCAGGCGAGCGCGCTCAAGGCGCTGATTGCGCGCGACCAGCAGTTGCTGCGCCTGCCGCTGACGCTCAGCGAGGCCGATGCGCCGGTGGCCAATATCGGCCTGGCGATCACCGACAACGTGCTCGCGCGCCGCTGGCTGCGCGACGAGCCGGCCATCACCGACGAAGTGCTGCCCTGAGCCGGCCGCAAGGCGACGAAACGGTGACAGCCCCCCTGCCCGGCCTTGGGTATAGTGGCAATACAACTACTACCGGAGATATTCCCTTGGCCTACGAAATGCTGGAAGTTCGCACCGAAGCCGACAAAGTCGGCGTCATCACCCTCAACCGCCCCAAGCAGCTCAATGCCTTGAACGAACAGCTCATGACCGAGCTGGGCGCGGCGCTGCAGGCGTTCGATGCCGACGGCAACATCGGCTGCGTCATCATCACCGGCAGCGAAAAGGCGTTTGCCGCGGGCGCCGACATCGGCGCGATGGCAAAGTACAGCTTTGTCGATGCCTATAAGGGCGACTACATCACGCGCAACTGGGAAACCATTCGCAGCATACGCAAGCCGGTGATCGCGGCCGTGTCGGGCTTTGCGCTGGGCGGCGGCTGCGAGCTGGCGATGATGTGCGACTTCATCATCGCCGCCGACAACGC
>NZ_JAVWWA010000070.1:0-26874 GCF_036666375.1 Comamonas sp. | reverse complement strand
CTGCTCCTGTATCAACTGCGATCCATCCCATTTCTTGGTGAGTCCGGGATTTGCATCGTTGGTGCGCACATCGCGGTGGAGGCTGGCGACGGTTTCATCGGCGGTCTTGCCGGTTTGGGCCAGTTGGGCCACTTCGTCGGTGATGATTAGCAGGCCGGGACTGACGCCGCTGCGGGTGATGCTGCGTTCGCTGCCGTGGTCGCGGCTGATGCCGGCGGCGGCGCTGCCTGCGCCTGGCCGGCGCTGGTTGTTCACTGACCATTTGGCGGGATCGGTCACGGTATCGCTGCCGGCGGCCTGGCCCTGTTTCTGACCGCCTGATGTGATTCCGCCCGAAAGATTGAAGCCGCCGGCCTCGAAGTCGCTGCGGTTTTCTATGTCGCTGGTGATGAGCGTTCTGGTGACCAGGCGGTTGCGTTGGTTGTCGATCGCATCCTGGGTGCTGGCGATCACTGCGCCTTTGAGCACGGTCTTGCCTTTGACTTCAAGGTCAAAACCACCGTCTCCGGCTTGGATGCCGGCCGGCGTGCCCGTGCTGGCGAAGTCGCCGCGGGCGCGGCTGCTGCTCAATCCGGCGCCGCCTGCGGCGTAACCGATGCCGAGCCCGATCGAGCCGCTGGCACTGCTTTGCCGGCCCTCGAACCGCGCGCTGTCCTGCAGGCTTTCAATGATCAGATTTCCGCCCACGCGCCCCAGCACTTTGGGGGCGCTGATCACGGCCTCGCGCATCAGCATGTCGCCGCCCGCATGGAAGTCCACGCCTTCGCCGCCCGAGACCAGGGTTTTTGCATGGGTCCGTTCTTCGCTGCGGCTGCGGCCTTGGCCCTTGCTGCCGCTGGCGCTGATGGCGGGACCGCTGGCACCCAACGAGAATCCGAATCCCGCGCTGCGGCTGCTGTTGCTGCTCGATTCGCTGTAGGTGCCCGGCGTGGTCAGCAAGTCGATGCGGTTGTCGGATATCAGCGTTGCCTTCTTGCCCGCATGGACCCGGCTGTCCTGGATCAGGAGATTGCTTTGCTTGCCGGCGCCCGTGGCTTCCAGGCTCACATTGCCGCCGGCCACCACCTGGCTCTGGCGCAAGGTGCTGCGGGTCCAGGAGCGTTCGCTTTGGCTCCTGCTGCTGCCCAGCGAAAGGTTGATGCCCAGGTCAAGCCCTTTGCCCGTGGCCAGGGCTTGGAGCAGGTCCTGCTGGGTATAGACATTGAGCGCGGCCGCGCCCGCGGCCAGTGCCTGCATGCGGCTGTCGCTGGTCCTGCCGGCCGCATCGGCGAGGCTGGAGGCGGTCTGCGCAATGCCTATCACGGGCGATGACAGCGAGACGGTCAGGCCGCTTTGCCGGGATTGGCTGCGCGTTGCGCCTTGCTCGGTCTCGGGGATGCCGGTGATCTTGATGCCCTTGGCCTGCACCTTGACATCACCTTCAGGCGCGAACAGGTCGCTGCCGATCTGGCGATAGGCATTGCCCGCAGTGATTTCCACATTGCCCAGGACGCTGCCCACGGTGGAGGGCGCGCTGGCCGTGCGTGTCACGCGCTGATCCGTGCTCTGACTTTGGCTGCCTAGCGTGACGCCCAGCCCGCCGCTGCCGAACACGCCGCTGCGCTTGCTTTGGTGGTGGCTTTGCTGACTGGATGTTTCCGGCGCCGCCAGAATGCTCACATTGCCTTTAGCTTCCAGTTTGGTGTGTGCGTCCGACAGCACATTGCTGGCAATGACGGAGATATCCTGGCCGGCCTTGATGTGCACCGTCTGGCCGCCGAAGTTGCTGGCCTGCGTGCCCGTGGCTTCGACCCGGTGGGCATGGGTCGTGCTGCTGGAGCCCAGCAATCCCGAACGTCGGCTGAAATACGCGTCATCTAGCGCGCGCGTGGTCTGGCCGGCCGTGATGTTGACGTTGCGCGCCGCATCGACCCGCAGATGCCCGCCGCTCTGGACCTGCGCGGCGCGCGCGTTGATGTCGTTGCGCGCCAGGATCTGCGTCAGGCCCCGGGTATGGATTTGCGTGCCGACTTCCTTGCTGCCTTGCACAAACAGATGATTCTTCGGGTCCCAGGTGACACTCGCGTCGTGGGTGGTGGTCACAGTGCCAAGGTTGACATTGCGCTGCGCGATCACGGAGCTTGCGCTGCCTTCGACGGCGTTGGCGATTTGCACAGCGTCGAGGCTGATGTCTCTGCCTGCGGTCAGATGCAGACCCGATGGCGGCTCGGCGCCGTCGACAGGCACGGCAGGCTTGTCCGTGGTACCTGGACGAAGCACGAAGGCCGCGACCTGATCGACCTTGGTGTCGCCCCCGTCCAGGGAGCTGCGCGCGGTCGAGGCCGCATGGATATCGCGCTCCGCATGTGCCAGCAGGGCTTCGGTGGCCGAGATGGTTCCGCCCTCCACATTGATATCGCGCCTGGCATGCAGGTCCACCACGTTGCCGGCGATGTTGCCGGCCACGTTGTTGATGTCGTGTGCGGCGATTTTCACCAGCTTGCGGCCGGCAATGGTGGCGCTGTTGTGTGCATCCTGATCGGTGTCAAAGACAATCACGTTGGCGCTGATCAGACCGCCCTGGACATCAAGGTCGCCGGGTTTGGCAACCACATAGACCTTGGGCACCAGCACCGTCTGCACCGTGCCATCGGGCAGGGTCACGTCCTGCTCGACCAGCCAGACCATGTCGCTGGTGAGCTTGGCCATCTGCGCGGCGCTCAGCGCCACGCCGGGGCGCAGTCCGTGGGCCTTGGCAAAGGTCGTACCGCTTTGCAGCAGCGCCTGGTATTGCGCATCGTTGCTGCGATAGTCGCCCAGAAAGCGCCGGCCCGTGAGCTGGCCCACCTGCTGCTGCACCAGTTGCTGTTCGTAGAAACCATCGCCCAGGCGCTTTTGCAGCCGGTCGCGCAAGGGCGCATCGCCACGCCGATGGCCCACGGCCAAAGGCGGGTCTGTGGATGGCACTGCCTGCGGCTGTTGATGTCCGTTTTCTTGCGTGGCGGCAGGCGAAGCGTCCAGTGCCTCGAGCATCTGGTCCGACGAAGTCCATGGCTGGCCGCGCGTGAATGCGGGATCGGTTTCTATCAGCGGCTGAATGGCGCTGGCCGGGTGCAGTACATAAAGAGCGCTTTGCGGCAGGGCCTCACGCGCTTGCAGCGTGCGGGCCAGCAGACCGGATTCGGTCGCGTGTTCCTGCACTACCGGCGTCGGCCGGTGTGCGTTGTCGCTGGTGTTGGGGTTGGCGTCGAGGCGCGTGGACGGGCCGCGAGGGTGGTACTGCCTGAAGACCACGGTGGGCAGGTCGAAAGTGCCGACAGCCGTGGCGCTGTAGGGCTGCTGCGGCGAGTTGTACAGACTCTGGTGACCGTGGCCCCCGCCGTCGAACTTCCAGTTGTAGCGTATGGCGTCGCCCTGGGTCAGCGTTTTCTGCTTGCCCTTGCTGGCCTGGTTGCGGGGTTGCTGGCCATCGATGCGGCCCCCTGCGGTCACCGTGGAGTCGATGTTGTTCACCTGGCTGGTGGCGAAATCGAGGTTGCCGCCGGCCTCTATGCGCGCGGGCAGGGTCTTTGTGACTCTGTCCCTATGGATGGTCTGAGTGACATTGAAAATCCTGGTGTAGATGCGCGCGCTGTCGAGCGTCTGATTGTTTTTCTCCACAACCTTCAAAATGGCTTGGTGGAGCTGATCGGCGGCCTTGATGGATTCGCCATATGCGGTCCATGCCGCATCGAACGCCTTTCTGCGTGCTTCGTCCTGCCATTCAATGCGGCCCGCATCGTTGACGAGGGCCCCATATTCCGCAGGCGAGGGCGCGGTGGTGGTGTAGTTTTTCGGCAGCGCAATGCCGTATTCGGCAAAGCGCGCAGAGCCCACGGGCTCCAGCTGGAGATGAACATCCTTGGGAAAATCATCGCCATATTTGCTGGACGTTTCCGTGACGATCAGCGCCGCAGGCAGGGTGCTGAGGAACTTGTCGGGATGGACCGGCTTGAACATCCGCCCGTCTGATCGAGAGCCGGGAATGCCCGCTTGCGGTTGGAACCCTCCCTTGCTCGCCGAAAAAGGCACAAACGTGCCTGGCTTCACCTCCCTATAAAGCGCGGCGCTTTCCGGCTCCTTGCCCTCGAGCGCAATCAGGTCGCCACCAGCTCTTTTTTCCACGTCTGCCAGCGACGCGGTCTCCACGCCGGCATTCAGGTTGTTGATGACGCGCATTTCGAGCTTCATGTTGCCCTGGGCATCGATGCGCGCTCCCGTGTTGTTCAGCAATTCGCCGCGCCCGACGGCATGGCGCCGGGCATCGAGGCTTTCGCCCATTCGCATGTCGCCCAGGCTTTGCAGCGTTGCACCGTCCGCGTTGATCACCAGCGGCACGCCCAGATCCAGGTCCTGGCGCGCGGCGATCACAGGCGTGCTGCCCTCGGCATGGTCAGGGCGGTTTTCCAGCCGCTTGGCCGCAATGGACAGATGGTCGCCGTAGATGCGGCCGGTGCCGATGTTGTCGACGCTGTGGGCATCGAGGCGCGTGTCCTGTCCATCGATCAGCCCGCGGTTGGCAAGGCCCTGGCTGGCCCGGATGGCCGTTGTCCCCTGGCGGGTGCTGATCTCGGCGCCATGCTGATTGTCGATCTGCGTACCCACGATCTCGGTGGCCGTACCGCCAAGCAGCCGGCCCTGGTTGTTCATCTTTCCGTCAATTTCGATTTTCAGCTTGCCGTTGGCCGACATCGTTCCCTGGTGGGTGAGGTCCCTGGCCTGCTCCAGCGTCAGGTCGCCCAGCGCATCGAGGCGGCCGGCCCCCGTGACAGCCTGGTTGCGGATATACAGGGCGTTGGCGGAGAAGATCTGGCCGCCTTCGTTGGACAGCGTCTGCGTGGCCTGATCAAACGCCGTTCCCTGGGCCACGCCGGTATCGCGCAGCGTCAATGCGCTGCCCGCTTGCAGCTGACCCTGGCGGTTGTCGACCGGCCCGCGGCTCTCGATCAGCAGATCACGCGTGGCATTGATCATCCCGCGCTGGTTGTTGATGGGCGCATCGCCGGCAAACAGCTGCAGATCGCCGCCGGACTGGATCCAGCCGCCTTCGCTGTTGTCGATGCCCGTGGCGCTGGTGATGTGCAGCGGATTCGCCGCGCCAGCGGTCAGGAGCGTGCCGCCTCTGTTGCTCAACGCGCCGGTGTTGAGATGCAGCCCCCCGGCGGCGCTGAAGGTGCCGGCGTCGTTGGTGATGGTGGGCACCTCTGCGAACAGGGATTGCGCACTGCGCAGCACGCCGCCGGTGTTGTCGATGTGACGCGCCACGAAGCGCAGATCGGTGGCGACGAACAGTGTGCCTTGCGTGTTCAGCACCGACGTCTGCGCGCCCGTAAGGCGTTGCAGCTGCAAGGCGCCCTTGCGGTTATCAAGCAGGCCTTCGCTGTGCAGCTCACGCAGATCGGCCTTACCGCTGTTGACAAAGGAGTGAATGGCCTTGACGTCGGCCGCGCCGCTGGCAAGCAGTTCGCCGGTGTTTTCCAGCCGCTGCGAGACGTGGATCCTGCCGCGGCGCAGGGCCGGATCGGCCGGCGCTGTGGGCTCAGGCGCTGCGTGGACCGCAGGCGCTGGCCCCGCTGCTGGTGGAGCAGGCGCACCGAGCAGCGCATTTTCGCCCAGGTTGGACACGGCGAGGCTGCTGATCTCCAGCAGTTGCGCACCGGTCTGGACTATCCGGCCCGCATTGTCCAGGCGCGCGGCCGTGAGGTCCAGACGCTGGGCGGCCAGCGTGCCGCGATTGTCGATTGCTCTGGCCGAGATCTCCAGGTCTGCGCCCGGGCCCTGGCTCGCGATCACGCCCGAATTGCTCAACCTGCCATCGGCGGACAGCATGAATGGGCCGGTCGTGGCCGCCAGAATCCCTGCATTGCGCACGCCCAGTCCGGCCTCGGTGCCTATCAGCGTGATCTTGTGCGCATACATGCCGCCCAGATGCGCAACATCCAGCGCAAACAGCGGTTTGTCCTGCGCGCCGTTGGGAGTGCTGGCTTGCACCGCGCCGTCCACGGAAAGCTCATTGATGCCTGCGACCACACGCAGGTCCCGGCCCCAGAGGCCCGCATTGAGCGCGATCGCGCGCGCGAGCACCTGGGCATAGTCGGCCTGGCCTGCGTCGAAGCCATGGCCTTCGATATGGACCGCACCGCCGCGCACGCTGAATCCCTCGAGATTGCCGCCTGCGTCATAGCGCGGCGCTCCTGTCGTCAGCGTCAGGCCGGCGGCATTGATCAGCGACAGCCCGTTCACAAGCAGCCCCGAAGGATTGGCCACGATCACGTCGGCGCGCTGGCCCGCGACTTCGAGCGTGCCCGCGAGCCGCGACTGCGCGGCCGACTGGACTTCGTTGACGATGACCTTGGCGCTGCCGTTCGCGAGCCAGGGATTGCCCGGCACCCAGCCGCCGATCTGGCTTTGCACCGGCGTGCGGCTGTTGTTGAGAATGGCGCCGCGCTCGCCGCGCTGGCCGATGTCGAACTGCTGATAGCGGTTGCGGCTTACGCCTGCGGCGGACGGCGTCTGGATCTGCACGGCAGGCGTGCCGTTGGCGGCGTTGATCACCATGGGGCGTTCGCGGCCGGGCGCCGATGGGTCGGCGATGATCTGCGCCAGGCCGCCGGGCGCGGCGAGCAGCAGGCACAGTCCGGCAGCGACAGGAAGCGCGCTGCTGGACAAGCCGCCATGGCCGCCGGTGGCGGTCTCCTGCACGGCTATCCATAGTCCGCGTGCGCGGTTGAAAATGACGCGGTGCAAATGCTGGTTCATGGCCGTTCCTCGCTAGCCCATACGCCATGCTGTATCGCTACCGGAGCGCCGTGGTTCGGAAGTGCGCGGGTCTTTGGATAGGTGCGCGAAGAAAGCCCGTGCCGGAGAAATCGCGCAAGCCGCAGGCCTGGCGCAGGGCGCGAATTGTGAACAATTCCATTCCAGGTGCCGGGTTGTCGGGTGAGGGCTTTTTCCTGGCGGTTTTGCGCATACCATGCCGCTGAAGATCTTTTTTGTTGACGCATGCGCCGCGCCGTAGGGCAGGGCGCGAAGGAACCGCACCATGAATTCCTCGAACTCCTTGACCAACGAACTGCTGGGCCAGCTCCAGGGCGCGCCCATGCAAAGCATGGCGCAGCAGCTGGGCATGGGCCCGGCGGAAACCGAGCAGGCGGTGGGCACGGCCTTGCCCATGCTGCTGGGAGCGCTGGGCAGCAATGCCACCCAGCCGCAAGGCGCGATGGATCTGTTCGGCGCGCTGCAGCGCGACCATGCAGGCGCTGCCGCCGGCAATGGCCTGGGCGACATGCTGGGCGGAATGCTCGGTGGCCTGCTGGGCGGCGGCGCGGGCCAGTCGCAGGCGCCCGATGGCGCATCGATCCTGGGCCATATCTTCGGCGGCAAGCAGCAGCAGGCGGAGACCGGACTGGCCCAGGCCACGGGCCTGGGCGCCAATGCCGGCCAACTGCTGCAGATCCTCGCGCCCATCGTGATGGCGTTTCTCGCCCAGCGCGTGCAGTCGGGCGGGCTGGACGCGGGCGGCCTGGGCCAGGTGCTGGGCCAGGAAAAGGCCCAGGTGCAGCAGCAGGGCGGCGCCGCGGGCGATCTGCTGTCCGGGCTGCTCGATCAGAACGGCGACGGCAAGCTCGATATGGGCGACCTGTTCAAGCTCGGCGCGGGTTTCCTCGGCGGCCGCCGCTGAAGCAGGCCTGCACGCCAGGATTTTTTCTCGTCCGGGTGGTTTTGGTTATTGCATTGCCGCCCGGCTGCACCGACACTGGTCATGCTTGTTCGACTTCAGGAGCCGGGTATGACGACTGTTGCAGACATCCTGCGGGCCAAGGGGAGCGCCGAAGTGCATTCCGTGGGCCCCGAAGACTCCATGCTTGAGGCGCTGCAGCGCATGGCCGAACACCGCATCGGTGCATTGATGGTGCTGGACGGCTCCCAGCCCGGCCATATCGCCGGCATCGTCACCGAACGCGACTATGCGCGCAAGATCGTGCTCCAGGGCCGCAATTCGGCGACCACGCCGGTGCGTGAAGTCATGACGGCATCGGTGCATTGCGTGGACGCGGCGCAGACCTGCGAGGAATGCATGGCGCTGATGACACGCCAGCGCATACGCCATCTGCCGGTGCTCGATGCGCAGAACCAGCTGATCGGCCTGGTCTCCATTGGTGACCTGGTGAAGGCCATCATTTCCGAGCAGCAGTTCACCATCGACCAGCTCGAGCACTACATTTCGGGCCAGCGCGGCTGAGCTGCAGGGCCATTTGCGCGCCCGGGCGCGCGGCGGCCCCAAGGAGTTCTACACTTCAGCCCATGAGCTTGCTGATACTGGGTATTGAATCTTCGTGCGATGAAACCGGCGTGGCCTTGGTGCGCCTGCAGGATCCATCGGAGGGCGCGGCCGTGCCCACGCTGCTGTCGCATGCCTTGCACAGCCAGATCGAAATGCACCAGGCCTATGGCGGCGTGGTGCCCGAACTCGCCAGCCGCGACCATATCCGCCGCGTGCTGCCGCTGACCGAAGCCGTGCTGGCCGAGTCGGGCAAGAAGCTCGCCGATGTCGATGTCGTGGCATTCACGCGCGGCCCGGGCCTGGCCGGTGCGCTGCTGGTCGGCGCGGGCGTGGCCTGCGCTCTGGGCGCGGCTCTGGGCAAACCCGTGCTGGGCATACACCACCTCGAAGGCCATCTGCTGTCGCCGTTCCTCAGCCAGGACCCGCCTACGTTTCCGTTCGTCGCGCTGCTGGTGTCGGGCGGCCACACGCAGCTGATGCGCGTCGATGGCGTGGGCGCCTATGAGATCCTGGGCGAAACGATTGACGATGCCGCGGGCGAAGCCTTCGACAAGTCGGCCAAGCTGATGGGCCTGGGCTATCCGGGCGGTCCCGCGCTGTCGAAGCTGGCGCAGGAAGGCGACCCGCTGGCGTTCAAGCTGCCGCGCCCGCTGCTGCACAGCGGCGACCTCGATTTTTCGTTCGCGGGCCTCAAGACCGCGGTGCTGACCCAGGCCAAGAAGCTCGGCGACGACCTGCCCGCGCGCAAGGCCGATCTGGCCGCGAGCACCGAAGCCGCGATCGTCGATGTGCTGGTCAAGAAGACGCTGGCCGCGCTCAAGCAGACCGGCATGCAGCGCGTGGTGGTTGCCGGCGGCGTGGGCGCCAACCGCCTGCTGCGCGCCCAGCTCAATGCAGCCTGCGCGAAGATGAAGGTGCGGGTTCACTATCCCGAGCTGCACCTGTGCACCGACAACGGCGCGATGATCGCCATGGCCGCGGCCATGCGCATCCAGTCGGGCCGCGAGCAGCCGGCCGCCGAGTACGCGTTCGATGTGAAGCCGCGCTGGCCGCTGGACTCGCTCGCCTGAGCGCGGCGGGCGATTTACAAAAACTTCACGCGCCCGAAGCCGGGCTGACAAGGGCGGGCGGCACAATGGTTGCCATGCCTACCCTGACTTTGCAGAACAATCCTCTTGCCGCGCGCCGGCCCGGCGCGGCGCTGGCTGCGGCGCTGGTGGCCCTGGCGCTCGCCGGCTGCGCCACGTCGCAGCCGCCCAGCGCTGGCCTGCCGGCGCTGACCGTGCCCGCGACCTGGTCGCCCGGCCATCTGGTCTATGCCCCCGATGCCGATCCGCAATCGCTGGCCCGCTGGTGGCAAGGCCTGGGCGATGCCCAACTGACCGGCTTGGTCGAGCAGGCGCTGCAGGCCAACCCTTCGCTGGCCGCGACCCAGGCCGCGCTGCGCCAGGCGCGCGCCCAGCGCGATGTGACTGCCGCCGGGCTGTCGCCCTCGCTGGACGGCTCGGGCTCGGCCCAGCGCTCGCGCTCGGGCAATTCCACGGGCAACAGTTTTTCCACGGGCCTCGATGCAAGCTGGGAAATCGATGTGTTCGGGCGCATTGCCAGCGGCGTCGCGGCCGGCGACGCCGATGTGCGCACGGCCCAGGCCACGCTCGAAGGCGCGCGCGTGTCGCTCGCGGCCGAAGTGGCGCTCAGCTATATCGAACTGCGCAATCTGCAGCAACGCCTGGCGATTGCGCGCAGCAACCTCGCGAGCCAGCAGGAAACGCTGCAGATCACCGACTGGCGCATGCAGGCCGGACTGACCACTTCGCTGGCCACAGAGCAGGCGCGGGCCGCGGCCGCGCAGACCGCGGCCCAGGTGCCGGCGCTCGAGGCCAGTCTCGCGCAGACGCGCCATGCGCTGGCCGTGCTCACGGGCCAGAACCCGGCGGCGCTCGACGCCCAGCTCGCCGCCGTGGCGCGCGTGCCCCAGGCGCCCGATGCGCTGGCGCTCCAGATTCCCGCTGAGACGCTGCGCCAGCGCCCCGATGTGATTGCCGCCGAAGCGCGTGTGGCGGCCGCGCTGGCGCGCGTGTCGCAGGCCGATGCCGCGCGCTATCCCAGCTTTCGCCTCGGCGGCTCGCTGGGCCTGCGCGCATTGACGCTGGGCGCCTTGACCCAGGGCGGCTCGGTGGTGAGTTCGCTGCTGGGCAGCATTTCGGTGCCGCTGCTCGATGGCGGCGCGGCGCGCGCCCAGGTGCGCGTGCAGGAAGCCGGCCTGGAGCAGTCGCGGCTGAACTACGCAGCCACCGTGCTCACGGCGCTGCAGGAAGTCGAAGACGCGCTGGCCGCGCTGCAGGGCGACGGCCTGCGGCTGGAGCAATTGCGCGTCGCAGCGCAAGCCGCCGCCAATGCCGCGCTGCTCGCGCAGCAGCGCTACAGCAGCGGCCTGGTCGACTTCCAGACCGTGCTCGAAACCCAGCGCACCCAGCTGTCCTCGCAGGACAGCCTCGCCAGCGCCCTGGCCACGCTCACGGCCGACCATGTACGGCTGTACAAGGCCCTGGGCGGCGGCTGGACGCCCGGCGACGCCGAAAGCAGTGCCGCCGCGCCGGCCACGAATTGAATCACCGACGGATCACGCATATGAACAACAACAAAGAATCCCAAGCCACCACCAGCAAGGAAGCGCTGCTCGGCGCCACGGTGTCGCGCCCCTGGTGGCGCCGTACTTCCGTCTGGGCCGGCGTGGCGGTGCTGGTTGCCGCGGGCGCGGGCCTGGCCTACTGGCAGTCCGTGAAGGCCGCGCGCGCGCTGCCGCAGTACGTGAGCCAGGAAGTCAAGCGCGGCAATCTGCGCCTCACGGTCGCGGCCAACGGCACGCTGGTGCCCACGCGCCAGGTGAATATCGGCAGTGAGCTGTCGGGCACGGTGCGCAATGTGCGCGTCGATGTGAACGACCGCGTGAAGAAGGACCAGGTGCTGGTCGAGCTCGACACCGCCAAGCTCAGCGCCCAGGTCGCGCGTTCGAGCGCCTCGCTGGCGTCGGCCCAGGCGCGCCAGGCGCAGGCGCGGGCGACGACCAAGGAAGCGCGGGCCAATCTGGGCCGGCTCGAGGAAGTCGCGCGCCTGTCCGGCGGCAAGGTGCCGTCGGCCGCGGAACTCGACACCGGCCGCGCCACGCTGGAGCGCGCGGTCGCCGACGAGCAGGCCGCTGCCGCGTCGGTGCAGGACGCACGCGCCGCGCTGTCCACCGACCAGACCAATCTGTCCAAGGCCTCGATCACTTCGCCCATCGACGGCGTGGTGCTCACGCGCGCCGTCGATCCCGGCAACGCCGTGGCAGCGTCGCTGCAGGCCGTGACGCTGTTCACGCTGGCCGAAGACCTGTCGCGCCTGAAGCTCGAAGTGAGCGTGGACGAAGCCGATGTGGGCACTGTGCAGCCCGAACAGAAGGCGACGTTCACGGTCAGCGCCTACCCGTCGCGCACCTATCCGGCGCGCGTGACGCGCGTCGCCTACGGCTCGACCAAGACCGACAACGTGGTGACCTATATCGCCACGCTCGAAGTCGCCAATGAAGACCTGAGCCTGCGCCCCGGCATGACGGCAGCGGCCACCATCACCTCGACCGAACGCAAGGACGTGCTGCTGGTGCCCAACGCCGCGCTGCGCTTCACGCCCACGGTGCCGGGCGCCGCGCCCGCTGCGCGCGAAGGCAGCAGCGGCGGCATCATGGGCCAGCTGATGCCGCGCGGCCCGCGCCCCGGCGGCGGCGGCGGCGGCCAGCGCCGCGGCGGCGCGGCGGGTGGCAAGAACGATGGCGGCGAGACGCCGCGCGAAGTCTGGGTGCTCGAAGAGGGCAAGGCCGTGGCCGTCAAGGTGGTCACGGGCATCAGCGACGGCCGCATGACCGAGGTGCGCAGCGAGACGCTGCAGCCGGGCATGGCGGTGATCACCGACCAGCGCTCCGGGAGCACGAAATGACGGCCGGCGCCGAACACCCGCTGATCAGCCTGCGCAACATCACCAAGGTCTACGGCGAAGGCCGGCTTGCGTTCCAGGCGCTCAAGGGCGTGGACCTGGACATCGCCCAGGGCGACTTCGTCGCCATCATGGGCCCCAGCGGCTCGGGCAAGTCGACGGCGATGAACATGCTGGGCTGCCTCGACCGTCCGACCACGGGCGAATACCTGTTCAAGGGCGCGCATGTGGAGACGCTCACGCGCGACGAACGCGCGCTGCTGCGGCGCCAGTTCTTCGGCTTCGTGTTCCAGGGCTTTCACCTGCTCGCGCGCACCACGGCGCTGGAGAACGTCGAGCTGCCGCTGCTGTACCGCGGCGAGCCCACGGCCAAGCGCCATGCGGCCGCCAAGAAGGCGCTCGCGGCCGTCGGTCTGAACGGCTGGGAACACCATACGCCGGCCGAACTCTCGGGCGGGCAGCAGCAGCGCGTGGCGATCGCGCGCGCCATCGTCACCGAACCCGTGGTGCTGCTGGCCGACGAGCCCACGGGCAATCTCGACAGCCAGCGCAGCAATGAAATCATGGAGCTGCTGTGGCGCCTGAACGCCGACCTGGGCATCACGGTGCTGATGGTCACGCACGAGCCCGACATGGCGGCTTATGCCCGGCGCATCGTGCGCTTTGTCGACGGTCGGCTCGATACCGACACGCTCAATCCCGCACCCGTGGTGCTGGCGCGTGAGCAGGGCCTGGCCCTGCCGACGGAGGCGCACTGATGTTTCTGAGTTCCATCCTGCTGGCGCTGCGCTCGATACGGCGCAATCTGCTGCGCTCCTTCCTGACCATCCTGGGCATCGTGATCGGCGTGAGCGCGGTGATCACCATGGTGACGCTGGGCAACGGCGCAACCCTCGCCGTGCAGAACCAGATTTCCGGCCTGGGCACCAACCTGCTGCAGATCCGGCCCGGCCAGCGCATGGGCCCGGGCAGCGGCGGCGCGCCCACGTTCAAGGACACCTACGTCGATGCGATCGCCCAGCAGATCGGCGGCATCTATGCGGTCGCGGCCGAAGGGCGGGCGACGGCCACCGTGGTTGCGGGCGGGCGCAACTGGTCGAGCAGCGTGATCGGCAGCACCAACGAATGGCTCAAGACCGGCAACTGGCAGCTGGCCACGGGGCGCGAGTTCACGCCCGAGGAGATACGCGCGGGTGCGGCGGTCTGCATCATAGGTGCGACCGTGAAGCGTGAGCTGTTCGGCAACGCCGATCCCATGGGCGAGCTGATGCGGGTGCGCGAGTTCTCCTGCGAGATCATTGGCGTGCTGGCCTCCAAGGGCCAGGGCGCGTTCGGCAACGACCAGGACGACATGGTGCTGGTGCCGCTCAACACGCTGCAGCGGCGCATCACCGGCTCCAAGCGCATCAATACCTTGCTGGTGTCGATGGCCGACGGCAGCGAGCCCGAGCGCGTCAAGGCCAGCCTGCGCCAGCTGCTGCGCGAGCTGCGCAAGCTGGCGCCAGCCGACGAGGACAACTTCAACATTCTCGACACCAAGCAGCTGGCCGACACGCTGTCGGGAACCACCCAGGTGATGACCATGCTGCTGGGCGCGGTCGCGGGCGTGAGCCTGCTGGTGGGCGGCATAGGCATCATGAACATCATGCTGGTCAGCGTGACCGAGCGCACGCGCGAGATCGGTCTGCGGCTGGCCATTGGTGCGCTCGAGCGCGAAGTGCTGCTGCAGTTCCTGATCGAGGCCGTGGTGCTGGCCGCGCTCGGCGGGCTGATAGGCATTGCGCTGGCGACCATCGCCTCGGTGATCCTGGCCGGCGTGATGGACGTGCCCTATGTGTTCAATGTGAGCGTGAACCTGCTGTCGTTCGTGTTCTCGGCGGGCATAGGCGTGGTCTTCGGCTACTTCCCCGCGCGCCGCGCCGCGCGGCTCGATCCCATCGAGGCACTGCGCCACGAGTGACACCGGGCGCAGTCCCGCAAGCCACATAAGCCCGGCCCCGGCCGGGCTTTTTCATGGGCCGGCCGGGGGCGCGGCGGGTGAAATCTGAATATTCTTGACTTTTGGTTTAGGGCGTTTGTTCACAGAATGGGCTGACTTCACTTTCAGGCCCGCGCCATGTCACAGCTTTCTCCACGCCCCGGGATGCGCTTGCAATGGGTGGTCGCGCTGTTGATGGCCTTGTGCCTGCTGGTGATGGCGGTGCTGGTGGGCAGCCTGACCCAGGTGCGGCTGCGCGCCCTGGCGCACGAGACGGCCAGCGACCTGTTCACCCAGGTGGCGCGGCGCAATGCGCAGAAGCTGCAGGACCTGATGAGCAATGCGGGCAGCGGCGTGCAGTTTCTGGCCTCGCTGCCGCTGACCAGCATCGATGGCGCGGGGCGCATCGACAGGCCGCGCGTCATGGCCATGCTGCTGGCGACGGTGCAGTCCCAGCCGCAGCTGCAAAGCGCCTACATCGGCTTTGACAACGACGAATTCCTCGAGGTGCTTGGCGTGCGCGCCGACCCCGGCGTGATCGCTGCCTTGCGCGCCCCCCAAGGCAGCCATTTCGCGCTGCGCACCATAGAGCGCAAGCCCGCAGCCACCGGCCTGCCTATGGAGTCCTGGGTATTTCTCGACGCGCGCGGCGTGCTGCTGGGCCAGCGCGCCGACGCCCCGCCGGCGCTGGCGCCGAGCCAGCGTCCCTGGTATCGGCTGGCGCGCGATTCCGCGGGGCTGCAGCTCACCGCGGCCTACGAGATGGCCGGCCTGCCCGAGTCGGGCGTGTCGCTGGCCCAGAAGCTGTCGGAAGGGCAGGGAGTGGTGGGCGTCGATCTGGTGTTCTCCGCCTTCGATGCCTTTGCCCACGCTTCTATGGAAGGCCATGAGGGCGGCGTGCTCGTGACCGATGAAAAGGGCGCCTTGCTCAGCCGCTATGCCGATGCGGCCTATGCCCAGCCGCCGCTGACGCGCCTGGAGAGCCTGGCCGGCTCGGCCAACGGTTTTGCGGCGGCCGCGGCGGCGCTGGCGCAGCACGAAGGCAGCAGCATCCAGACGGTGCAGGGCCAGGAAATGGTCTATGCCCGCAGCGCCGTCGCTGCCACGCCCTCGACCCGGCTGTGGGTCACGGCCTTCTCGCCGGTGGCGCCGTTTGCCGCGCCGCTGCGCGCCGTGCAGCGCGAGCTGCTGTGGCTGGCGCTGGGCGCGCTGCTGCTGATCCTGCCGCTGGCGTATTTCCTGTCGCGCTGGCTGGGGCGCATGCTGGGCGGGCTGGTGCAGCAGGCGCAGCGCATACAGCACGGCGATCTGTCGGGGGACGCCAGGCCCGCGTCGCCGATCGCGGAACTGCAGGCGCTGTGCACGGCGCAGCACGCGATGAAACTGGCGCTGCGGGAACGCTCGCAGGCGCTGCAGGAGGCCATGCGCCAGCTGTCCTGCCTGGTGGACAGCGGCCGGCAGCTGGCCGAGCGCCGCACTTGCGCCGAAGTCGCCCAGCAATGCGTGGCCAGCGCCTGCGCCCTGGTGGGCGCAAGCAGCGCGCAGCTGTGGCGGCGCGAAGGCAGCGACCAGTTGCGCCTGGTCGCCGAAAGCCATCACGCCGACCTGCCGGCCACGGCCTGGGCGCAGGCGCCAAGCATTGCCTGCGCCGATGGCGGCGTGCCTTCGGACCCTTGCGCCACGGTGTTCCTGCGGCGCGAGCCCCTGGTGCACAGGCGCGGCCAGGGGCCGGCGCTCGATCTGGGTTCCCAGGCCAGGGTCGCACAATGGCTGCAGGCGCAGGGCGCGACGGTCGGGCCGGCGCGCGCGCTGGATGCATTGATCGCCGTGCCGGTGATGCTGGGCGCCGATCAGGTCGACGGTGTGCTGGTGCTGCTCAATCCGCGCCAGGCGCAGGACGGCAGCGCGGGCGTGCAAGAGGCCGTTGCCGGCGCGCAGACGCTTGCGGCGCAGGCCGGCATTGCGCTGGAGAACCTCGCACTGGCGCAGAGCCAGGAAGATTTCATGACCGCGCTGATCAAGCTGATTGCCGGCGCCGTCGATGCCAAGAGCGACTACACCGGCGGGCATTGCGCGCGCGTTCCCGAACTCGCGCGCATGCTGGCCGAGGCCGCAAGCGCGACCGACAGCGGGCCGCTGGTGGATTTCCATTTTTCCACCGCGCAGCAGTGGCGCGAGTTCCATATCGGCACCTGGCTGCATGATTGCGGCAAGGTCACCACGCCCGAGTTCGTGATGGACAAAGCGACCAAGCTGGAAGTGGTCTACAACCGCATCCACGAAGTGCGCATGCGCTTTGAAGTGCTGCGCCGCGACGCCGAGTTGGCCTGCCTCAAGGCGGTGATCGCGGGCGAGAGCAGCGATGCGGCGCTGCAGCGCTGCGCTGCGCGCTGGGCCGAGCTGGAGGCGGATTTTGCGTTTGTCGCCGAGTGCAATATCGGCGGCGAAACCATGGCGCCCGAACGCATAGAACGGCTGGAGCGCATTGCGCAGCAGACCTGGTGGCGGCATTTCGACGACCGGCTGGGGCTGTCGCACGGCGAGCGCCGGCATCTGCAGGACTTCGCTGCCCAGCCGCTGCCGGCGCGCGAGACGCTGCTGGCCGACAAGCCCGAGCATGTGGTGCCGCGGCCGCCGCCGGATCCGCAGGAACACCGTTACCGCTTTGCCATGGACGTGCCGCCGGCGCTGTATGACCGCGGCGAGCTGCACAACCTGCGCGTGCTGCGCGGAACGCTCACGGCCGAGGACCGCTTCAAGATCAACGAGCATGTGATACAGACCATCGTCATGCTAGAGCAGCTGCCGCTGCCCGATGACCTCAAGCGCATTCCCGAGTACGCGGGAACGCACCACGAGACGCTGATCGGCACCGGTTACCCGCGCCGCCTCGACGCCGCGCAGCTGTCGGTGCCGGCGCGCATCATGGCCGTGGCCGACATCTTCGAGGCCCTCACGGCCAGCGACCGGCCCTACAAGCCGGCCAAGAAGCTGTCGGAGTCGGTGAGGATTCTGTATCACGCCAAGCGCGACGGCCACATCGATGGCGATGTGTTCGATCTGCTGCTGTCGTCGGGCGTCTATCTGGACTATGCGCGCCGCTATATGCGGCCCGAACTGATCGACGCGGTGGAGATTGCGGAGTATCTGGGCTGAGCCCCTGACGCGGCCTTGCGGGCGGCGCAGGGGCCAGCAGCCGGGTTACTCGATGCTCAGGGTCTGGGCCTTGTCGACCGGCGCGAGCTTGGCCAGGCGCAGCGTCAGCACGCCGTGCTCGAGCTTGGCGCTGCTGGCCGCAGCATCGATCTCATGGTCGAGTTCCCACGAGCGCTGCACCTTGCGCGGCGCGCCTTCGACGCTGGTCAGGTGCACCTGCGCGCCTTCGAGGCGCAGTTGCAGCTGTTCGCGCGAAACGCCGGGAACATCGAGCTGCAGCGTGGTCGCATGCTCGTCCTGGGTCGCGGTGAACGCGGCGCTGGCCGAGGCCGAAGCTTCGGACAGGCGGTTGAGCGGCGGAGTCAGCGTGGACTGGAGAAAGCGCTGCAAGGCCTGATCGGCGGCGCGCGGGAAACCTTGGCTGGAACGGCGAATCATGGGTGCAGTGAAAATCATCACGAAAGCTCCTGTTGGGGGCGCGGCGTTCGATATGGCTGCCGCTTGCTTCTGAAGTGCAGGCGTCCCAACAGGATTTCAAGCAAAAAAAGTGATGAATATTTCAGCACCCTGACCCTTGAAAAAGGGTGCTCAGGCGCCATGCGGGCGCGCAGGATCAGCGTTTGCGCGCCGCCTCGCGCGCGGCCTTCACTTCCTCGCCCAGCTCGATCACCGACAGCGCGTAATAGCTCGACCAGTTGTAGCGCGTGATCGCGTAGAAGTTCTCGGTGCCCGCGATGTACAGCGGCGCGGCGCCGCCGTTTTGCAGTTCCACCAGCGCCAGCGGGCCGTTGTGCGTGTCGCCCGGCGGCTGAGGGCGCGCGCCCAGCGCCAGCATGCGCTCGGGCGTGAAGGTCGGCAGGATGTCGGGGGCCAGCAATTCGGCCATCTGCTCGGGCGCGGCATTGAGCGCAACCGGGTAGTGCGTGGGCATTCCGGGCTTCCAGCCGTGGGCAATGAAGTAGTTGGCCACCGAGCCAATGGCATCGACGGGGCTGCTGAAAAGATCGATGTGGTCGTTGCCGTCGAAATCCACCGCCCACTTGACCCAGCTCGAAGGCATGAACTGGCCCAGGCCCATCGCGCCCGCGTAGCTGCCCAGCAGCGCGAACGGGTCCATGCCGCCGCGGTGCGTGAAGCTCAGGAACTGCTCGAGTTCGCCGCGGAAGTATTCGGTACGCGCCGCGGCCCGGGGGTGGGCCTGCGGAAAGTCAAACGACAGCGTGGCGAGGGCGTCGATCACACGGAAGTTGCCCATCTGCTGGCCGTAGACGGTTTCCACGCCGATGATGCCGACAATGATTTCCGCGGGCACGCCGTATTCGCGTTCGGCGCGCGCCAGCGCCGCCGCATGGGTCTGCCAGAAGCGCACGCCGGCGCGGATGCGCACCGGGTCGATGAAGCGGCCGCGGTAGGCGTTCCAGTTCTTTGCCGTGCCCTGGGGCGCGGGCGTCATGAGACGCGGCACCTGGGGCAGGAAGCGCGCCTGGCCCAGCGTCGCCTGGACCCAGTCCAGCGGCAGGTCGCGGCGCGCGGCGATATCGGCCGCCAGCTGCATGGCCTCGCTGCGTTCGGCATAGGGCGTCGTGCCCTGCACCGCGCTGCGCTGTTTCGCGGACTGGGCAAAAGCGGGGAGGGTCAGGGAAGTGGTGCAGGCCGCGAGGCAGACAAGGGCAGTGGAAAGCAGTCTTTTCATGGATCTTGGAGCCGACTGGCGCGGGGCCAGTTCAGGGATTTGAATTCGCGCCGCAGCTCGGACAGGTGCTGGGCCGGGTTGGCATCGGCGGCGGGGCTGGCGTAGCGCTGGCGCTCCAGGCGCAGCAGCCAGTGCGCGATAGCCGCCGCATCGGTCCCCCATTGTGCGCTGGCCAGCGAGGCCATCGTGCGCGGTGGGGCATGGGCGGGCAGATCGAGTCCCGCCTGCTGCAGCCGGGCATGGGCCTGGCGGCGCAGGCGCTGCCAGCCGTCGGCCGGCGCGCGGCGCTCGCGCCACAGCCAGGCGCAGACGGCCAGCGCCGCCGCGCCGGCCAGGCCGGCAAGCCATTGCAGCAGCGTCTGCCACGAAGGCGCCGACAGGCCCAGCTGGCCCAGCAGATCGGATTGGCGGGTCTGCGTGTAGTTGAGCACCCACTGGTTCCAGCCGTTGTTCATCGCCTCCCAGGCCGCGCGCAGCTGCTGCACCAGGCCGGGAGCGATCACGCTGTCCATGGCCTGGCCGAAGGCGCCGCGCGGCGCCGACAGGCGCTGCAGTTCGCTGGTGCGCCCGGGCGCGACGGCCGTGGTCGGGTCCACGCGCACCCAGCCCTGGCCCGCGATCCAGACTTCGGCCCAGGCATGGGCATCGCTGTTGCGCACCGTCCAGTAGCCGTCGACCGGATTGACTTCGCCGCCCTGGTAGCCGGTGACGATGCGCGCGGGAATGTCGAGCGCGCGCATCAGCACCACGAAAGCCGAGGCAATGTGCTCGCAAAAGCCCTGCTTGCTGTCGAACCAGAAGTCGTCGGCGGTGTGCACCGCGACCACGCCCGGCTCCAGCGTGTAGCGGTAGCCGCCGCTGCGCAGGCGCGCCAGCGCGGCTTCGACAAACGCGGCATTGCCTGCCTGGCCCATCTCGGCGCGCAGCTGCGCGGCCAGCGCTACGGTGCGCGGGTCCGAGCCATCGGGCAGCACGGTATAGGCGGCCAGGGAAGGACTGGCCTGCAGCGGGCCGTGGCGGAAATCCACATGGCTTTGCACGCGGTAGCGCAGCACGTCGGTCACGGGCCGCTGGCTCAGCCATTGCAGCTGCGGCGTCATGCGCGCGCGCTGGCCTGGCAGCTCGGGCGCGGACTGTGCCGCGTCCAGCGTCAGCAGCCAGCGGCGGCGGTGGGGCTCGAGCGTGGCCTCGTACGACACCGCCGGGCCGCGCACCTGCAGTTGTCCGGTCGGTGCATCGGCCTCCCAGGTGTCGGCGTTGAAACGCGGCGTCTCGCGCCATTGCCGGCCGTCGAACACCGACAGCACCGGGCCGCGGAAATACAGCGTGGAGCGCGGCGGCGGCTGGGGCGCGTCAAAGCGCAGGCGCAGCGCCACGCTGTCGTCAAGCGCCAGGCGGGCGACTTCGCCCACGGTCATGTCGGGCGACAGGCCGCTGCGTCCGGCGAGATCATCACCCGGAACGCCCCACAGCGGCGCCATGCGCGGAAACAGCAGGAACAGCACCAGCATCACCGGCGTGCCCCACAGCACCAGCTTGCCCGCAATGCGCAGCGATTCGCTCAGCGGCGGCCGGCCCACGGGAAGATGGGCGTTGACCACGGCCGTCAGCAGGCCCAGCAGTGCAATCAACTGGGAGGCCGCAATCGGCAGCGACTGGGAATAGAAGAAGTGGCTCAGCAGCGTGAAGAAGGCGAGAAAGAACACCACCAGCGCGTCGCGGCGCGCGCGCATCTCCAGCGTCTTGAGCGTCAGCAGCAGCACGACCAGGGTCACGCCCGGATCGCGGCCGACAAGGCTTTGGTGCGTGAGCCAGGTCGCGCCCACGGCCAGCAGCAGCAGCGCGGCCATGACCCAGCGCCCGGGCAGGGGCTGGGCGCGCCAGGCCAGCAGGCCGCGCCAGGCCAGCAGGCACAGCGCCAGGGTCAGCGTCCACCAGGGCAGGTGGCTCGCATGCGGGGCAATCACCCAGGCCACGACGGCCAGCAGGAACAAGGTGTCGCGCGTGTCGCGCGGCATGGCGTCAAGGCGGGCGCGCAGCGTCATGGTGCGGCTCCGGGCGCGGGTGCGTACAGCGCCAGGGCTTGCAGGCTGCGCTCGCGGTGGGACAGCCCGCTGTCGGGCGCCAGGCGCACGGCGCCGGGCAGATCCAGCCCCCATTGCACGCCCTGTCGGTCGGCGGCCAGCACCCAGGCGGTGAGCCGCGCAATGCGCGCTTCGACATCGACCAGGCCGGTGGCTGCCGGGTCC
Source organism: Comamonas sp. (assembly GCF_036666375.1). Lineage (GTDB taxonomy): Bacteria > Pseudomonadota > Gammaproteobacteria > Burkholderiales > Burkholderiaceae_C > Comamonas. The sequence goes on along the minus strand of NZ_JAVWWA010000070.1, from coordinate 5,527 downwards.
AGCCACAGCCGGCCGGGCTGGGCCTGGGGCTGGTCGCGGCTGACCAGCGCGCCGCCCGTGGCCCAGGCCTGGGCGGCTTTTTTCCAGACCACCTGCTTGAGGGGGTCGCCGCGGCGGTAGGCGCGCACGCCGTCGAAATCCTCGTTGCCCGCAGCGCGCGTGCCCGCGCGCCCCGTGCCCTGGGGGCGGGCCGGCGGCAGCGGCGGCGGCGCGGCCTCGGCCTCGGGGTAGACCAGCAGCTGCGTGGCCGGGCGCCAGTAGCTCCAGGCGCGAAAGCTGCCCAGCGGAAAGCGCGTCTCGGCGGTGATGCGCGGCAGCGGGTGCCAGCCCCTTTGGCGCGGCACGAAAGCCAGCTCGACCACGGCGCTGGCCTGGGCCGGCACATCGGTCCAGGCCCATTGCGGCGCGCCTTCGATGTCCTGGCTCACGGCCAGAGCGATGCCGTGGCGCGCGCGCCGCGCGGGGTTGTCCAGCGTGATGCGCAGCGCGCAGCGCTGGCCCGCGAACACCGCTGCGGGCGGCTGCAGATGCAGCACCAGGGCGCGCAGGTTGGCATGGCCGACCAGCATGCCGGCGGCCGCGCTGCCGGCCAGCAAAAAGGTCAGCAGATAGCCGAGGTTGAGCTGGTAGTTGATGCTGGCGATCAGCAGCACGGCCAGCGTCAGCGCAAGCATCCAGCCGGCGCTGGTCGGCAGGATGTAGACATTGCGCTGTGTCAGCAGCAGTTGATCGGTGCGCGGCAGGCGCGCGATCCAGCGGCCCTGCAGCTCCCGGCGCAAGGCGCGCAGGGGGCGCCAGCCACGGGCCGGGTGCGCGCCGCTCATGCGAGCGGCGTGGCGTCAAGCATGGCGCGCACCTGCTCGAGCGCGCCGCGCCCCGCATGGATGGCCGGCACCAGCCTGTGCGCCACGGTCTGCGCAAGAATGGCCTGAACGTCGTCGGGCGCCACATAGTCGCGCCCGCTGATCAGCGCCTGGGCCTTGGCCGCGCGCAGCAGGCCTATGCCGGCGCGCGGCGACAGGCCCTGCACGAACCAGCGGCCCGAGCGCGTGGCGTCTATCAGGTCCTGCACGTAATTGAGCAGCGCATCCGAGGCATGCACGGCCAGCACCTGGGCCTGCAGCTGCGCGAGCTGCGCGGCGTCGATCAGCGGCGGCAGCGAGTCCAGCAGGTCGCGCCGGCCGTTGCCGCGCAGCAGTTCGCGTTCGGCCGCGCGGTCGGGGTAGCCGAGCGAAATGCGCATCAGAAAACGGTCCAGCTGGCTTTCGGGCAGCGCATAGGTGCCCAGCTGGTCCAGCGGGTTCTGCGTGGCAATCACGAAGAACGGCTGGGGCAGGCGGTGGCTGCGGCCTTCGATCGACACCTGCTTTTCCTCCATGGCTTCGAGCAGCGCGCTTTGCGTCTTGGGGCTGGCGCGGTTGATTTCGTCGGCCAGCAGCAGTTGCGTGAACACCGGGCCCGGATGGAACACGAAGTTTTCCTGGCCGCGTTCATAGATTGACACGCCTGTCAGGTCGCTGGGCATCAGGTCGGCGGTGAACTGCACGCGCGAGAACTGCAGGCCGAACGTATGGGCCAGCGCATGCGCCAAAGTGGTCTTGCCCACGCCCGGAACATCCTCGATCAACAGGTGGCCGCCGGCGAGCAGGCAGGCGACGCAGTCCTGGACTTGCGCTGTCTTGCCCACAATCACCGTGTTAAGCTGATTCAGGAGTGATTGGATGTGGGGCTGTGCTTGCATGGCGCCACGTTAGCCGAAAAACGACTGCGGAGACATGACACAGTGGGCAAGACGGGTTATTTTTCCCATCGGGAATGCTGGAAACACGAGATGGGTCCTGGGCATCCGGAATGCCCGCAACGGCTCGACGCGATCGAGGACCGGCTGCTGATCAGCGGCGTGGGCGACGCGCTCGAGCGCCGCGACGCGCCCGCCGCGCCGCTGGCCGACATCGCGCTGGCGCACGACGGCGAATACCTGCAGTCCTTGCGCGAACGCTGCGAGCAGCTGGAGCAGGCCAAGCTGATCGGCGGCGCGCCCTATGCGCAGATCGATCCCGACACCGCGATCAACGCCCACACCTGGACTGCCGCGCTGCATGCGGCGGGCGCGGGCATCGCGGCCACCGACGCGGTGATCGCGGGCGAACTCGAGAACGCGTTCTGCGCGGTGCGCCCGCCAGGCCACCATGCGATGCGCGCCCAGGCCATGGGGTTTTGTTTCTTCAACAACGTGGCCGTCGCGGCGCTGCATGCGCTTGAACACCACGGCCTCGATCGCGTGGCGATCGTCGACTTCGACGTGCACCACGGCAACGGCACGGAAGACATCCTCGCCGGCGACCCGCGCGCGCTGATGGTCAGCGTGTTCCAGCACCCGTTCTTTCCGTTTTCGGGCGACAAGGAACCGGCGTCCAACATGGTCAACGTGCCGCTGCCGGCCTATACCAAGGGCATGGACATCCGCGAAATCGTCGAGATGATGTGGATTCCGCGGCTCGAAGCGTTCAAGCCGCAGATGATCTTCATCAGCGCCGGCTTCGACGGCCACCGCGAGGACGACATGGGCCAGTGGGCGATGAACGAGCAGGACTACGCCTGGATCACCAGCCGCGTCAAGGACGTCGCGCGGCGCTACGCCAAGGGCCGCATCGTCTCCTGCCTCGAAGGCGGCTACGCGATGAGCGCGCTGGGGCGCAGCGTCGAAGCGCATCTGCGCGTTCTGGCCGATCTTTGACCGCGCCCGGCGGGCGCAGCTTTTTCTGGAATTTCTCATATGTCTGATGCTTTCACGACCGCCACCGATTCGCTGGTGCTGGTGCAGCGCGATGCGCGCGGCGTCGTCACGCTGACGCTCAACGACCCGGCGCGCTTCAACGCGCTGGGCAGCCCCATGCTGGCGGCGCTGCAGTCGGCCATCGACGCCGTCGCGGCCGACCCCGCGGCGCGCGTGCTGGTGCTGGCCGCGCAGGGCCGGGCGTTTTGCGCCGGCCATGATCTCAAGGAGATGGCCGCGGCCAGCGATCTGGCCAGCCACCAGAAACTGTTTGCGCAATGCAGCCGCATGATGCTGAGCCTGCACAAGCTGCCCGTGCCGGTGATTGCGCAGGTCCAGGGCATGGCCACGGCCGCGGGCTGCCAGCTGGTCGCGCAATGCGATCTGGCCGTGGCCAGCGACGCCGCCACTTTCGCCACCAGCGGCATACGCTATGGCCTGTTCTGTGCCACACCCAGCGTGCCCCTGGTGCGCAACCTGCCGATCAAGAAGGCCATGGAAATGCTGCTCACGGGCGACTTCATCGACGCCGCGACGGCGCTGGACCAGGGCCTGCTCAATCGCGTGGTCGCGCCCGAAGCGCTGGGCGCTGCCGTCGAGCAACTGGTGCAGGCCATTCTCGCCAAGCCGCGCGTGGCCGTCGCCATGGGCAAGGCGCTGGTCTACCAGCAGCGTGAGCTGGGCATAGAGGCCGCGTACCAGCTCGCGGGGCAGACCATGGCGGTGAACATGCAGGACGCCGACGCCCAGGAGGGCGTGAGCGCGTTCGCGCAAAAGCGCCAGCCGCAGTGGAAGGCACAAGAATGAATACCAATGGAATCGATGCCTTTGAACGGCTGATGGAGGATTTCCAGCGCTCCAGCAGCTGGACCGAGTTCGGCCTGATCGCACTGTGCGTGGCGCTGGCCTTCCTCATCACCCGCGGTCTGCGCGCGCAATACGGCAGCGTGCATTCGGTCTGGCTGGGCCCGACGACGCTGGGCGGGGCGATGTTCCCGCTGCTGTGCCTGGTGCTGGTGGCCACGGCGCAGGCATTGCTGAGTCACTTCCAGCCGGTGTTCTGGCTGCGCGTGGCGACGTCCATCCTGCTGTCGCTGGCGGTGATCCGCTTTGTCGTGCGGGTGCTGGCCAAGACCTTTCCCGAATCGACGCCGGCGCGGCTGTTCGAGCGCATCTTCTCTTGGCTGGCCTGGGGCGTGGCGGTGCTCGCGAGCCTGGGGCTGCTGCCCGGCGTGATGGCCGATCTCAACAGCGTGCACCTGCCATTGGGCAAGACCCAGGTGAGCCTGCTGACCCTGATCGAAGGCGTGATATCGGCCGGGCTGATGATGATCGCGGTGCTCTGGGGCGCGGCGCTGTTCGAGCAGCGTGTGCTCAACCAGGTGATCACCGACCTGTCGATGCGCAAGGTGGCCATGAATCTGATGCGCACGGTGCTGATCACCGTGGGCCTGCTGGTGTCGCTGTCCATCGTCGGGGTGGACCTGACGGCGCTGTCGGTGATGGGCGGCGCCGTGGGCGTGGGCCTGGGCTTCGGCATGCAGAAGATCGCCTCCAACTACGTCAGCGGCTTTCTGGTGCTGATCGAGCGCGCGCTGCGCATCGGCGACAACGTGCGCGTCGACGGCTTCGAGGGCCAGATCACCGACATCAAGACCCGCTTCACCGTGATTCGCGCGTCCAACGGCCGCGAGTCCATCGTGCCCAATGAAACGCTGATCACCCAGCGCGTGGAGAATCTCACGGCTTTCGACCAACGGTTCTCGCTTTCCACGACCATTGTCGTGGACCTCGACAGCGACGTCGAACAGGTGACGGCGCTGCTGCTGGCGGCAGCCCGGACCCAGCCGCGCGTGCTCGAGAAGCCCGCGCCATTTGTGCAACTGGTCGACATCCTGGCGCACGGCCTGCAGTTCACGCTGACCTATTACATCAACGATCCCCTCAACGGGCAGGGCAATGTGCGTTCGGCCGTGAACATGGCCGTGCTCGATGGCTTGCGCACCGCGCAGGTCTCGCTGGCCGTGCCGGCGCAGCGGCTGTCGTGGCCCATAGACCCCGAAGCCCAGGATGCAGGGCGCGGCGACTGGCGGCCCATGGCAGCAGCGAAAAATGGCGCTGCCGCCGCTGATAACCCCTAGAATAGAACGATCGTTCTTTTTATCACCTGCTTCCGGCAGGGGCGCTGAACGCTGCATGGAATGCTGCTTTGCGGCATAAAATGTTTGAGGTTTACGTTTACGTCAATTCAACTCATAAATCGAGGAGCCGCAGCAATGAAGGTACTGGTCCCAGTCAAACGCGTCGTGGACTACAACGTCAAGGTCCGCGTGAAATCCGACGGCACGGGCGTCGATATCGCCAACGTCAAGATGAGCATGAACCCGTTTGACGAAATCGCCGTCGAAGAAGCCGTGCGCCTCAAGGAAAAGGGCGTGGTCACCGAAGTCATCGCCGTCTCCTGCGGCGTGGCCCAATGCCAGGAAACCCTGCGCACCGCCATGGCGATCGGCGCCGACCGCGCCATCCATGTGCTGACCGATGTCGAACTCCAGCCCCTGGCCGTGGCCAAGCTGCTCAAGGCCCTGGTCGACAAGGAGCAGCCCGGCCTGATCATCCTGGGCAAGCAGGCGATCGATGACGATGCCAACCAGACCGGCCAGATGCTGGCTGCGCTGGCAAACCTGCCCCAGGCAACGTTTGCTTCCAAGGTCGAAGTCTCGGGTGACAAAGTCAACGTCACGCGCGAAA
>NZ_JAVWWA010000069.1:0-26918 GCF_036666375.1 Comamonas sp. | reverse complement strand
GGTGCAAGGCGCTAAGAAAAAAAGCCGCATGTCGGTATGACATTGCAGCCTTGAAATTGGTCCCCTCAGCAGGAATAGAAAAGTGCCTTGAAAGCCGCATGGAATATAGGTTCCATGCTTCTTTTTTTGAAAAGTACCAACAAAAGTACCAACAATTTTCAAAGTGTCCTGAAGCTGTTGCATGGAAGCCACTTGTCCAGCCTGTCGAATCTGCCTGTTTTTTAAGCATCCGGCAAGCGGGGCAAAGCGCATTATCACCGCTGAATGTCAGACCTCAAATCTGACTTCTGCGATGCGTGAATCCGCGCATCGGTTGAGCCCTTGGCAGGCCTCGGCTCAGTTGTGAGCCCTTCAGACTCAGGGTCGCATTTCAAGTGCTGTCCTTCGCGGCCCTTCAGCATCTCAAATGCCAAAGGGCAGGCCACCGCTTTGATGGCCTGCCCTCTACACCCACAACGGGCGTCCAGCCTGCTACCACCGGAACGTCATCACACTTGCCTGCCTGCTCAGCTTCATCAGCCCGTATCGGCAAGCATCCGCCCCGTGGTCTGGGCCTGTGCTGTCCAAGTCCTCTACCCGCTTCTGGTCGCGCGCCAGGTAGGGGACGGTGCTCCAAAAGTAGTCACAGCCCCGCGATATGTAGAGCCCTGGCTTGTCGACCTGACCAGCATCGGAGAGCATGCGGCGCATGAACGACCAGCCAGTGATGCGGTCGGCCTTCTTGGCGGGCTCAAAGTACACCCCGGCTCTTGTGAACTCATCGGCGATCGAGCCGGCGTTGAAGCCAGTACGGGCAAAGCAGGCATCATCTGCCACGCCTCGGGGCTTTACGTCCCAGCGTTCGCACATCTTCTTGATTTCCTCTGCCATGGTGGCGGTCGTCCAGCCCAGCCCCTGGTTGGGATTGTCCTTGCGGGCGGTTGCCAGCTCATCGACCAGGACAACACTGCCTCTCGGGTAGAACACGTCCTCGTGATAGTCCCCCGGCGACTGGGCCATGATGTAGGTGACGCTGGGGGCCGCGCTGCCGAAGTCATGCGCCAGCCAGTAGTCCCAGCTTTCGGGGATGGCCTTCCATGGGTCCACTGCGTTCTTGGATTCGTCCAGCACCGAAGCAAAGTAGGCACCTCTGTTTACTGCCCAGTCTCCATCTACCCACGCGCGCAGCAGTTCGGGATCGCTTGGGCAGGATGATTCCAACTGCTCGCGGTACTGGTCACGGTCGATGAAGTGGTTGCCGGCAAAGGTGCTGGGCGCATACACCCATGTTCGCTTGCTCCTGGATTCATGAAATGGTTTCCACGGTCCAGCCTGGAAGACATACCGCTTGGCGATCCAGTGATGGCCTGGGCCGCCTGGGTTCGCGGCCACCACCATGCGGATGGGCACATCCTTGGGGCCGCGCATGTTGGAGCGCAGCAGGTCCAGCAGGTCGGGTTGGGCGTACTGGCCGGCCTCGTCCACGATAAGCAGCGTGAAGGATCGGCCCTGGTACTTGGCATAGTCGGCGTGGCTCTCCAACTGGCCCAGCTCCACATAGCCCCCATTGGGAAGTTTCCACACATGTTCCTGGGCGTTGTAGCGGGCGCTGGTGCCGTAGACCAGGCCGAACACCTCGCGGGTGGTCAGTTCAAAGTCTCTCAGGCCGGCATAGCTCTTGCGGATGTAGAGCACGCGCGCGGCCTCTTGGTACTGCTCGCAGTGGCGAAGGATCAGCATCGCCAATCCATAGCTTTTACCGCCACCACGGCCACCGCCTGCGAACACGTCCAACTGCTCAGGAATGGCGAGTAGGTTTTCCTGAAATTCGTTTAGCTCCAGTGTCTGCACTGACTGCTCCGTTCTCGATTACGTAGGCTTCCAGAGGCTTTGCGCCGGGTAGCTGGAAGTTGATCTGCACGCGGTTTTGAGCGGCTTCCTGCTCGCCTTCGCGGTAGCCGTGGCGTGACTTCAGGAGGAACATCGCAGCGATCAGCGAATCCTTGCCGCTGCCCTTGGTTGCGGCGTCATAGAGCACGTCATGCAGGGTTTGGCGCTCACGCTCGCGGCCTTTTTCGAAGGCTTCCTGCAACTCGGGGTGCTCGTTAAACCAGCGGCTCAGAATGTCATCGCTGACCTGCAATGCAAAGGCTGCGCCCTTCTTGGTCGCACCCTTGCTGGCTGCTTCGCGGATCACCTCGATAGCATCGGGCGGCGGTTCTTTGCGCGGGCGGCCTATGCAAAGCTTGTCCTCTGGTGCCTTGACGCGGCCAGGTAGCGCGCCCCTCTTGGGTTTCTCTGTGGTCATCAGCAAAAAGGGGCCGTAGCCCCAATCCTCCTTTACAGCTTGTGAACCAGGAAGGCCAGCGGAACGTGCTTGCGCTCGCCTACGCGCTGCCAGTTCTCGGGCTTGGCCAGCTCCGCGATGGTCGGAGATTCCGCCAACACGTCACCCTCCAGCCAGCGATAGCCGAGGGGGTGGATAGCCAGGTTCACGCGGCTGTGGAGGATCTGCATGCCGCCGCCGTTGCCGGCACCGGGCTTGTTCTCCACCTCCGTCGCCAGCGCAATGCGCGGATCGGTCAGGCCATAGCCGAAAGCACCAGGGCCAAACAGGACAGAGGTGTAGACGTCCGCGGCCACCGGCATCAGGTCGTCCACGATGATGGCCAAGCCTCGGAAGGTCTGCACGAAGCCGCCTTGGCTATCGGGCAGCGTCTGGATCAGGTCGTTTTGCAGCGCTTGGGCGTAGGTCTTGGAGTGCATGCCGATGGCCACCACGTCACGCATGCTGTCGCCCAGTGTGGCGCAGGCCTGGATCACAGCGGCGGCGCTGAACTTGGATGCGGCAGCGGACAGGGCGGAAATGTCCAGCACCATATCGCCGCCACCGTTCGCAACGTTCTCAGCCTTGAGGCCGTTGAGCGTTGCCACCAGGCGGCGCTGGGTCTGGCGCGTCCAGTAGTCGGCGGCGCGCGCCTGGATGCGGGCAATGGCGTCTGAGCCTGCCAGCTCGGAAGCCAGGTTCATGGCAGACCAGGACTTGTGCAGAAAGCTCTTGCGCACGATCTGCTTACCGGTGGACAGCTTGGCGGGGACTGCTTCCTTGCTGGGGTCGTCGTTGGTGATGTTTGCCTCATCGTCGCCCAGGTCCTTCCAGTAGGGCACGGTAAACGAGTCAGCGCCGGCCTTGAGCTGGGCTTCCATTTCCTGATTGCGCGCCATCACGGACGATTGCACCAGGGCGGATTTTTCAACGGAGTTTTCTGCGACGTAGGCGGAAAAGACTTCAGGGACGATCACGTCCGAAAGTTGGGTGGTTGCCATTGCTGGTCTTTCGAGAATCAAAGGGTTTGATCCGCGAGCCGGGCTACTGCCGGGGATGCGTTGCCCTACAGGGCAGAGAGAAAGAGGGGTGCAGGCTACTGCCTGGGGGGGGTGACCGGCAGCTACTGCCGCCGTCCACTGCCTATATTTTAATCAATTTCAGCGCAGGCCGTATGCAGCCGGCTGGGTTTGGGGTTGGTTTTCTTTCTCGGGCTGGCTCGGGGCATGGCCGCCGCCGTGGCTACCCGTCGCACCCGATCCGCTCATCCCGGACGAACGCAAAACCTTGGGCAGCTCCGAATCCGGGGCAGCATCGCACACGCTCGCCAAAAAGCCATACAGCCCCAGCTTCAGGTCGGCGGGGCTGCCCTCCAGGTCAAGCCATTGCGGGCGCTCGATTCCTTCGCTGTCGGCTGCCATCTTCAGCAGTCCCATGCCCTTGCACACGTCCTGGAGGTAATTTATCGGCAGTGGTGTCAGGCCGGCCAGCTCGCGCTCCAGCGGCGCGAGCACGGCCTCCTGGTGGTAACGCTGCTTCCACGTCGCGGACTCGCCGCCCAGGGCGTTCTGCAGCTCCGTCTTGGTCTGGTTGTGTGCCTTGCGCTCGGTCTTGAGGTCGGCCAGCAGCTCGGCGGAATGGGTGCGCAGGCGCTCCAGTTCGGCCTGCATTTCCTCCGGGGTGGGCTGGGTGTTCTCGTTGGTCTGGGTGGTATCAGTCATGGTTTTTTAAAGTAGTGGTTGGTGATTTGGGCGGCGAGCTTTCGAGGTATGCCGTGCTCGCGCATGACGGCTTCAAGGCGGCGCTTCTCCTGGGCTCGCTTGTGCCCGGGAAGCCAGGGGCGGAAAAGGGCTGTCAGGCTCATGGCCGACCCCTGTATGCGCTGCGCAAGTGCGCCAGCAGTTCCGCGCGCTGGCTTGGTGGGGTGTTGAGGCAGTCCTGGCGCATCTGCTCGCGTGCGGCCGGGCTGTCGCCCCAATGCCGGCAGGCGTGCATGGCGGCCTGCAGCAGTTGCCGGGTGAGGTGGTTGGACTCCAGCACCAAGCGGATCAGCTCGGGCTTGTGGGCTCGCACCTGCGCGCGCTGGCGGTCCGTCAACGTGTCTGCCGGTGCCGTCAGAGTCTTTCCATCGGGCGTGACCTCAAGGTCGATTCCGAAGGCCTGCAACTCATCAAGGATGGTGTGTACGGTCATCAAAATGCCTCCTTTGGGCTGGTGGCTGGTTTGGTCGATTCCTCCGAAGATGCCCCGAAGGTGCCCAAGATGCCCTGTTTTGAAAGTTGGGCACCTTGGGCATCTTCGAGGGCATCTTGGGCGTCAACTTGTCCAACTTGTCCAACTTGTCCAAGGTTTTGAGACTGGACAACATGGACAAGTTGGTTGGACAAGTTGGGGCGCATCCAGTACCAAACGCCTTCCAACTTGCGCTTTTTGATCTCCAGTACCTCGGATGCCCTCCGTACAGTTCGCCACGCCAGCCCTGCAGCCTTTGCTTCGGTTTCGACATACTTTGTCGGGGATGGGCCGCCACTGAGAAGCTCTACCAAAAACTCGCTGGCGTCATCCAAGGCGCTGCTTTCCGGGTTGTCCTCTGCGTCATCCTCGTTCGGATCGGTCAGCAGGTCGCGGGCCGTGCCTGCGACAGCTTGCCCCCATGCAATGCGTGAAGCGTGGATGCCGTCGGCGTTCTCGATCTGCTCCAGCCGGTATTCAAAACCGCCATCATCCGGGCCGATGTTGGACTTGGAGCGGGCCAGAACTCGCCTGTCCTCGCCGCCATTGCCCTTGACCTTGGCAGCCACCATCACCACGCGGGCCACGGCGGTAAAGGCCACGCTGCCGACCACGCGCTGCGATGGGTCGCCGCCTTGCCCACCTTTGCTGAAATGTGTGATGCCCACGATTGCGCAATCAAACTCGGATGCGAGGTCGACCAGGGGCTGCAGAGCGCGGCGCACCTCGGTGTTCTTGTGGCTGTCACCTGTCACGGCAGATACCACGGGGTCCACGATCAGTAGACTCACGCCTCCCAGATCCTCCACCACTGCGCGCAGGCCATCCAGGTGCAAGGAAGGGTCAAAGGGGACGGTTTCGCCGTTGCTGCGTTCGGTGCCGATGATGAAATGGCATCGAGTCAGATCAGCGCCAGCGGCTGATAGCCGCGGATTGAGGGTGTCTGACGGGTCGTCCTCGCCGCTCCAGATGAGCACATTTCCGATGCTGCAGGATGTCCCATCCGGCCAACGCCCGCCAGAACTCACAGTAGCGGCCATGTCGATTGCAATGGTGGTTTTTCCCTGGCCAGGCGCGCCGGCCAGGATGTGCAGCTTCTTTCGAGCAAGCCAGTATTTCCAGAGCCAGGCCACCGGCACCGGTGTGAGGCTGGCCGCAGATACCAACATCACCCGGTCGGGCTTGGGCTGGTCTTTGCTTGCTTTCGGCATGTCATCCAGCGGTGGGAAGGTCGGCCCAGGCGGCGCACTCTGCGCCCTGACTGGTGGGCGGTAGGCAAGGGCGGCGGCAATGCTCGCATCCACAGCGGCAAAGGCGGCTTCGTTTCGTGCATTCATGCGTAGGCCTCCGCAATGCGCAGCACCCGGCCAGCGGCCAGCATCAAGCGTGCGCGATCAGTTTCAGAAAGCGCCACGCCGTTGGCAATGTTGCCCGCAGCAATGGCAATTAGGTTCACCTCGGTCATGAGCGCATCAAGCGCTTGGCGTGGGGTGAATGGGGTAGGGCTGGGCGGGGCTGGCCGGCCGTCATCCACCCACGCGCCCAGGTCCTTGGCGGCGGCGATGAACTCCATGCCGTAGGCTGCCATGTGGTAGCCCAGCACGTCGCCGCCCTTGGCATTGCAGGCCATGCACACCCACGCACCGGAGTGCAGGTTGATGCGCATGCTGTCGCTGCCCTGGTGGAAGGTGCAGGCCGTGGACACCCACTTTTTGCCGCGGCCCAGCTTCAACCCCTGGGCCTCGAAATAGCTCTGCGCGTCGGGCAGGCGGTCGCGTTCAAAGGCCATGGGGCACCTCCATGCGCTTTGCGCTGCAGCCAATGGCATCGGGGTGCTTGTCGGCAGCGTCCTGGGCGACGTCCATTGCCTCGTCTGCCGTGTGAAAGCTGCCCGGCAGTCGCTCGTAAAAGCTGGTGCTGATACCTGGTTCAAGGCATGGCCCCTCCAGAATTAGGAGGGCCATCCAGCGGATTGCAGGCGGGGTATTCATGCTGCACCGCCTTCTTGCTCTGCCTTGATGGCCAGAAAATCGACCACGCGATACAGCGCTTCAAAATCACGTACAGCGGTCTGCAGAGCGAGCGATGCGGCGGCATTTGCGTCAGGAAATGCATCCCTGGCCAAGCGTGCGACAGAGGTGGCGCGCCACCATTGCGCATCGAAGTCGTCCGGGTCGGTCGGCATCTCAGCCTCCAAGCGCTCGACAGCATCAAGCGCCGCCTCTGCCGAAAATATGACGTCCTGGTATTCATCGCGCCATTGGCCATTGGCACATGCCGCTTGAACGGCGGCGCGCAACGACTCGGATACCACGGCGCATGCCATATGCATGGCTTGCTGCACGGTCGGCATCTGTCCCGTGCCCGGGCGGCAGAATTGTTTTTGGCAAGGCTTCGCCATCACTGCCACGCGGGCAGCGTTGTTTTGTGCGTTCATGGGTCAGCCCTCGAGCGCCAGCGACAGGCCGCGAAGGGCTGTAAGGGCTTGGATGGCCTTGCGGCGTGCAGCAGCGGTGTTTGCCTGCGGCTGGCGCAGGTAGAAGACAGCCATGCTCAGGGCGTTATGCACATCGGCGTGCAACTGGATTGGGTCGCGAGCGGCAGCGGCAGCCGGCGCAGGATCAGCCATACCGGGCAGCGCGTTGAGAATGTCAGCGCAGCGCGGGTCGGTCAGCGAGAGGCCGTGAACCACGGCGGAGTAGAGGGGGGTATCGGTGCCCGTGATGGGCGATACGGGCTCAGATGTGAGCGCGTTGAAAGAGGTAGCCATGATGGCCTCCAAGCGGTGAGGTTTACTAAAACCACCGCACTCGTCGCCAAACGAGGGCGGTGACTCGACGGGTTGGCGAACCGGCCACCGCTTGCGCGAACCGGCAGGCCTTTGCAGACCTCCCATCGAGCCACCAAAACTTGGGGCAAAAACAGAGAAGCCGCACGTACTGCGTAACAGGACTGCGGCTTGCGTCGCAGCGGTGAGATCAGGTCGCCAAACCCGGTCACGCGTAACAGGCGTGACGGATTCACTGTAGCACGAAGCCGGCGTTGGTGTGAAGGGGGTAAGGGCAACTTGTCCATCAACTTGTCCATGTTGTCCAGTCTTCAAAACGTGGACAAGTTGGACAAGTTGGACAAGTTGACGCCCAAGATTCCCAAGATTCCAACTTTCAAAACGTGGAATCTTGGAATCTTGGCAACTTCGGGAATGTTGGAGGGTAGGGTAAACGAGCATGGTTACGCCCCCTCCACCGCTTGAAGCAGCTTCTTCTTGGCACGGCGTTCGCGGGCCTTGGCGTTGGTCAATGCGCGGTAGCTGGGCGCGGTGGCCAGCATCATGGCGTTCCAGGATGCGCCGCCCTTTGCGATGGTGAAGTTAATGCCGTTGCGGCGCTTCCACTGGCGGTAGGCATCGTCCAGGTCGAGCTTTGCCAGCTCCACGGATTCAGCGGCGGCAGCGAAGGCCTTGGCGCGGGTGTAGGCGGTAATCAGCGCGTCGATATGCGGCATTATTTGCCTCCCATTTGCGCATCGCGCCAGGCCACCAGCTCGGCCACGTCAAATACCGTGCAGCGGCTGGAGAGCTTGCGGGGCTTTGGAAAGCCAGGGCGTTCTTTCACCCAGCGCCAGAAGGTCGAGACGCCTACGCCCAGCAGGCCAGCGGCGGCCTTGGGACGGGCGGATTGTGTTTGTGCCGATGTGTGCAATGTCCACTCCATTCATCTTGATTGATGCGATGGAATGAATGATCAGGAAAATCCGAATGCTGAAATAGCGTCGGATCACTCCGGTTGGGTTGAGGGAGTGATCCGGGTGGTCCGGGAGTACTACGAGAGGCTAGCGCCGAGGTCCGGGACGAAGACCGTCAGCTCTCAAGATTGAAGCGATTGCGGCCGCCTTGTCCCTCGAGACGCCGCGTTCGTCTCGCAACCATGTGGCAACCATATCGTTAGTAGGCGCAGTACTAGGATCATTGGGGTCATACAACGTCCAAAAACGTTGCGCTGCTGCTTCTAGATCACCGAGTGCGGCAGTGTGATGGGAGCCCCATGGCCAATGCGATTCAGAATGATGGAGTGATTGCTCGGGTTCTTTCGCACTATTCTCTAATTTCGCAAGCCGCTCAATAGTCCAGTTAAGCCTGGATATTAAATGCCTGTTGCTTTTGTTTGTTAATGTTTGCGCAGCCATCCACATTGCGGAGGCGGCGCTAAACATGCCTGCAAGAATATATATAAAGTAAAACGCTCTGTAATTGTTTATTAAGCTCTTTGTCGATAAATCTTCTGATTTTAATTGAATAAATATATTCAGTTCCCAAGCTTTGTAGAACATGTAAATCGCTGTGATTGCGGTTACAAAAATCGGAATCCAATTGAATATTATTTCTTTTATTATTTCTTTGTGTGGATTTAGAACTTCAGTTAATTTGTTTTTCATGAGTTTCTCTTGAGCGCAAGTATTTATTTCCCGCGTTCGCGGTAGGGCTGGCAAAAACTTATGCTGATTTGAACTGAATCACTTCAGCGCCACGCTTGAGCCTGTCCAGGTAGTCACTCCATCGCTGCATCATCGCCTTGCGGGCTGGCAGGTGGGCTGTCCGGTTGTAGGCCCGGCCGTTCGCATCCTTGACCGCGTGGGCGAGCTGGTGCTCTATCAGGTCCACGCGCTCGCCTAGCACCTCATCCATGATGGTGCGCGCCGTGGCGCGAAAGCCGTGGGCCGTCTGCATGCTGCTGTCGTAACCCAGAGCGCGCAGGGCGGCGCTCACGGTGTTCTCGCTCATGGGCCGTTCGCCCGTTCGGATGCTGGGGAACACGTATTGCCCGTGGCCGGTGACAGGCTGTAGCTCTTGCAGGATGGCCAGCGCCTGGCTGGACAAGGGCACGATGTGATCGTTTGCCATCTTCATCTTGCTGCCGGGTATGCGCCATTCGGCTTTGTCGAGGTCAATCTCAGTCCATTCGGCCGTGCGCAACTCGCCAGGACGCACAAACACCAGCGGGGTGAGGCGAAGGGCTGCACAGCAGTAGATATGCCCCTTGTGGGCGTCCAGAGCGCGCAGCAAGGGTGCAAGTAGGGCAGGGTCGGTAATGGCTGCGTAGTGGCGCTTCTCGGCCTTCTGCAACGCGCCCTTGAGGTCGGCCGTTACATCGCGCTCGGCGCTGCCTTCTGCCACGGCATAGCGGAAGACCTGGCCGCAAATCTGCACCAGGCGCTTTGCGCTGTCGTGCGCGCCCCTTTCCTCCATCTTGCGAGCCATGGCCAGGACTTCACGCGGGCCGATGGCGGTGATGGGAAGTTTGCCCAGGCTGGGGTAAATGTCCTTCTGCAGCCAGTTGCTTACCTTCTGCTGGGTAATCGCCTTGCGGTCGGCTGCGGTGGCCTTGAGCCATTCGTCCGCCACTGCCTGGAAGGTGTTGCCCGCCATGGTCTTTTGCGCCAGCTTCTCGGCCTGCTTGTTGACGCCAGGGTCCACGTCATCGGCCAGCAGCGCCTTGGCCTCGTCGCGGCGCTTGCGGGCCTGGGCCAGTGTCACGGCAGGGTAGACGCCCAAGACCAGCGTCTTCTGCTTGCCGGCATATCTGTAGGCCATGCGCCAGTACTTGCCGGCCTGGGTGACGTGAAGGTACAGGCCATAGGCATCGGAATGCTTGCTTCCCGCAGGCTTGGCAGGGTCCGCTTTGACCGTTCGGACGAAGGTGTCAGTGAGTGCCATAGCGGGCCTTTGTTGGTATGTCTGTTTGTTGGTATGTCGAACTACCAACGAAAGTACCAACAATTTGTTGGTATGTCCAGAGATTAGCCGAGACACGCTGAGACAACAAAAAACCCGCGATGCCTATGAAACATGCGGGTTTTGAGAGGTTTGGAGACTATCCGGGGGTGTTCATTGGTCCCCTCAGCAGGAATCGAACCTGCATCTAGCGCTTAGGAGGCACTCGTTCTATCCATTGAACTATGAGGAGACGCGGCGTTATTGTAAGCGTGTGCGGCGCCCCGAAACCGGACAGGCCGGTATCGGGGCACGCGCTCAGTCCTTGCGCACCGTGTAGATCAGGTCGACCGCGCTTTTTTCTCCGGTCTGGCCACGCAGCGTGAGGCGGCGCGAGAGGTCGTAGAACACGTAGAGCGTGCCCATCGCGCCCGACAGGCTTTGCTCGTAGGTGATGTAGAGGTTCTTCGACAGCCGCTTGCCCAGCGTCAGCGCCGCGCCATCCGACGAGTCGCTGCTGCCCGGACCCTTGAAGCCGATTTCGTCCAGGCCCACGCGGCCCGCGAAGTTCTCGCCCGTGCCGCCGCGGCTGAGCAGCGCCAGCGCTGCCTGCTGCAGCAGCGCGGCCTCGGCGCCGCCTTCGGAGGGGTCGCGGCCCATCACCACCCAGGAGAGCTTTTCGGCATCGGGCATTTCCGGGTCGGAGTAAAGGCGCACGCGTGGATCGCTGGCCGAGCCCGTGACCTGCACGCCGGCGCGCACCGAGATGTTCGGGCGTATCGCCAGGATGTCGAGCGAGGGGTTGTCGTAGCTGCCGTTGAAGCGCACGATGCCGGTTTCTACATCCAGCGACTGGCCCCAGGCGCGGTAGCGGCCCTGCTCGGTGCGCACTTCGCCGGTGATGCGCGGCGGCCCCCCGGCTTGCACCGGGCCCAGCACTTCGAGCTGGCCGACCAGGCGTGTGGTGATGCCGAAGCCCTGCAGCGCGAAGTCGTTGCCCAGGTCCAGGCTCACGGCGATATCGGGCGGCTTGGCGGTCTGCGCCTTGGCGCTGGTCTGGCTTGCCTGGCGCGCCTGGGCTTCCTGCTGCGCCTGGCGCGAAGCCGCGGAGCGCACGACCACATCGGAGTCGAGCGAAGGCGCCGAATCTTCGGGCAGCAGGATGGCCGCGCGGTCGGCGGTGAGCTTGCCGCGCAGCGTCCAAAGGCCCTGGTCGAGCTGGGCCTGGAGGTTGCCCGAGACGCTCAGCTGGCGGTCGGCGCGCACCAGCACCTGCAGCTTGCGTGCTTCGGCATTGAACTGCATGCGCAGGCCCGAGCCTTCGCTTTCGCCGAGCTTGTCCCAGCGAATGCTGCCCTGGCCGACCAGCTCGCCGCCGCTGACCGGAGCGGCCGTGAGGTTGCCGCTGTAGCCCAGGATGCGCGCGCTGCTGCCTTGCCCGCCTTCGAAGCGCAGCTCGGTGATGTTGAGCTGGTTGCCGGCAAAGCTGCCCTTGAGGCTGCCGTTCTTCAGGTCCACGCCGTCGAGCAGCGAAGCGATGCCCAGGCGGCTGGCCTGCAGCGTGCCCTGCCAGCGCGGATCGAGCCGGCTGCCCGACAGCGTGGCGTCGGCGCTGAAGGTGCCCGAGGCGCGCCAGCCCGGCGGCGCGAACAGCGACCAGATGCCGACATCGGGCAGCTGCGCCGAGACCTTGCCGGAGAGCGGTGCGTCTTCGGGCCAGGCCCAGCCGTCGGCGCTGCGCGCCAGGCGCGTGCCCAGCTGGGCCTTGACGTTGCCTGCACGCTCGCTGGCCCAGTCGAGCTGCGCGACGACGTCATCGCCTTGCGCTTTGACGTTGAGCCTGGCCTGCTGGATGCGGGCGCGCATGCGCGCGCCCTGCACGGTCACGGCGCGTGCCGTGGATTTGGTCTCGCCGCTGTTGCTGCTGGCCGAAGGCCCGCTGCTGCGCACGATGGTCGCGGTATTGCCTTCATCGACCGCAATGCGGATGTCGCCTTCGGCGCGCTCGAGCGTGGCGCTGGCCTGCAGTTGCGGGCCCGTGGTGTCTATGTTCCAGTCGCCAT
The DNA here is from genome assembly GCF_036666375.1 of Comamonas sp. Lineage (GTDB taxonomy): Bacteria > Pseudomonadota > Gammaproteobacteria > Burkholderiales > Burkholderiaceae_C > Comamonas. The sequence continues at coordinate 14,608 of NZ_JAVWWA010000069.1, read as the reverse complement.
TGAGCTTCAGGTCGCCGCTGATGCCGGCGCGCGTGAGCGGGCCTTCCTTGCCTTGAACGCCCAGCGCATCGATCCAGGCCATGGGCAGGTTCAGCAAGCGGCCCTGGGTCTTGATGGCCCAGCTGCCTTTGGGTTGGGAGCGCGCGGTGATGGCCTGCCATTCGATGCGCGACTGGCCTTCGAACAGCGACGGTGGCGTCACGATCAGCGCGCCGGCGCTGGCATCGAACTGGGAGGTGCGTACGGTCTGTCCGGGGCTGCTCTGGCGCACTGTCAGCGGCGATTGCAGCTGCGCGGCCCAGGTTCCGGGGAACTCCTTGCCGAGTTCGGCGCTGGCCTGCAGCCGCTCTATGCGCGCCTGCCAGTCGCTGGCGGCGCCGCTGCGCAGGCTCGACAGCCCGGCGCTGAGCGCGGTGTTCAGCTGCAGCTTGCGTTCGCCCATCTGGGCCTTGCCCTGCAGGTCGAGCTGCGCCTGTTCGGGCGTGCCCTTGAGGCTGAGCTTGAGTCCTTGCACGGCCAGCGGCTCGGCGCCCGCCGCCAGATAGCGCAGGCTGGGAACGTCGAGATCGGCCTGCAATTGCAAGCCCGTGGGTGTGGTCGGCAACTGGCCTGCGGGTGCCTGCAGGCGCTGCAGCAGTTTGCCCCAGCCGCCCTGCCACTGCAGCGCGAGCTGGCCCTGGCCTTCGAGGTTGGCGCCGGCCAGGGGATCGCTCACGCCGGGCAGGCCGCGCACCCATTGCAGCAGCGCTGGCGCCGAAGCGATGGCCAGATCGGCCCGGCCCTTGCCGGCTTCGCGGCCCAGCTGGCCATCGATGTCGAGCTTGCCGCCCGGCACTTCGGCCTGGGCACGGGCCGTGACCTGCATGGTCCGGGTCTCGACTTCAACGCGGCTGCTGCGCACGCTGGCCTGCAGCGCGTCAAGGCGCAGATTGCTCAGGCGCAGCCACGGGGCCTGCCATTCTCCCTGGACATCGAGTCTTTCTAGCGCCAGCGGCGCGCGCTTGCCCGCGCCGCGGCGCGCGCGGCTGGCCTCGGCCTGCAGCGCGGCGGTGAAGGTCACGCTCTGGTCTTCACGCGTCGTGGCTTCGACCTTGCCTTGCAGCGGCGCGGCTTCCAGCGTGCTGTAGATGTTGGCGGGATTGAGCCGTGTGACGTCCGCACGGCCGTCCACCGTCTTGTTGGCCACCGTGTAGCGGCCTTGCAGCGCAATGTTGCCCTGGCCGATATCGGCGCGCGATTCGCGCACTTCCCATACGCCTTCGGCGTAGCGCAGCTGAGCCTGGAGTCGGTCCAGCGGCAGCTGCTGCTTGTCCCAGGGGCCGGGCTTGGCATTGTTCAGCTGGGTCTGCAGCGCCCAGCTGCCGTCGGCTTCGGGGCCGGCCTGCAGGCTGCCCGCGATCAGCGTGCGCGGGCCCGCGGGCCAGAAGCTCGCCACATCGAGCTGTTCAAAGGTCGCCTGGGCCTGCTCCAGCGGCTGGGCCAGCCAGGGGCGCACGACGGCCGTCACATGCGCGCTGGGCGCAAGCGCCGCGCTGTCGCTGGGGGCCTTGGCGTCGGCGGTGATTTCCAGCCGCGCGGCTTCGGTGGCCAGCGTGCCGGTGATCTTGACTTCGGCTTCGACGGTCTGGCTGCGCTCCTGATCGGGCAGCGGTGCTTGCAGCCGGCCCGACAGCGTGGCCTGCAGCTGCATGGGCGCGTCGCCCTGTAGCTGTACTTGCGCGCGGTAGCTGCCGTCGGCCCAGTCCACGCGCGCCACTTCGAGCCGGTGGTGCTGGCCGTCGTAGTGGTAGTTGCCCTTGAGCTGCGCGATCTCGGCGCGCGGCGGGCCATTCCAGATCAGCTGGTCGATCTCGAACGGCAGCCGTATGCGCACCGGCAGGCGCAGCTGCTGCAGCGGCTCGGTCGGGCTGGCCTCGGCGGGCGGCGTGCTGGTGATTTCCAGCCGCTGCGCATGCAGCTTGCCCACCTGGACTTCGCGCTGCAGCAGCGGCTGCAGTTCCCAGCCGATGTCGGTCTTCTCGACTTCCACGCTCAGCGTCGGGCCGCGCCAGCGCAGCCAGCCGATGTGGCCGCCCTGGCGCAGCGTGCCCGAGACGTCGCGCGCTTCCAGCGACTGGCCTTCGGGCAGCCAGCGTGCGACGCGCGTGATCAGCGAGGCCAGCGAATCGGCCTGGCCTGCCCACCACCAGGCGCTGCCCAGCGCCGCGATCAGCACCAGCAGCAGCGAGACGAACAGCACGGCCAGCGCGCGCCAGACACGCCGCCAGCGGCTGCGCCGTGCAGGGGCCGCCGCCGCCGGCGTCGTTTGGGGGGAAGGGGAAGGGGGGACAGTCGGCTCGGCCATGGGTCAGAAAGTGAAGCCCAGGCGCAGGTGCAGCCTCAGACTTTTGGATTGGATGCCATAGGCGAGATCGGCCTGGACCGGGCCCACGGGGCTGCGCCAGCGAATGCCCGTGCCCACGCCGGCGCGCACGGTCAGCGCCTCAGTGTTGTCGGTGACCGTACCGGCGTCGAGAAACAGCGTGTTTTCCCAGTCGGTGGTGTTGCCGCGCACGGTGATCGGGCGCTGCCATTCGACGCTGCCCGAAGCCATGTAGCGGCCGCCCGTGACCAGTCCGTTGTCGGTGCGTGCACCGATCGACTGGTAGCTGTAGCCGCGCACCGTGGTGTCGCCGCCCGTGAGGAACAGTTGCGTCACGGGAATGCTCACGTCTTCGCGAGCGATCACCGCGCCGCCCGCGGCGCGCAGCGCCAGCCGGCTGCGCCGGCGCGTGATGTCGTCGCGCTGGCCCATTTCTATCAGCGTGAGCCAGCGCGCCGATACCCGGCCGAAAGGCTCGCGCGCCGGAGTCAATGTGGTGCCCGCGCCGACTTCCCAGGCAAAGCCATAGCCCGAGGTGGGCGAAGTAGGGTTGTCGAAGTAACGGCCGGTCCAGCCGTAGTTGGCGGTGATCGACGAGCTTGACGGCAGGTCTTCGCCGCCCTGCAGCCGCGCGGCGTCGTACTGCAGGTAATAGTTGCGATCGATATGGTCTTCGCTGCGGCTGCGCCCGGCACGCAGCTGCAGGCTGGTGGCGTCGAAGTCACCGGACTGTTCGCGCTCGGCCTTGGCGCCGCCGAACCAGGCCCAGCCGGTCTCGTCGGGCAGGTCGGTCCAGTTGGACGACAGCAGCGGATTCTTCTTGTTGATGTTGAGCTTGGTGACCGCGCGCCAGCCTATGCCGGGCAGGCGGTTGTGGATATGGTCCACGCTCAGGCGCGGGCCGGTGTCGGTGCTCACGCCCACGCCCAGCACCCATTTCTGCAGCTTGGCTTCGCGCACCTGGGCGATCACGGGAGCGTTGACCTCGGTGCTGTCGGGCTGGGCAGCGCTGGTGTCCAGGGTCAGAAAGACCGAGTCGTAGTAGCCGCTGCTCGCGAGCCGCTGCTGCGCATCGAGCAGCGTCTGCTGCGAATACTCCTGGCCTTCGGGCAGGCGCGCGATGCGGCTGGTGCCCACGGTGTTGTAGCGTTCGCCGCCGTCGATGCGCAAGGCGCCGAACGTATAGGCCGGCCCGGGCGCATAGGTCACGTCGAGCTGGGCTTCCTGGGTGTCGGCATCGATCACCGCCTGGCTGTTGGCGATGGCCGCCGTGGGGTAGCGGCGCTGCTGCAGGCTGCGCAGGCCCTGGCTCTTGGCGCTGCCCCAGGCCGACTGGGTGAAGCGCTGGCCGGGCTTGAGCGGCCAGGTGGACTGGATGCGCGCGCGCTGTGCCGCGCCCGCGGGGTCTTCGGCCGTGGGGCCGGTGAAGCCGACCTGGGCCGCGGAAATGTGCGCCGGCGGTCCGGGGTCCACGCGCACGATGACGATGAAGCGCTCGTCGCTTTCTTCGGGTGCGTCCTGGATCTCCAGCGCTATCGTCGGACTGAAGTAGCCCAGCGTCCCTATCAGATTGCGGATATTGCGGTCGGCTGCACCCAGCAGGCGCGACAGTTCGCGCCGCTGCAGGTCGGGCTGCTGGCGAAAGCGCTGCAGCTCCATGTGCTTTTCGAGCAGCGTGCGCACCTCATCGGGCGCCTCGACTTTCAGCGTGAAGCTCGGGTTGTCGGAGATGCTGGCGACGGCCTGGGCATCGTGCGATTTTTCCTTCGACGGCAACAGGCTGCAACCGGAAAGCAGCAGCACCGTGGTCAAAAAAAACGCCGGGCGAATCGCCGGCGTCCGTGTGAAGAGGGGCTGGGGCATGGGCCTATTTTGACAGCAGGCGGATGGTGTCCTCCAGGCCTTTCAGTGACAAAGGGTACATCCGGTCACTCATGAGCTGCTGAATGATGCTGATGCTCTGGCGGTATTGCCACACGCCCTGGGGTTCGGGGTTGATCCAGGCGAAGCGCGGAAACGCATGCGTGAGGCGCTGCAGCCACTCGGCACCGGCTTCCTCGTTCTGGTATTCGACGCTGCCGCCGGGCTGCAGGATCTCGTACGGGCTCATGGTCGCATCGCCGACGAAGATCAGCTTGTAGTCCTTGTTGTACTTGCGGATGATGTCCCAGGTGTCGAACTTCTCGGCGAAGCGGCGGCGGTTGTTCTTCCACATGTAGTCGTAGACGCAGTTGTGGAAGTAGTAGAACTCGAGGTGCTTGAACTCGCTCTTGACCGCCGAGAACAGCTCCTCGACGCGCTTGATGTGCTCGTCCATGGTGCCGCCCACGTCCATCAGCAGCAGCACCTTGACGTTGTTGTGCCGCTCGGGAACCATCTTAATGTCGAGGTAGCCCGCGTTCGCTGCCGTGCTGCGTATGGTGTCGGGCAGGTCGAGCTCGAGCTCATTGCCCTGGCGCGCGAACTTGCGCAGCCGGCGCAGCGCGACCTTGATGTTGCGCGTTCCCAGTTCCTGCTGGTCGTCGTAGTCGCGGTAGGCGCGCTGCTCCCAGACCTTGACCGCGCTCTTGTTGCGGCCCGGCCCGCCTATGCGCACGCCTGCGGGGTTGTAGCCGCCATGGCCGAACGGACTGGTGCCGCCCGTGCCTATCCATTTGCTGCCGCCTTCGTGGCGTTCCTTTTGCTCTTCGAGGCGCTTTTTGAGCGTCTCCATCAGCTCGTCCCAGCCCATGGCTTCGATCGCGGCCCTGTCCTCGGCACTGAGTTCGCGCTCGAGCAGCTTGCGCAGCCATTCCTGGGGGACTTCGCGCGTCAGGTCGGCGACCATTTCCACGCCCTTGAAATAGGCGGCAAACGCGCGGTCGAACTTGTCGTAGTGCTTCTCGTCCTTGACCAGCACCGTGCGGCTCAGGTGGTAGAAGTCGTCCAGGCTCCAGCCGTCGGCGCTCTTGGGGCCGACCACGCCGGCCTCGAGCGCTTCGAGCAGGCTCAGGTATTCCTTGACGGAGACCGGCAGCTTGGCCGCGCGCAGCGTGTAGAAGAAGTCAATCAGCATGGATCAGTCTCCGGCAGGCAGGGGCGGCGCCTGCAGGCGCGCACTCAGACGGGCGCGCACCTCGGGCCATTCGCTGGCCAGCAGGCTGTACATGACGGTGTCGCGGATGCTGCCGTCGCGGCGCAGCGCATGCGAGCGCAGCACGCCGTCGCGCTGCGCGCCCAGGCGCTCGATCGCGCGCTGGCTTGTGAGGTTGAGGATGTCGGTGCGCCAGCCGACGACCGTGCAGTTGAGCGTATCGAACGCATGGGTCATCAGCAGCAGCTTGGCGGCGGTGTTCACATGGCTGCGCTGCACGCTGCGCGCATACCAGGTCCAGCCGATCTCGACGCGGCGCACGGCGGGAATCAGGTCGTGGTAGCTGGTGCAGCCAATGACACGGCCGCTGGCTGCGTCAACCACGGCCCAGGGCAGGCGCTCGCCGCGCGCCTGCATGTCGAGCGCCTGGGCAATGTAGGCCGCAGTATCTTCGGGCCGCGGCACCGAGGTCACGCGCAGGTTCCACAGTTCGCCGTCCGCGGCGGCGGCCCGCAGGCCGGGCTCGTGCTCCATGGTCAGGGGTTCCAGCCGCAGGCCATGGCCTTGCAGCACGACAGGGGAGGCGAAGGGCGGGTTCATTTGGATTCAGGCTTGTTGCGTTCGGTGCGCCAGATGCGCGCGGCCTGCAGGCCGCCGCCGCCGAACAGGCCGATCAGCACGATGGCAGCCAGCGTCGAGGGGCCGTAGCCGGAGGCAAACAGGTCCAGGCCCAGCAGCCGGCCCAGGCCGTAGCCCAGCAGCGCGCCGACCACGAAGCCCAGCGCATCGGACAGGCCCTCGACCAGCAGTTGTCGAACATTTGTCATGCAGGTCTTTCCTCAGCGGTTGCGCTGGTTCATCGCGACCAGCTTTTCAAACAGGCTCACGTCCTGTTCGTTCTTGAGCAGCGCGCCCACCAGCGGCGGCACGCTCACCTTGTTGTCGCTGCTTTGCAGCGCCTCCAGGGGGATATCTTCGGCCACCAGCAGCTTGAGCCAGTCGATGAGCTCGCTGGTCGAAGGCTTTTTCTTCAGGCCGGGCAGGTTGCGCACGTCGTAGAAGGTCTTCATCGCGGCCGACAGCAGCTCGGCCTGCAGCTTGGGGAAGTGCACGGCGACGATCTGGCGCATGGTGTCGGCGTCGGGGAACTTGATGTAGTGGAAGAAGCAGCGGCGCAGGAAGGCGTCGGGCAGTTCCTTCTCGTTGTTCGAGGTGATGAAAACCAGCGGGCGGTGCTTGGCGCGGACCATTTCCCGCGTTTCGTAGCAGTAGAACTCCATGCGGTCGATTTCGCGCAGCAAATCGTTGGGAAATTCAATATCCGCTTTATCGATTTCGTCAATCAGTAATGCCACGGGGCGATCGGCGGTAAATGCCTGCCACAGCACGCCCTTAATGATGTAGTTGTGAATGTCCTTGACGCGTTCATCGCCCAGCTGGCTGTCGCGCAGACGGCTCACGGCATCGTATTCATACAGGCCCTGCTGGGCCTTGGTCGTCGACTTGATGTGCCACTGCAACAGCGGCAGGTCAAGCGCCTGCGCCACTTCCTCGGCAAGCATGGTCTTGCCCGTGCCGGGCTCGCCCTTGACCAGCAACGGCCGTTGCAAGGTAGCGGCTGCGTTCACCGCCAGCATCAGATCCTGGGTCGCTACGTAATTTTGTGAACCTTGAAATTTCATGGCGGTATATCAGCGTAAGTATTGATGGGGTAGTTTGACGGTTGCTGCCTATAATCATTTCGCTCCACGAGGCAAAGCAGAACTTCCAAAGGATTGTGCTCGCAAAATGAATCAGACTTTGACCACGATATTTGCCTTGACTGTCGCCTGCGTGACCGGCATGGCCCAGGCCCAGGAGGTACGGGGAGATGCCAAAGCCGGAGCTTCCAAGGTGGCCATGTGCATAGGCTGCCACGGCATTCAAGGGTACCAGGCCAGCTTTCCCGAAGTGCACAAGGTGCCCATGATCTCGGGCCAGGGCGCGGGCTATATTGCCGCCGCGCTGGTCGCCTACCAGAAGGGCGAGCGCAAGCACCCGACCATGCGCAGCATCGCCAATTCGCTGACCGACCAGGACATCGCCGATGTCTCGGCGTTCTACGAAAAGCAGGTTCCCGCGGGCGCGGCCAAGCCGGTGCATGAACCCAGCGTGCAGGTGGCCGAGCTGCTCAAGCGCGGCGCCTGCATCTCGTGTCATGGCGACAACTTCGCCAAGCCCATCGATCCCAGCTACCCCAAGATCGCGGGCCAGCATGCCGACTACCTGTATGTCGCGCTCAAGTCGTACAAGATCGAGAAGAACCCCCAGGTCGGCCGCACCAACGGCGTCATGGCCGGCATTGCCCAGCAGTTCACCAACCAGGAGCTCAAGCAGCTCGCGGGCTATATCGGGGGCCTGGACGGCGACCTGAAGACCGTGCCGCAGTCCAAGTTCCGCTGAGGGCTTGCAGGGCTTATCGCGAGCGCGCCGCGTTCGCCCTGAGTCCAAGGGCGAATCCCTGCCTGCGAATTCCGACTTCAGTCCTTTGTCGCCCTGCGCTGCACGCAGGCGATATACCCGTCCCCGTCCGGCGGGCGCCCGGCGCGCTGGCTTTCCCAGAGCATCTGGCCCAGACACTCCATCGCCGCGTGATGCGCGTCATGCAATGAATCGAGCCGGCGCGTGAGCAGCTCGACGGCCTGGCGTATGCCGCGCGGCTGGTCGATGCTGCACTGCTCGCTGATCGACAAATGCATGGACAGGTGCAGGAAGGGATTGGTCTGGCCCGGCGGGTCTTCGTAGTTGCGCGCCACGGCTGCATCGGCGTCCGCAAGGTCGGCAAAATACTCGGGGTGCTCGGCAATCCAGAGGCTGGCGAGGGTTTCGATGGCTTCCATCGGCGCCTCGGTAAGCATCTTGGCGCGCACCCCGCAGAAAAAGCGCCGGACATCGGCTTGGGAAGGGTTGAACATGATGGCGCGCAGCGTATCACGGGGTGCTAGCCCCCTGCGGGCGCGGGTTTGAGCCCCAGGCCTAGAATTGACGGTTTTTCGCACCGAGCTCCCGATTCATGGACCTGCAGACCTGGTTGGCCTTTTTCCTTGCCGCGTGGATCATCGCGGTGTCTCCGGGCTCGGGCGCGGTGCTGTCCATGAGCCATGGCCTGCGCTACGGCCTGCGCCAGGCCAGCGCCACCATCTGGGGGCTGCAGCTGGGCCTGATGCTGGTGCTGGTGATTGCCGGAGTGGGCGTGGGCTCGCTGCTCGCGGCCTCGGCCTGGGCGTTCAACATCGTCAAGGTGGTCGGTGCGCTCTACCTGATCTATCTTGGCTTCTCGCAATGGCGCTCGAGCACCGGGCCGCTGACCGAAGACAGCGCGCCCGCGGTCGCGCTGAGCCTGCGCAGTCGCCTGCTGACCGGCTTCCTGACCAATGCCACCAACCCCAAGGGCATCATCTTCATGGTTGCCGTGCTGCCGCAGTTCATGACGCCCAGCCGCCCGCTGTGGTCGCAGCTGCTGATTCTGGCCGTGACCATGCTGGCGATCGACGCGACGGTGATGCACGGCTATGCGGCGGGAGCGAGCGCCTTGCGCCGGCTGATGCGCAGCCCGCGCGCGCTGCGCATCCAGAACCGGGTGTTCGGCGGGCTGCTGATGGGCGTGGGCATGGCGCTGTTCTTCGTCCAGCGCAGCGTGCCGGCCGCGGGCTGAGCCGGGCTTGTCGCCTGGCAGACAACGGCCGGGCCGCGCGCCCACTACAGTGGCTCGCATGCGCACCTTTACCTCCTATTCCGAAGTGCTGTCCTGCCTTGGCCAGGAAGTCGCCGTGACCGACTGGATCACGGTCACCCAGCAGCAGATCCAGCTGTTTGCCGACGCCACGGGCGACCAGCAATGGATACATGTCGATCCAGAGCGCGCGGCGGCCGGGCCGTTCGGCGCGCCTATCGCGCACGGCTTTCTGACGCTGTCGCTGCTGCCGCGCTTCTTTGAAAGCGCGTTTGCGTTCGACGGCGCACGCATGGGCGTGAACTATGGCCTCAACCGCGTGCGCTTTCCCGCGCCCGTGCCCGTGGGCAGCCGGCTGCGCGCGCGCATGACGCTGCAGCAGGCCGAGCGCATAGCGCCCGACGGCCTGCAGATGACCTGGGCGGTGACCATAGAGCGCGAAGGCGGCGAGCGCCCCGTCTGCGTCGCGGAATCACTGATTCAGAGCTACGGCGCGCCCGCCTGACGCCTTGCGTCTAGTCGAGCTTTGCGCCGGGAAAATCGAGCTGGCGCCAGGCTTCAAAGACGCTGACGGCCACGGCGTTCGACAGGTTGAGGCTGCGCTGGCCCGGCAGCATGGGCAGGCGCAGGCGCTGGCCGGGCGGAAAGCTCTCGCGCAGGGCCACGGGCAGGCCGCGCGTTTCCGAGCCGAAGATCAGCCAGTCGCCGGCTTCGAACTGCGCGCTGTGCAGCGGGCTGCTGCCGTGCGATGTCATGGCGAACATGCGGTCCGGGTCGGGCAGTTCGTCGCGCAGAAAAACGGTCCAGCCCGCATGCCTCTTGACCTGGGTGTACTCGTGGTAGTCAAGTCCCGCGCGGCGCATGAGGCGATCCTCCATCGAAAAGCCCAGAGGCTCTATCAGGTGCAGCGTGCAGCCGGTGTTGGCCGCGAGCCGGATGACATTGCCCGTGTTGGGTGGGATTTCGGGCTCGACCAGAACAATATGAAACATGCCCCTATTGTCGTGGCAGGTGCTGGGTACGCGCGACAACCATGGCACAAATGTGGATTGCGCCCGCGCGCCGCAGTGCCTGAGCGGCGGCTTCCAGCGTTGCTCCCGTGGTCATGATGTCGTCGACCAGCACCACGCGCTGACCTGCAAGCAACGCGGCGCAGCGCGCCGGCACTTCGAATGCGCCACGCAGATTGCGCAGCCTCGGCTCGCGCTGCAATCCGCTTTGCGCCGCCGTGTGGCGGGTGCGCACCAGCAGGTTGGCGCAATCTCCGGCCCGGGGTTGGCGCGCGAGCACCCGGGCCAGCAGCGCGGACTGGTTGAAGCCGCGTTCGCGCAGGCGTTGGGCAGACAGCGGCACGGGAACGATCCAGCGCGCCGCGGCCAGCGCGGCCGCCACGCCGGGAACCTGGGCCAGCAGCTGCGCGAGCGCATGGGCCGCGCCCGGGTCCTGCTGGAACTTGAGCTGTGCAAGCAACGACGACCAGGGGTAGCCATAGTCCACGGCCGCCCAGGCGGCGTCGAACGCCGGCGGCGCGCGCAGGCAGGCACCGCATTCGGTCGCGCCGCCCGCCAGGGGCAGGGCGCAGCGCCGGCAGCGCGGCTGCGCGGCGGCCCAGCGCGCGGCGCAGTCGCCGCAGATGCGCTTGCCGGGCCAGCGCGCGCAGATCGCGCATTGGCTGGGCAGGGCCTGCTGCAGCTGCGCCAGGCCCTGAAGCAGCCATGCACCGGGGCGTGAAAACATGGCAAAAACTATACGCCGCCGCCGTGCGTGCTACGTGTTTTTTCGGGCTGTGGCCCAATGGCGGCAGGGGCATGCGCGCGCGCTGCCTGAAAAACTTTCCTGTCGCCTGCTCTCCTTTTCTGTATGTCCTCCGATCTGCTTCCTCCCACCATCGATCCCGTGGCCGCCGCGCGCTGGCATCAGGCCGCGCCGCCTTTGTCCCCCTGGCTGCACGAGGAGATCGCGCGGCGCATGGACGAGCGGCTCGAATGGATAGTCCAGGCGCCCAAGAACTGGTGTCATTGGGAGCCGGTGCGCGGCGGTCTGCAGGCGCATGGCCTGCTGGCCGCGCGCTATCCCCAGGCTGGCGTGCAGGTGCACGAGGGCGCGCCGCGGCGCATGGACCAGGCCCGGGAGCAACTGGGCAAGCGCTGGTGGCAGCCCGCGCGCTGGCTCGGCGGCGCCGTGCAGTTCGGCCCGCCCGCGCCCGGCAGTGTCGACATGCTGTGGGCCAACATGGCGCTGCATACCGCGGCCGACCCGCAGGGGCTGATTGCCCAGTGGCACCAGGCGCTCGCGGTCGACGGCTATGTGATGTTCTCCTGTCTGGGGCCCGACACGCTGCGTGAACTGCACGCGGTCTATGCCGACCTGGGCTGGCCCGTGCCCGGCCATGCGTTCACCGACATGCACGACTGGGGCGACATGCTGGTGCAGGCCGGCTTTGCCGAACCGGTGATGGACATGGAGCACATCACGCTGACCTTCGCCACGCCGCAGCGCCTGCTGCAGGAGCTGCGCGAACTCGGCTGCAACCTGCACCCGGCGCGTTTTGCGGGCCTGCGTGGACGCCGCTGGCGCAGCGAGCTTGAAGCCGCGCTGCTGCAGCGGCTGGCCTCGCCCGCGCACGATGGTCAGCTGGCGCTGACCTTTGAAATTGTCTACGGTCATGCCTACAAGCCCACACCCCGGCTCAAGGTCAGCGAAAGCAGCGCCGTGTCTCTCGAGGACATGCGTTCCATGTTGCGTGGCGGGCGCAACCCGGGTTTGCGCTAGTCCGAATGGCACTTTCTGGTCATTGCTTTGGCAGCTTCCCGACATACAATTTTTGCAATGACACATAAGAGCGGGTCACATGGACGGGCAGATCGCCCGCGTTGACCACGTGAAAGAGCTTTCCCTGCGCACCTCACTTCAAGGCAGGGAAGGAACCCTCGGCGTTGCTGCCACGATGGGAGAAAAAATTGGTGTTTCGCTTTGCCACGGGGTCGGGCCAGCGGGTAGACGGGCGACTGGCTCGCGCATGGGATGGAGATCGTTTGAAACGCTGCACCGCGGTTGTCGCATCGACAACGCGGCCGCTGCATTGCCTGCAATTCTCGGTGCGCACTGACACGCACCAGACTTCCTTTTTTCCAGCGGGCGTCTTCCAGGCGCGGCGCAGCCGTTGCCGTGTGCCAGCGCACGCTGCGGTCCAGGGGGCCGAACCACGCGGTGCCCTGCATAACTTGAGCCTTAGAAGCAAGTGAGAACCATGAAAAGCATTTCCTCCAAGCTGAAAGCATTCGTCGCCATGGCAGGCACAGGGATGGGAGCGGCGGCCCACGCCGTGCAGGACCTGCCGGGCGGCCCGGCCGTCAATCAGCTCAACCTGCACCCCGCGGTGACGCGCATCGCCCAGGAGCAGCAATACCTGCACTGGATGATGCTGGGCATATGCACGGCGATCTTCGTCGGCGTGTTCGGCGTGATGTTCTATTCGATCTGGAAGCACCGCAAGTCGCGCGGCGCCAAGGCCGCGAATTTCCACGAATCGGTGACCGTCGAAGTCATCTGGACCATCGTGCCGTTCCTCATCGTGATCGTGATCGCCCTGCCGGCCACCAAGGTGCTGGTGGCGCAGAAGGACACGACCAATGCCGACCTGACCATCAAGGTCACGGGCTACCAGTGGAAGTGGGGCTACGACTACATCAACGGCGAAGGCGAGGGCCTGGGCTTCGTGTCCACGCTCGACAGCAGCCACCGCGCCATGTCCGACAGCGGCGATGTGCGCAACGCGCCGGTCGACTATCTGTTCAAGGTCGACAACCCCATGGTCGTTCCCGTCGGCAAGAAAGTGCGCGTGATCACCACCGCCAACGACGTGATCCACTCGTTCATGGTGCCGGCCTTCGGCATCAAGCAGGACGCGATTCCGGGCTTCGTGCGCGACACCTGGTTCCGCGCCGAGAAGGTCGGCGACTACTACGGCCAGTGCGCCGAGCTGTGTGGCAAGGAGCATGCCTACATGCCCATCCACGTGAAGGTGGTCAATTCGGCGGAATACACGCAATGGGTCGAAGGCCAGCGCAAGCTCGCGGCCGCCAAGCTCGACGACCCGACGCGGGTCTGGGAACTCGCTCCCTTGCTGGCACGCGGCGAGAAGGTCTATGCGGCCAACTGCGCTGCCTGCCACCAGGCCAACGGCAAGGGCGCGGGCCCGATCAAGCCGCTTGACGGCTCGGCCGTGGTGCTCAACACCGACCATGCGCAGCAGATCCGCATCCTGCTCCAGGGCGCTGCCAACGGTGCGATGCCGTCGTGGAAGCAGCTCAGCGATACCGACCTCGCCGCCGTCGCGAGCTACACCAAGAACGCCTGGTCCAACAAGACCGGCCAGCTGGTGCAGCCGTCCGAAATCGTCGCTGAGCGCAGCAAGTAAGCGGGCACTAACGTACCGAGGAATCGAAGATGAGCGCAGTAATTGACAACCACGGTCCGGCAGCAGGCCACGCGGGCCACGACGAGCACCACGATCACCACCACGCGCCGCCTACCGGCTGGCGCCGCTGGATGTACGCGACCAACCACAAGGACATAGGCACGCTGTACCTGCTGTTTGCCTTCACCATGCTGATGGTGGGCGGCGTGCTCGCGCTGCTGATACGCGCCGAGCTGTTCCAGCCCGGCCTGCAGCTCGTGAACCCCGAGCTGTTCAACCAGCTGACCACCATGCACGGCCTGATCATGGTGTTCGGCGCGATCATGCCGGCCTTCGTCGGCTTCGCGAACTGGATGATTCCGCTGCAGATCGGCGCCTCCGACATGGCGTTTGCGCGCATGAACAACTTCAGCTTCTGGCTGATGGTGCCCGCGGGCGCGATGCTGATCGGCTCGTTCTTCATGCCCGGCGGCGCACCCGCGGCCGGCTGGACGCTCTATGCGCCGCTGACGCTGCAGATGGGCCCGTCGATGGACACCAGCATCTTCGCGATGCACGTTCTCGGCGCCTCGTCCATCATGGGCTCGATCAACATCATCGTCACCATCCTCAACATGCGCGCTCCGGGCATGACGCTGATGAAGATGCCGATGTTCGCCTGGACCTGGCTGATCACCGCCTATCTGCTGATTGCCGTGATGCCCGTGCTGGCCGGCGCGATCACCATGACGCTGACCGACCGCCACTTCGGCACCAGCTTCTTCAATCCCGCGGGCGGCGGCGACCCGGTGATGTACCAGCACATCTTCTGGTTCTTCGGCCACCCCGAGGTCTACATCATGATCCTGCCGGCCTTCGGCATCGTGAGCCAGATCGTTCCCGCGTTCGCGCGCAAGCGGCTGTTCGGCTATGCGTCCATGGTCTACGCGACGGCATCGATTGCCATCCTGTCGTTCATCGTCTGGGCGCACCACATGTTCACCACGGGCATGCCGGTCACGGGTCAGCTGTTCTTCATGTACGCGACCATGCTGATCTCCG
>NZ_JAVWWA010000068.1:0-26935 GCF_036666375.1 Comamonas sp. | reverse complement strand
CGCCCACGCTTGCCGCCCAGCCACCCGCGGTCGGTGCGCGCAAGCTGGCCTGAAGCCGCCGCGCTGCGCATGCCAATGAGCTTCAAGGACTTCTCGCTCAGCGCCTGGGTCGCCGGCGCACTCGCGGTGCTGATTTCATACTGCGGGCCACTGGTGATCTTCATCCAGGCCGCGCAGGCCGGGGGCATGGACGCGCAGACGCTGAGCTCGTGGATCTGGGCGATTTCCCTGGGCGCGGGGCTCAGCGGCCTGCTGCTGAGCGCCTGGCTGCGCCAGCCCATCATCACGGCCTGGTCGGCGCCGGGAACGGCGCTGCTGTTGAGCCTGTTTCCGCAGATATCCATGGCCGAGGTGGTGGGCGCCTACCTCACGACGGCAGTGCTGGTCATCGCCATCGGCGTCACGGGCTGCTTCGAGCGCATCGTGCGGCTGATTCCCAAAGGCATTGCGGCCGGGATGCTGGCCGGCATCCTGTTCCAGTTCGGCGCGCAGGCGTTTCGCGCCAGCGCCGACATGGCGCCGCTGGTGTTTGCGATGCTTGCGGCCTATCTGCTGGGCCGGCGCCTGTGGCCGCGCTATGCCATCGTGCTGGTGGCCGGGGTGGGCCTGGCGGTGGCGACGCTGCTGGGCGACACGCGGTTGCAGATGCTCGCGCCGGTGCTGGCCAGCCCGGTATTTGTCGCGCCGGCGTTTGGCTGGAGCGCCTTCTTCAGCTTCACCGTGCCCTTGCTGCTGGTGAGCCTGACCGGCCAGTATCTTCCGGGCATGAGCCTGCTGCGGCTTGCGGGTTATCAGACCCCGTCGCGCGCCGTGCTGACCGGCACGGGCCTGGCCTCGCTGCTGGTGGCCTGCTTTGGCGGCATCACCATCGTGCTGGCTTCCATCACCGCCGCGCTGTGCACCGGCGCCGACGCCCATGCCGATGCGCGCAGGCGTTATGTCGCGGGCATTGCCAGCGGCATCTTCTACCTGGTCGGCGCGGCGTTTGCGGGCAGCATCGTGCTGCTGTTCAATGCCTTTCCGCCGCCCTTCATTGCCGCGTTGGCGGGGCTGGCGTTGATCGGCGCAATTGCCAGCAACCTCGAATTGCTGGCGCAGGAGCGCGGCACGCTCGAAGCTTCGGTGATTGCCTTTCTGGCCACGGCCTCGGGCATGTCGCTGTTCGGGCTGGGCGCCGCGTTCTGGGGCGTGGTGCTGGGCATGGCCAGCCACCTCATGCTGCGCCCACGCGTCACCTGAGCGCCCGCGCCTTGCCGCGAAAACCGCCGCCAACGAGGTCTTCGCTGGATCGCCGGCGCCGGGCGATCAGGTGCGCGCCGCGGGCTTGTCCTTGGGAACGCGGCCCATCAGGTAGAACTCGGCGTTGGGCTGCATGCCCGCAAAGCTCGCCATGCGGTTCGACAGCCCGAAGAACGCGGTGATCGCCGCGATGTCCCAGAGGTCTTCGTCATCGAAGCCATGGGCGTGCAGCGCCGCGAAGTCGGCGTCGTCGATTTCATGGCTGCGCTCGCTGACTTTCATGGCGAAGTCCAGCATGGCGCGCTGGCGCGGCGTGATCTGCGCCTTGCGGTAGTTGACCGCGAGCTGGTCGGCCAGCAGCGGCTTCTTCTCGTAGATGCGCACGATGGCGCCATGCGCGACCACGCAATACAGGCACTGGTTGGCGGCGCTGGTGACGGTGACTATCATCTCGCGCTCGCCCTTGGTCAGCGAGCCTTCCTCCTTGAGCATCAGCGCGTCGTGGTAGGCAAAGAACGCGCGCCATTCGGCGGGCCGGCGCGCGAACGCGAGGAACACGTTGGGAATGAAGCCGGCCTTTTCCTGGACTTCGAGGATGCGCGCGCGGATATCCTCGGGCAGGGCGTTGAGATCGGGGAAAGGGTAGCGGGTGGACATGGTCAGCGTTCTCCTGAAGATGCCTCAGCATAGTGCGCGGCGCGCGCCTTTGCCATGCGAACAATCCAGCAGAGCGCGACAAAAAAAGCCCCCGCCGGCCTGGACCGACGGGGGCTTGGAGCCACCAGGCCGGACGCTTACTTGCCGGCCTTGAGCGCGGCAATCGCCTTGGCCACGCCTGCGCCATAGGCCGGGTCGGCCTGGGTGCAGTGGGCAATGTGCTTTTGCACGATATGCTCGGACACGCCGTGGATGTTGCGCGCCGTGTTGTCGAACAGCCGCTGCTGGGCGTCGGGCGTCAGCAGGCGGAACAGGTCGCCGGGCTGGGTGAAGTAGTCGTTGTCGTCGTCACGGTAGTTCCAGCGCGCGGCCGCGCCGTGCAATGCAAGTGGCGGTTCCGCGAAGTCAGGCTGCTCCTGCCACTGGCCCTTGGTGTTGGGCTCGTAGGCAATGGTCGCGCCATAGTTGCCGTCGACGCGCATCGCGCCGTCGCGGTGGTAGGAGTGCACCGGGCAGCGCGGCGCATTGACCGGAATGCTGTGGTGGTTCACGCCCAGGCGGTAGCGCGCGGCGTCGCCGTAGGCGAACAGCCGCGACTGCAGCATGCGGTCGGGCGAGACGCCTATGCCGGGCACCAGGTTGGCGGGCGTGAACGAGGCCTGCTCGACATCCGCATGGTAGTTGTGCGAGTTGCGGTTGAGCTCGACGATGCCGACTTCGATCAGCGGATAGTCCTTCTTGCTCCAGACCTTGGTCAGGTCGAACGGATGGAAGCGGTAATGCTCGGCTTCGGCCTCGGGCATGACCTGCACGCACAGCTTCCACTTGGGGAAGTCGCCGCGCTCGATCGCGCCCAGCAGGTCGCGCTGCGAGCTTTCGCGGTCGCCGGCCACCACGGCCGCGGCTTCGGCGTCGGTGTAGTTCTCTATGCCCTGCTGACAGACGAAGTGGAACTTCACATAGAAGCGCTCGTTTTGCGCGTTGTAGAAGCTGTAGGTGTGCGAGCCGAAGCCATGCATGTTGCGGTAGCCCTTGGGAATGCCGCGGTCGCTCATGACGATGGTGATCTGGTGCAGGGCTTCGGGCAGTCCGGTCCAGAAGTCCCAGTTGTTTTCCGCCGAGCGCATGTTGGTGTACGGATCGCGCTTGACGGCCTTGTTCAGGTCGGGGAACTTGAGCGGGTCGCGGAAGAAGAACACGGGCGTGTTGTTGCCCACCATGTCCCAGTTGCCTTCCTCGGTGTAGAACTTCATGGCGAAGCCGCGGATGTCGCGCTCGGCATCGGCCGCGCCGCGCTCGCCGGCGACGGTGGAAAAGCGCGCGAACATTTCGGTGGTCTTGCCGATCTGCGAAAAGATCTTGGCCTTGGTGAAGCGCGTGATGTCGCCGGTGACGGTGAACGTGCCGAAAGCGCCCGAGCCCTTGGCATGCATGCGGCGCTCGGGAATCACTTCGCGGTTGAAGTGGGCGAGCTTCTCGAGGTGCCAGATATCCTGCAGCAGCATCGGTCCGCGCGGACCCGCGGTCATCGAGTCCTGGTTGTTGGCTACGGGAGCGCCGGCGACTGTGGTGAGTTTGTTCATGCGTGGCCTTTCGTTATGAAGATAAAGCAATCGGTGTGGTTCATTATTGAGGTGAATCAGTCATTTGACGTGGCTTGCGCGATTGCAAGTTTGGAACTCCGTCATAGGATTTTTTATGACACCAACTAGCCGAGAGCGAGTTTTCGCACCAGGTCGGCGGCCGTCGCCGCGCCGTATTTGCGCATCAGGCGCGCGCGGTAGATTTCCACCGTGCGGTGGCTGATGCCCAGCGCCTTGCCCATCTCCTTGGAAGTCAGGCCTTCGAGCAGCCGCGCCGCGACTTCGCGCTCGCGGCCGGTGAGCCCGGCCTTGACGGGGCGCTGCGCGCTCAGGTCCTCGAAGCTCCAGACGCCGGCCGCATGCGGGTTGCCGCGCTCTAGCGTGCGGCCCGAGACATGGCACCAGAAAGTCTCGCCCGTCGCGCGCTGCATGATGCGGCTGTCGGAATACAAGCCCGTGGCGCTCATGATGGGCGCAATGCGCTCGCCCAGGCGTTCATACTCTTCCACCGATGGATACAGCACCTGGAACGACTGGCCTATCAGCAGTTCGCGCGAAGCGCCGAACATCGTGCACAACTGCTGGTTGCAGTCCATCATGATGCGGTTGCGGGAAATGACCAGGCCCACGGGCGCCATGTCGAAAGCCAGGCGGTAATCTTCAGTCATTGACCTGTTCCTAGTGCTAGTCTTTACGGAAAACTACGTAGTTCTCTACGTAGTATGCTAGCCCAAACCCCTTACCAGGAGACAAGAGTGAAAAAGCTTTACCCTTCAGCGGAACAGGCCTTGCAAGGCGTGGTCGCGGACGGCCAGACGCTGGCCGTCGGCGGCTTCGGCCTGTGCGGCATTCCCGAAGCACTGATCGATGCCTTGCGCGACAGCGCGGTGCGCAACCTCACCGTGATCTCCAACAACGCGGGCGTGGACGGTTTTGGCCTGGGCAAGCTGCTCGAGACGCGCCAGATCAAGAAGATGATCTCGTCCTATGTGGGCGAGAACAAGGAGTTCGAGCGCCAGTACCTCGCGGGCGAGCTCGAGCTCGAATTCACGCCCCAGGGCACGCTGGCCGAGAAGCTGCGCGCGGGCGGCGCGGGCATTCCTGCGTTCTTCACCAAGACCGGCGTGGGCACGCTGGTCGCCGAAGGCAAGGAATTGCGCGATTTCGACGGCGAAACCTATGTGATGGAGCGCTCGCTGGTGCCCGACGTTTCGCTGGTCAAGGCCCACCGCGCCGACAAGAGCGGCAACCTGCAGTTCCGCCTGACGGCGCGCAACTTCAATCCCGCGGCTGCGACGGCCGGCAAGATCTGCATCGTCGAAGTCGAGGAAGTCGTCGAGATCGGCGAGATCGCGCCCGACGACATCCACCTGCCGGGCATCTACGTGCACCGCATCGTGCACAACCCGAATCCCGAAAAGCGCATCGAGAAGCGCACCATCACCGCAAAGCAAGGAGCCTGACCATGGCGTGGACCCAAGACCAGATGGCCGCGCGCGCGGCGCAGGAACTCGAAGACGGCTTCTACGTCAACCTAGGCATTGGCATTCCGACGCTGGTGGCCAACCACACGGGCGACAAGGAAGTCTGGCTGCAGTCGGAGAACGGCATGCTGGGCATTGGCGCGTTTCCGACCGAAGACAAGGTCGACGCCGACCTGATCAACGCCGGCAAGCAGACGGTCACCACCATTCCCGGCTCGGCGATCTTCGGCAGCGACCAGTCGTTCGCGATGATCCGCGGCGGCAAGATCAACCTGTCCATTCTCGGCGCAATGCAGGTCAGCGAGAAGGGGGACCTGGCCAACTGGATGATTCCGGGCAAGATGGTCAAGGGCATGGGCGGCGCGATGGACCTCGTGGCCGGCGTCAAGCGCGTGATCGTGCTGATGGAGCATGTCGCCAAGAAAAAGGACGGCACGACCGACCTCAAGATCCTGCCGCAGTGCACCTTGCCGCTGACCGGCGTGGCCGTGGTCGACCGCATCATCACCGACCTGGGCGTGTTCGATGTGACGCCCGAAGGCCTCAAGGTGGTCGAGCTGGCCGAAGGCGTGGCGTTCGAGGAAGTCCAGGCCCAGACCGGCGTGACGCTGCTGCGCTGATGCTTTCCTGGCTGCATTGACATACGGCCCGCAAGGGCCGTTTTCCATGGGCGATGCATTGGCTTACATTTAGGGTCTGTCTCAATACCATCCAACGAATGTCAACAAGTGCTCTCTCAGATCCGGATGCGGTTCCGGACGATCTGCGCGACAGCGTGCATTTCCTGCGGGCGATCACGGAACTGGCCGAAAACGATAACGTCATCACGCACAGCGCGATCTTCACCGACAAGGGCATCAAGCTGGTCGAAAGCGGTGCGCGCATCGACAGCCGCCTCTATGACCGGCTGGTGCAGGCGCCGCTGCGTGAAGCGATAGACCACCATCTGATGGTCGACAACATGGTCTGCATACAGTCCATCGAAGCCGAAGTCATGGTGCAGTGCGAAACCGTGGGCCTGGTGCGCAGCCTGGTCGCCGCGCTCGGCGGCGTCGACCGCCTGCTCACGCCGCTGCGCTTCATGCCCCTGCCCAGGCCCATTGCGTTCAAGCTCACGCTGATGCGCGAGCAGCGCCCCGAACTCTATGCCCACAGCCTGCAGATGATGCTGGTGGCGCTGTACCTGGCCGTCAAGGCGGGCTGGACCGAACGCGAATGCGTTCCGCTGGCCGCGGCCGGGCTGCTGCATGACATCGGCATGCTCTACATGCCGCCGGGCTGGACCGACCCCGAGCACAAGCTGACACCCGAGGAACGCAAGCAGTTGGTGGCGCACTCGGTCACCGCGATGTGGGTGCTGCGCGAGCAGCGCGTCTACCCGCTGTCGGTGCAGGTCGCGGTGCTCGAGCACCATGAGTGCATGGATGGCAGCGGCTATCCGCGCGGCCTGCAGGGCGAGCAGATTTCGGCGATGGGCCAGATGCTGATACTGGCCGAAGTGGTTTCCGCCTTCCACGAAAAGTATGCCGACATGGCGGCTTCGCGCCTGTCCTTGATGCTGCGCATGAACCATCGCCGCTATCCGCCGGACCTGGTGCGCAAGATATTGCCCCTGCTCGCGGGCGAGGTCGACAGCAGTCTGGAGATCGGGCCGCTGCTGCATGAAGTGCAGACCATGACCACGCTGCTGGGCGAAGCCTTTGCGCGCTGGGCCCAGTTGCGCGCGCAGTTGCCGGCGGCGCTGCCGGTATCTTCGCCCTCGCTGGCCAAGCCGCCGCCGCGTCCCGTGGACCGCGCCGTGGTCTGGCTCGACGGGCGGCTGAAGGTGCTCGAGAAGGAGCTGGCCCAGGCCGGCTCCCACCCCAAGCAGCTGCCCGATCTGCTGGGCTATCTGAAGGACGACCTGCAAGGCATGGCCGAACTCGCGCTGCTGCACCGCGAAGCCGTGTGGCAGCTCGAAGCGATTGCCAACAACTGCCTGCGGCGCTGGCCGCAACTGCTCGAGGGCGCGACGCCCATGGAGCATGCGCTGGCGCGCTGGTGCCGGGCCGCGGGCCGGCAGGCCAGCAAGGAAGCGGCGCAGGAAGTGGGCGAGCAGCCGCTGGAGGACGCTGCGGCCGACGCTTAGCGCCGGCCGCCGTGCGTCAGCGCGCGCGCGGCTTCTGCTTCGCGCCCTTGCTGCCCGACTGCACGGCGGACCGGCCCTGGGCCAGCAACTGGCTGCAATTGGCGTCGTCCTCGGCACCGGGCACGGTGATGGGCACCAGGGCCAGCGCGACCGGCGCGATCGCGATCGCTGCGGCGGCGGCGCCCGCGCGCAGCAGCAGCGGGCCGGCCTCGGGCCCGACCTTGGGCTTGGAGAAGGGGCCGCGCACATACAGCGGCGTGCGCAGCGAAAAGAACTTCCATTCGAGCGATTCAGGCTTGATGTGCAGGTCGAGCTGTTCCTGCGCCAGATCTATGGTGCCCGTGGCCTCGACATTGGCTTCGGGCGTCGCGAGTTTGGCCACGCGCGTCTGTGCCACGCCCTTGCGCACCGCGAAATCGGCGACCGCGCACTGCAGCTTGACTTCCTTGTCGTCGCCGAACAGCTTGGCGACCACGACGGAGCCGACGTTGAGCGCGGCCAGATCCAGCAGCTGGCGGCTCAAGGTGCCGTCGCGCACATAGAGCTTGAACTCGCCCGTGCTGCTTCCCAGCAGCTTGGCGATGGAGTTGCCCTGGGCGCTGAGCGCGACCGCGCCATCCATCTGACCCAGGCTTTTTTCCATCAGCGCGACCTTGGGGAACAGCGCCGAGAGCTTGAGCCCCTGCACCGTGCCCTTGATCTCGCCCTGCAGCGGTTTCTGGTTGCTGTCGAGCACGACCACCGTATCGAACTTGCCCTTGGCGACGCCGAAGCGCAGCGGCTCCAGGCGCAGCACGCCGTCCTGCAGCACGGCGTGGGTGCTCAGCGAATCGATGGGCAGGTTTTCCGAACCCACGACATGCTTGCCGTCGAACTTGATGTCGAGATCCATCGCATTCCAGCGACCGATGTTGAACGGGTTGTCGGGCAGGATGCGTCCACCCGTGGCGCGGGCCTTGCGCGCCTTGGCTTCGGAGGTGCCGAGCACGGGCACCAGGTCGGCCAGGCGCAGCTGCTCGGAGCGCATGTCGCCGACGAGCTTGGCGCGCGGCTTGCCCGAGGTGTAGGTGAGGTTGCCTTTGAGATCGCTGCGTCCGACCTTGCCGCGGAAGTCTTCATACTTCCAGACCGCTTTTCCCGGCTCCAGGCTGCCGGTCAGATGGCCGCGGGTGTCGAAGGTCGGCGTATTGGGCAGCACCAGTCCCGTGAGCGGGTAGAGGTCGGCCATGCTGAAGCCTTCGAGCGTGACGTCGAAGTCCAGGCCCGAGAGCGCCACCGGGTTGGCCAGAATGCCTTCGGCCGTGGCGGCGATGCTGCCGGCACGCGCCGAGAACTGCAGCGGATAGTCCACCTTCCTCTCGCGCAGGCTCAGCACGGGGCCGGCCTTGCCCTGGCCCGTGACCTGGGCCTTGCCATAGCGGCCAGTGAGCACGAAGCCCAGGCCATAGGGGCTGTCTGCGGGCGCATCGTCGAGGGTTGCCAGGCGCGCGCGCACCGACAGGTCGATCGCGCCATCGAGATAGCCCAGCCAGCCCTGCTTGATCTGCAGCTCGCCCACGTCGAACTGCCAGGGCCGGGCGCTGGGTTCGGGGCGCTCGAACTTCCAGTTGTTGCTGCCGTCCTTGCGCCGTGCAAGCACGATGTCGGGTTCATCGAGCACCAGGGTGTCGATCTGCAGCTGGCGCGCGAGCAGCGGCCACAGGCGCAGCGAGGCGCTGGCGCGCGCCACGCTGGCCATGGTCGCGGCGTCGCGTGCCGCGGGCGCAGCGGGGTCGGCCACCGGCTGCGACGCAGCGGGCTTGGCATCGCCCTGACCGGCTTTTCCTTGCGCTGGCACCGCGATCGCCTTGCGCGCCGGCAGGATAGGCAGGCCCGTGACTGCGCGCTGCGGTGCTTCTGGGGTGCTGAAATCCACCGGGTTGCCCAGCGTCAACTGCTCTGCGTGCAACGTGACGCCCGGGATCCAGTGGCGCCAGCCGGTATCGAGCGGTTGCGGCCACTGCCATTGGGCCGACAGCGGCCCGGCGATGGCGAAACTGCGGCCCGTGGCTTCGCTGACTTTCTGTTCCACCCAGGGCTTGTAGCGGTTCAGATCGGCATAGATGATGAACAGGACGGCGGCGACCAGCAAGGCCAGCAGCAGTGCGAAGAGGGCGCCGATCCAGCGCAAGGCGCGATAGCGTCGTACGGGGGGCTTGGTGTCTGGGTTTGGGGTCATGCGCAGCAAAGGGGAATCCGTCGAAATAGCGCAGGTTCGCGCGGGCAACCGTCCTCGGTTGCAGGATGAATGCATCCTAGCCCTGCAGTCGGCCGCATCCAAGCGCGGGGCAGACGCTCGCGCCATTGGCTTACAGCGCAATGCCCTCTGAAGGTCCGTTGCGCGCGCGCTGCGCTGCCTGCGCCACGCTTTTGTCGCCCCAGGGGCGGCAGCGGCGCGCCAAACAGGCCCTAAAATCACGCCGCCATGCACAACCCGCACGATCCCAAAGTTCTGCCTCTGCGCGATGGCGTCAGCCCCAGCTGCATCGTGTTGCCCCACC
Source organism: Comamonas sp. (assembly GCF_036666375.1). Classification (GTDB taxonomy): domain Bacteria; phylum Pseudomonadota; class Gammaproteobacteria; order Burkholderiales; family Burkholderiaceae_C; genus Comamonas. The sequence goes on along the minus strand of NZ_JAVWWA010000068.1, from coordinate 17,304 downwards.
AGGTCGAAGGCCTGGTGCTCGATTTCCTCGCACGGCGCCTGCCCGTGGTAGCGCGTGCCGATTGGCGCGCGCGCATGGAGGCCGGCGATGTGGTCGATGAGCATGCACAACGCGTGCTGCCCGACCGCGCAATGGCCGGCGGGCTGCGCGTGTACTACTACCGCACGCTGGAAAACGAGGCGCCCATCCCGTTTCAGGCCAGTGTGCTGCTGCGCGACGCGCACCTTCTTGTCGCCGACAAGCCCCATTTCCTGCCCGTGGTGCCCGCGGGGCGCTATCTGCAGCAAAGCCTGCTGGTGCGCCTCAAGCGCGAGTTCGACCTGCCGGACCTGTCGCCCATCCATCGCATAGACCGCGAAACCGCGGGCCTGGTGCTGTTTTCGGTGCAGCGCGCCACACGCGGCCTCTACCAGGGACTGTTTCGCGAGCGCGCGATCGAAAAGACCTACGAAGCCGTCGCGCCCTGGCGCGCGCAGCTGGCGTTTCCGCGCGAACATGCCAGCCGCATGGAGGAAAGCGGTCACTTCTTTCGCATGCACCAGGTGCCGGGCGAGCCCAACAGCTTCACGCGCATCGAGGTGCTGGAGCAAGCGGGCGACTGGGCGCGCTACCGGCTCACGCCCGTGAGCGGCAAGCGCCATCAGCTGCGCGTGCACATGGCGGCCCTGGGCCTGCCGCTGGTCGGCGACACGCTGTACCCCGAAGTCAACGACGCGCCGGAAGGTGATTTTTCGCGCCCGCTGCAGCTGCTCGCGCGCTCGCTGGCCTTCGTCGATCCGCTCACGGGCGAGCACCGCAGGTTCGAAAGCCAGCGCAGTCTGGCAGACCTGCCGAGTTGAAACGCCGGCCGCGCAGCGCAGCGCGGCCCATGCGCCAGCACATCCATCCGCCCGGCATCGAAGCGCCGGTGGCAGGGGCGCGAGCGAGCGCGCCGCGACGGCCATGCGCAGGGTGTCGCAGCCCGATAGTTCATTGCTAACACCATAGCTATTGCACAGGCTAAGCCAATCATTTGCTGAAAAATGCAGTCGAAATTGCGTCCGAAAAGGGCTGTTCAAACCCCTTGTTGGTGGCATGGTTAAAGCAAAAATCTGTCACCACTGCACGGATTTCTGGCCTTGATTCAGCGCGATTGAGGCATTTATTCCGGCACTGGAAGTCCGCTGAATCAGGAGCAAGCTTTCAAGGCATGGCGTGGATTTCATCACTTTTTGTGTCGGCGGTTTCTGACAAAAAACGGCCTAAGAAACCATGGCGAGATATCGGCTATTTGCAAGAAGCTTGCTTGACAAAGCTAACTAACGGAATAGGATTTTTTCAAAATAAAACAACTTGCAAAGATCGATAGGAAGTTTCTATTTTTCTAAGCAAGGACCGGTGTCGGAACTGCCTGAATGACGGCCCATCGGCGCCTGCGCCCAGCCCTTCACCAGCGACGAAGTACACGCTTGTCAGACCCGATCGAATGGAGGTAGGCCATGGAATTTTCCGAACTCCGCGCCGCAGCCGAGCTGGTGGGCATGCTGTTTGCCGATCCGCGCTCGCTGACCCTTCTGCTGCTGCTGCTCGCGGCCGCCGTCTGTGATCTGCGCACCCGCCGCATTCCCAACCGGCTGACATTCGGCGGTGCCACCGCAGGCTTGCTGTTCAGCCTGGCCGCACCCCATCACGGCGGTGGCCTGCTGTGGGCCCTGGGCGGTCTGGGCCTGGGGCTGGCGCTGATGCTGCCGCTCTATCTGCTGCGCGCTCTGGGCGGCGGCGACGTCAAGCTGATGGCCATGTCCGGCGCCTTTCTGGGCCCTGAAGGCACCTGGCAGGCCGTGCTCTTTGTCTTTGTCGTGGGCGGAGTGCTGGCCATGGCCTACGCGCTGTGGCATCGCGTGGTGGGCAGGCTGCTGCGCAACACGCTCAAGACGGTGCAGATCCTGTCCATGACCGTGGCCGCGGGAATGCGCCCCGACGCCCGCGCCAGTTCGGCGCAGTCGGTAGGCAGCTTGCCCTACGGCGTCAGCATCGCGCTGGGAACGGCAGCGTTCCTGGTCGCCCGGCAGTTCACCTGGATTTAGCAACCACAACAGCTTCGCAGGGAGTTCCCATGAAAAACGTCAAAGCTCTGGGTCTGTTCGTTCTGGCGGCGCTCGTCAGCCTGGCGGCCGCGGTCTATGCGGCGAACTGGGTGGCACGGCGTGGCAGCGTGGACACCGACCGGGTGGTCGTCGCGGTCACCGATATTCCTCTGGGCAGCAAGCTGGTGCCCACCATGCTCGGCACGGCCGAGTGGCCGCGCGGCTCGATTCCTGAAGGCGCCTTCACGGACATGCAGCGTCTGCAGGACCGCGTGATCAAGGTCGGCGTGCTGCGCGGCGAAGCGCTGCTCGAAGGCAAGCTGGCGCCTGAGGGAACGAAGGGCGGACTGGCCGCCATCATCGCTCCGGGCAAGCGGGCCATGTCGGTGCGCGTCAACGATGTGGTGGGCGTCGCCGGCTTTGCTCTGCCGGGCAACTATGTGGACGTGCTGGTCAACGCCGAGCAGGACAAGAGCGGTGGGACGCAGCAGCATCAGATCAGCATGACCGTGCTGGAGAACGTGCTGGTGCTGGCCGTGGCGCAGGAAGCGGGCCGCGACGAGACCAAGCCCAAGGTGGTCAGCGCCGTGACGCTGGAACTCAGTCCTGCGGATGCCGAGAAGCTGGATCTGGCGCGCAGTGTCGGCAGCCTGTCGCTGGTGCTGCGCAACCAGGTGGACAAGGACCCGGTCGGCACCGCTGGCATCACCAAGAACCAGCTGTTCGGCACCTCAGAGCCGGCTGCCGTTCCAGTCAGCGCTGCGGTCAAGGTGGCTGCTGCCGTCAAGCCTGCCAAGCCGGTCGCGCCGCGCGCCCGGCCCGCAGCGCAGCTCCCGGCTGCGACCTGCGTCGAAGTGATTCAGGGCGGGGGCAGCACCTTCAACTGCTTCTGATCTTCAAACAACCAACAACCCAGAGAGGCCGGCCGTGCGAAACCACCACCTGTACAGAGCAGCGAGCATGCTGCTTGCCAGCGCCGTTCCGGCCCTGGTCGCCAACGCCCAGCCTGCGGACACGCCGGCAAAGGCTCCCGCCACGGCTGTTACGGCGCCAGTGCCGGCGCGCAGCGCCGTGTCCGCGCGCAATTGCAGCGCCATCCGCATGGAGGAGCCGGCCACGGTGACGCTGGGCAAGTCCGTCGTCATTCCACTGAGCTCGCCCATGGCGCGCATTCTGGTCAGCGGGCACACGCCGGGCAGCGCGCAGGCGGGCGTGCCTGCGGCAGCGGCGGCGGCCGCCGCCACCCAGACGGCGGTGCAGGACGGCATAGGCGATATCGAAGTGCAGCTGCTCAGCCCGCGGGATCTGTTCTTTCGCGGCCGCAAGTCGGGCGGCATGAACGTCATCCTGCAGAACGCCCAGGGCATCTGTTTCGTCAAGGATGTGGTCGTGACCATCGATCCCGGCCCGCTGCAGGCCAAACTCGCCGAGCTCATGCCCGAGGAGCGCGGCATCCGCGTGCAGGGCGCGGACAACGCGCTGGTGCTCAGCGGCGAGATCAGCAATCCGCTGCGCCTGGACGACGTGCTCACGCTGGCCGGCGCCTACAGCGACAGCAAGCGCATCGTCAACCTGCTGCGCACCACCTCGCCCCACCAGGTGATGCTGGAGGTGAAGATCGCCGAGATCAGCAAGACGCTGCTCGACAAGCTGGGCGCGGGCTTCAACGGCCAGCGCATCGCCAGCGGCGGAATGAACAGCTACTCCATCATTTCCAATTTTCTCAGCGGAGGGGGCGGGCTGTTGAGCGCGCTGCGCATAGGAAGGGGCGCATTCACCATCGACGGGCAGAAGGACGATGGCCTGGTGCGCATCCTGGCCGAGCCCAACATCATGGCCATCAGCGGCCAGCAGGCGAGCTTTCTTTCGGGCGGCAAGATCTTCATTCCCGTGGCCCAGTCCAACACCAATGGCGTGCCGGTGATGACGCTGGAGGAAAAGGAGTTCGGCATAGGCGTCAAGTTCACGCCCACCGTGCTGGGCAATGCGCGCGTCAATCTGAAGCTGGTGTCCGAAGTGTCCGACCTGTCGCAGACCGGCTCGCCCTTCACGTCGATCAACGGCGTGACCTCGGTCATTCCCTCGTTCTCGGTGCGCCGCGCCGACACCACGGTGCAGCTCAATGACGGGCAAAGCCTGGTGATCGCCGGTCTCATCAAGAACAACATCACCGAAGCCATCAAGCGCTTCCCGGGGCTGGGCGAAATCCCGGTGCTGGGCGCGCTGGCGCGCAGCACCGAGTTCCAGACCGACCAGACCGAGCTGATGTTCGTCATCACGCCGCGCCTGGTGCAGGCACTGGCCGAAGCGCCGCGCCTGCCCACGGACAACCATGCGACGCCTTCGCGCACCGAGGTCTACCTCAACGGCGCGCTGGAAAGCGCGACACCTGCGGCGGCGGCGCCGGCGCCCGCAATGCCGGGCTCGACCACGCCGCGCCCCGAACTGTCGCCCACGCCGCTGCAGCCTCTGGCACCCCCTGCCAACCTGCCCGATCCACAGAATCCGCCCTCATGAAAGGAGGTCCGCCATGATCGCTCGCACCCTCTGGCTTCCCCTGGCCGCGACCGCAATGCTGGCCGGCTGCGGCAGCACCACGCCCCATTACGACGCGCGCTTCGGCGACGCCGTGCGCAGCGCCCGCGCACAGATGACCATCCATCCGGACGCGGGCCTGGTTGCGGGCAGCGGCGTTGACGGCGCCACCGGCATGGACGGGCGCACCACGCGTCAGACCATGCAGCGCTACGAGCAAAGCTACAAGACGCCGCCCAAGGCGGTCAATGTCATCAACATCGGCGGCTCGCTGGGCGGCACTTCGTCCGCCGGGGGCGAGACGCAATAGGCCGGGCGACGGTCGCCCGGCGACACGCAATTGATTGAATTGAAAAGGAGTCCAGACCGCATACCGGCCTTGCACGCCACCCACCGGTCCACAGACCGGCGCATTCAGCGCAGTTCCTTTCATTTATCCACTTTAGAGGTGTCACCATGACCAAGTTTGCTCAACAGTTTGGCAATTCCCTGCAGTCCTTTGCAAGCGACGAAGAGGGCGCGCAGGTGATCGAGTACGCCCTGGTGGTGGCCGTGGTTTCGATCGGACTCATCTTGTTGATGAAGTCGTCCATCAGCACCACGCTGTTCACCGATTGGCTCACCAAGGTCAAGGCCTGCCTGACCAACAGCGCTGCCTGTGTGTAGTGGCTTCGCGCGCCAGCAAAAGCCTTTGCAGCCTCCGCGCCGCATCGGCTTTGCGCTGGCACATCGCTGCAACCCTTCAACCACCATGCGCCATGAAAAACCATCCGCACCCACGGTCCAGTCATTGGTCCACGCGCGATGCTGCCGCTGCGGCGCGGCGCCAGCATGGTGCGTTTCTCATCACGTTCGCGCTGTTCATGCTGTTCCTGCTGGGATTCATGGGCGTGGCGCTGGATTTCGGCCGGCTGTTCGTCGTCAAGGGCGAGCTGCAGACGGCCGTGGACAGCTGCGCGCTGGCGGCGGCGCGCGAACTCAACGGCCAGGCTGACGCCATTGCGCGCGCCCAGAGCGCGGGCATGGCGGCCGGCAATGCCAACCGCGTCAACCTGCAGTCCACGGCCTGGAACGGCCAGGGCAAGCTGACGAACGCCGACATTTCCTTTCGCGACCAGGCCTACGCCGTGACCGGCGCGGCCTATCTGGCCCGATATTCCGAATGCCAGTACACCATGGGCGGGCTCAAGCTCTGGCTGCTGCAGGCCATGGGCGCATTCACGGGCGACAGCGCCAACTGGGCCAATGCGGGCACCGTGGCCGCGCGCGCCGTGGCCACCAGAGGCGTGGCGCAGAGCGCCTGCCCGGTTCCGGTGCAGCTCAAGCAAGCCAGGTTCCAGACGCTGGTCAAGGGCGACTGGGTCGTGGTGCTGAGCAAGTCGGGCGACAGCGGCAGCGACTTCGGCTGGGCCAACCTCGACGGCAGCACCAGTGCCACCGAAACCTGGGCCGAAATGGAAGGCAAGTACTGCAGCACCAGGCTCGGCGACACCATAGGCACGGGCGGCGTCAAGGCCTCGGTCTTCGAGTACTGGAACCACCGCTTCGGCATCTACAAGAACAATGCCGCGACCCCGGCCCAGGACCCGAACGCCAGCCGTCCCGACTTCACCGGCTATATCTACAGCGCCACGAACTGGACTGCGGGGCGCAATGCCTACGACGGCAGTTCGGGCGCGACGCCCAATTTCAAGGCGCAGCGCCAGGCCTTTGCGGCCTGCAACCCCAGCTGTCCCGTCAAGGGGCAGGAGGTGGCGCTGGGCGCGGGCGCGCTGCAATCCTATGGCGCCGACCGCCGCCTGGTGCTGCTGCCCGTGGTCTCGGCCAGCGGTGTGGTGGTCGATTTCGCCTGCATGCTGATGCTCCAGCCCATACCCACGCCGGTCAAGGATGACATCCAGCTCGAGTTCCGCGGCAAGGCCAGCGACCTGGACAGCCCCTGCACCACGTCGGGCCTGGCGGGCGGCACGATAGGCCCGCTGGTGCCCACGCTAGTGAGGTGAAACCATGCGCAAACACCATGCACAACGAGGGGCGGCGCTGATCGAGCTGGCGCTGGCCATCCCCTTCATGATCCTGCTGAGCATGATCGTCATCGAGTTCGGCCGCGCGCTGTACGAGTACGGCGCGGTCACCAAGTCGGTGCGCGACGCCGCGCGCTATTTGTCGAACCAGACGCCCAATACCTTGTGCGCGAACGCGCAGAACCTGGTCGTCTACGGCAGCCTGACCACGGGCAGCACGCCGCTGGCGCCCGGCCTCAACACCGGCGCGGTCAGCTGCAGCTGGCAGACCGCGGGAACGTTTCCCTTGATCAATACCGTCACCGTCACCGTGACCGGCTACCGCTTCCAATCCATGGCAAGCAGTGTGTTCGGCACGCAGTTGACCGATGGCGGCATTACTTTCGGCGCCATCTCCGCCACCATGAGGACGCAGTCATGAAACGCCTCACACAACGTGGCGGCACGCTCATCGAGTTTGCGCTGGGCTTGCTCATCTTCCTGATGTTCCTGCTGGGCGTGGTCGACTTCAGCCGCATGCTCTACACCTGGGGCGCGGCCAGCGAGGCGACGCGCGCCGGCGCGCGCTTCGCCGTGGTCTGCGACGACCAGGCGCAAAAGGCCCAGGTGCTGGGCTACATGCAGGCGCGGCTGCCCCAGATTTCCGACGTGGACATCGTCTGGGCGCCGAGCGGCTGCACCACGGCCAGCTGCGAGGGGGTGACGGTGAGCATTCCTGCGGGCGGGCTCAAGTTCCAGTGGATTGCGCCCATCGTGGGCTCGGGCCTGCAGGCGGCCATCGACGTGCCGCGGTTCTCCACCTTCCTGCCGCGCGAAGCCATGCGCAAGGACCTCAACAGCGAAACGGCCTGTGCCAACTAACCAGAGTGCGCGCATCATGAAAATCGCCATCATCTCTCCCAACCCCGCGCATCTCCAGGACATGGCGCATGCGCTGCAGACGTACTCGCACCAGGTGTGGACTTTCGAGGGCGGCAAGACGCGCATGCCCGCGATCGCCGAGCAGGAGCGGCCCGACCTGATGATCGTCGACGGCATGTGCTGCGATCCCGGGGACCTGGCGCCGGTGGAGTACGTGACCAGCCACCACCCCCACACGGCGGTGATTCTTCTGTGCGCCCAGCAGACGCCCGAGTTCCTGCTGCAGTCGATGCGCGTGGGCGTGCGCGAAGTGCTGGCTTCACCCGCGCCGGCGCAGGCGCTGGTGGAGGCCGTGCGGCGCATCGCGGCGCGGCTGCAGGACGGCGCGTCCGAACACGCCAAAGGCCGGATCATGGCTTTCGTCTCCTGCAAAGGCGGCAGCGGAGCCACTTTCCTGACAACCAATCTGGGCTGGATGCTGGCGCGCCATCACTCGGTGCTGCTCATGGACCTGAACCTGCAGTTCGGCGATACGCTGGCCTATCTGCACGAAGGTCCGCCCAGCTCGACGCTGGCCGATGTGACGCGCGACATCCATCGCCTCGATGCGTCCTTTCTCACGGCCAGCACGGTCAAGGTCACGCCGCGCCTGCATGTGCTGGCCGCGCCCGAGGACGCGATGCATGCCATGCAGGTCGATCCTTCGGATGTGGATGCCATCTTGCAGCTGGCCGCCGCGCACTACGACTTCGTGCTGCTGGACATGCCGCGCGTGCTCGACCCGCTGGCGCTGCGCGTGCTCGACCGGGCGCAGATGATCGTGCCGGTGCTGCTGCCCGACGTGCCGGCGGTGCGCAACGCGCAAAAGCTGCTGGGCATGTTCCACGACCTGGGCTATTCGGAAAGCCGTCTGCATCCGGTGCTCAACCGGCTGGACCGGCGCAGCGAAATCGGCCTGGCCGAAGTGCGCAAGGCGCTGCGCCTGGACCTGCCATGGCACGGCGTTTCCGACGCGCCGCACGAAGTCCAGGCGGCGATCAATGCGGGCCTGCCGCTGGCGCAGGCGCAGCGCGGCAGCGCCGTGGTGCGCGAGCTCGCGGCCTGGGCCGATGGGCTGTCGCCCCAGGCCCATCAGGAAAGCATAGGGCTGTTGCAGCGGTTGTTTCGCCGTGCCTGACAGCGCCAGTCGAACACAAGGAGAAGGTCATGTCATTACGAGACTTGCTCGCCACCCCCCTGGCCCGCAGCCCCAGGCCTGCGCTGCAGGCGGTCCCCGCGGCCGCCGACAGCGCCCCGGCCGACGGGCCGCCGCCTGCGCCGGCCGTGCCGCTCTACGGTCACTCGGCGCCGTATCTGGCGCTGCGCGGACGCATCCATGCCAAGCTGCTGGAGCGTTTCGACCTGGCCGCGCTCGAGTCGCTGTCGCCCCAGATGCTGCAGCAGGAGATCGCGGCCATGACGGAGCGCCTGCTGGACGAGGATGCGGAGGCGATCAACGACCTCGAAAGAAAGCTGCTGGTGCGCGACATACAGCATGAAATGCTGGGCTTTGGACCGCTCGAGCTGCTGATGGCCGACCCCGCGGTCTCGGACATCCTGGTCAATCGCCACGACCAGATCTATGTGGAGCGCCACGGCAAGCTGGAGCTCACGCAGGTGGTGTTCACCGACGAAAAGCACTTGCTGCGCATCATCGACAAGATCGTCTCGCGCATAGGCCGGCGCATCGACGAGTCCAGTCCCATGGTCGATGCCCGGCTGCCCGACGGCTCGCGCGTGAACGCGGTCATCGCTCCGGTCGCGCTGGACGGCCCGATGATGTCGATACGGCGCTTCGCGCGCACGCCGCTGCGCATGGAGAACCTGGTCGGCGATCTCAAGAGCCTGACGCCGGGCATGGCCCTGGTGCTCGAGGCCCTGGTCAAGGCCAAGGTCAACATGATCATCTCGGGCGGCACGGGCGCAGGCAAGACCACGCTGCTCAACATTCTCTCGGGCGACATTCCCGTCACGGAACGCGTGGTGACGATAGAGGACGCGGCCGAGCTGCAGCTGCAGCAGCCGCATGTGGTGCGCATGGAAACCCGCCCGGCCAACATCGAGGGCCGCGGCGAGATCACCCAGCGCGCGCTGGTGCGCAACGCGCTGCGCATGCGGCCGGATCGCATCATCATCGGCGAAGTGCGCGGCGCCGAGGCCGTGGACATGCTGCAGGCCATGAACACCGGGCATGAAGGCTCGTTGACCACGATCCATGCGAACACGCCGCGCGACTCGCTGGCCCGGCTCGAGAACATGGTCGGCATGGCCGGTCTGAACCTGCCGCACCAGGCCGCGCGCCAGCAGATCGCCTCGGCCATCACGGTGGTGGTGCAGGTGCTGCGGCTCACGGACGGCAAGCGCAAGATCACCAGCATCCAGGAAATCACCGGCATGGAGGGCGATGTGGTCACCATGCAGGAGATCTTCGCGTTCGTCCAGACCGGCATAGGGCAGGGCGGCGAAGTGCAGGGCTATTTCCATGCGACCGGCGTCAGGCCCAAGTTTGCCGACCGGTTCCCGGGGCTGGGAATCGTGCTGCCCGATTCCGTCTTCGATCCCGAGCGGCACTACCAGTGAACCAGGAGGCTGCCATGTCGTCCTTTCTTTCCTCGCATTCGTTCATGGTGATCAGCGCGCTGGTGTTTGTCGCGGCGCTGCTGCTGCTCGAGGCGCTGCGCCTGCTGTGGAAGCAGTACAAGAGCCCCGAAGCCAAGCGGCTGGAGCGGCGACTGCGCGCGCTGTCGGCGGCGCATGACCACAGCGCCCCGACCAAGCTGGTGAAGGAGCGCGCGCTCAGCGACATACCGCGGCTGCAGCGCGCGCTGCAGCGCGCGCCGCGCGCTTACCAGCTGGACCGGGTGATCGTGCAATCGGGCCTGGAGTGGACGGTTTCCGGTTTGCTGCTGGGCTGCGCGATACTGTTTGCGTTCGGCGTGCTCGCGGCCGTCATGTTGCGCCAGCCCATGGCGCTGGCCATTCCCCTGGGCGCCGCGCTGGGCCTGCTGCCCTGGCTTTTCCTGCAGCGCAAGCGCCATCAGCGCCTGGCGCTGATGGAGCGCCAGCTGCCCGAAGCGCTGGATCTGATGACGCGCGCCTTGCGCGCCGGCCATGCGTTTTCCTCGGGCCTGCAGATGGCGGGCGACGAACTGGCCGAGCCCATCGCCGGTGAACTGCGCCTGGTGCACGACGAGATCAACTACGGCACTTCGCTGCCCCAGGCCTTGACCAACCTGAGCGAGCGCGTGCCCATCACGGACCTGCGCTACTTCGTCGTGGCGGTGCTCATACAGCGCGAGTCCGGCGGCAACCTCACGGAAATGCTGATCAACCTGAGCCGCCTCATCCGCGAGCGGCTCAAGCTCCACGACAGGGTGCGCGTGCTTTCCGCAGAAGGGCGCATGTCGGCCTGGATTCTGGGGCTGATGCCGTTCGGGCTGGCCGCGATGCTCAATCTGCTGAACCCGGAATTCATGTCGGTGCTGTGGAGCGATCCCATAGGCATCGCGATACTGCAAATACTGGCCGCGTTGATGGTGATCGGGGTGCTGATGCTGCGCCGCATCGTTCGCATCCGGGTCTGAGTTTGGTCCTGAACGCAAGGAGTCCGCCATGCTGATCGTCGCTTTGCTCACTTTCGTCGCGCTCATGCTGGTCGCGGCAGCCATGTTCTCCTGGATGGTGCCCACGGCCACCGAGCAGCGCCTGCAGTCGCTGGCGCCCGCGCCCGCGGACCAGGGGTGGACGCAGACCGTGGTCAAGCTGGTAGGGCCGTTCGCCCACTTCTCATTGCCCACGGGCGGCATGGACGCATCGCCCTTGCGCCTGCGTTTTCTGAACGCCGGAATCCGCCATGAGAGCGCGCCGCTGCTGTATTTCGGCAGCAAGACGCTGCTGCCGCTGCTCGCTGCGCTGGGGGTGTATTCGCTGATGCTGACTTCCAGCGCGCCCGATGGCACCGAGCGCCTGTTCTATCCGCTGGTGGCCGCGCTGGTCGCCTGCTATCTGCCCAATCTTGTGCTGCGCCGCATGGCCGCGCGGCGCCAACGCGAGATCTTCGAGAATTTCCCCGATGCCGCCGATCTGATGCTGGTCTGCGTGGAGGCCGGCATGGGGCTGGACGCAGCGCTGAGCAAGGTGGCCGAGGAAATCCGCATCAAAAGCCAGGCCCTGGCCGACGAGCTGCATTGGACCAACCTCGAAATGCGCGCCGGCAGCAGCCGCGAGAAGACCTTGCACAACCTGGCCGCGCGCACCGGGGTCGAGGAGATCCACTCTTTCGCCGCCATGCTCACGCAGGCCGACCGCTTCGGCACCAGCATAGGCGACTCGCTGCGCGTGTTCTCGGACGATCTGCGCCACAAGCGGCAGATGCGCGCCGAGGAGCTCGCGGCCAAGATTCCCACCAAGATGCTGCTGCCGCTGGTGCTGTGCATCTTTCCGGCCATCGTGATGGTGGTGCTCGGGCCCGCGGTGATAGGCATAGTGCGCACCGTGCTGCCGATGATGGCCGGCAACGGCTGAGCAGCGCTGCGCTGTCGCACAAATTGCCCGAAACGCGCCGACCTGTGGTGCAATGCAGTGGCGCTGGTCGTCAGCGTGTTTTCGGGGCACTTTCATGCAGAAACTCGTCGGAAAAATCCTTGCCATCGCCACCTTGGCCCTGGCGGCCAATGCCAGCTTCGCGCAGGACAAGCAGCCCACGCCGCAGCAAAAACTGATGGGCACCTGCAATACCGAGGCCACGGGCAAGAAGGGCGATGAGCGCAAGGAGTTCATGAAGTCCTGTCTTTCGGACGGCAAGAAGCTGCAGCAGGAGCGCATGAAGCTGTGCAACTCCCAGGCCACGGGCAAGGCCGGCGACGAACGCAAGGCCTTCATGGGCCAGTGCCTGAAGAAATAGGCATTGGCTGGCGTCCGGGTTGCACCGGCTGGAACGCCTGGGCCGCGGCTTCAGCCGTGCAAAAACCGTATGCCGCTGCGCCGCACCAGCTCGTCGTAGCTGATGGGCGCGCTCAGTCGCGTGCCGGCCGCGTTCTCCTGCCAGTGCGCCCAGCTCTTGCCCGTGCTCGCGTCATAGACCAGCTTGAACAGATGGCTGGGCACCTGCACCTTGCCCGGGCCTATGGTGCGCACAGGCCCCGAGAACACCGGGCCGGTGAACACATAGACATCGCCTTGCGCGCGCTGGGCATAGCGGCGCGTGTCCTGTTCGATCTGGCTCCAGGGCCCGGCATTGTGGGTCTGGTTCTGCGGCACCATGTTCGCCAGGCTGAAGCTCTGCGCCATGGCTTCGGCGCTGGCCATGTTGCCGGCCGGCGCCATATGGCCGCGCGAATAGCCCGAGCCCTGGTAGTCGGAAAGTTCCGCGCGCTCGGCGCGCGGCAGGCGCGCGTCGGCAAAGAACTTGTCGGTGCGCTGCAGGCCCTTGGCCTGGGTGATGGTGGCGCGGTTGAGGCGTTCGGCGACGAACACCGGCGTCTTGTGGCTGCCGCTGTGCAGCACCGCGAAGCTGCTGTAGCACAGCTCGCGCAGATCGCCGGCCTGGGGCACGACGGGCGGCAGGCCGCCGGGGAAATGCTGGCGGCATTGCGAAAACTGCGTGGCCGTGGTGCTGCCCTGGCCCGCATGAGGGGCGGGCGCCGGGCTGCTGGTCGTGGTCTGCGGCAGGCCCAGCAGATCGTTGAGCGCGAAGCGCGCCAGGCCGTCGGCCAGGGGCGCGAGCGCGGCCAGCGCCGATGCGGCTGCCGGGCCGACCAGCGACGTGACCGAGGCGAGCAGCGGCGGTCCTATCACCGCCGAAGCCTTGGCCAGCAAGCCGTCGTACCAGCCCATGTGGGGCGTGCAGCCCGAAACCTGGTGGCCCACGGCCGCCGACGAAGTCAGTCCGAGCCAGAACCGGCGCATCCGCAGGAGGTCGTTGATCTTGGAAAGCAGTGCACTTTTACGGGTGCGTCTGCGGCTGGCCTTGCGGGAACGCTTCGTCATGTCTGCGCGGATGTTAACCGCCAAACTGCCCCGTTTTTTCCATTCATGCGCGCATATGCGCCCGGGTCGCGAGAATGTTGCTTTCAGTTGCCCCAGGTATCGGCGCTGATTGCCTGGTACCAGGCCGCGCCGTAGCGCGCTTCGGCCGCGCGAAAGCCCGCCGGGGCGTCCAGAGGGCTGATGCCGCCCGAGTCAGGCACCTCGATGAGTGTGTCGTTCTGCGCCCGGTAGACCCCTGCCACCGAGATCCCGTACTCCGGGCCTATCAGGCTGTAGCAGGTGTTGGTGTACCAGGCCTGGGGCGCCTGCTGGCCTTGCAGTTCGGCGCAGATCGCCGCGGCAACCAGCCGGCCCTGGGAGTTCGCGCTGGCGCCCGATTTGGGCATGGGCGCGGCCAGGCTGGCGTCGCCTATCACATGGATGCCGGCTTGCCGGCGTGCGGCGAAATTCTCCGGGTGCACCGGCACCCAGCCGCTGGCGTCGGTCAGGCCCGCGCGCTCGGCGATCCAGCCGGCTTTCTGCGGCGGGATCACGTTGAGCACATCGGCGCGGTGCAGCGTCCCCAGCGAAGTCTCGACTTCGCGCCGCAGCGCATCGACGCGCACCACCTCGCCGTCGTCGTCCAGGCTGCGCCAGTCGATCATGTCGCCATACAAGGCTTTCCAGCCCTGCAGAAACAGCGGCTTCTTGGAGAATTCGTTCTTCGCATCGAGCAGAAGAATGCGCGACCTGGGCTTGTGCGCGCGCAGATAGTGCGCCACCAGCGCCGCGCGCTCATAGGGGCCCGGCGGGCAGCGGTAGGGCGCGGCGGGAATCACCATCGCGAAGGTTCCGCCATCGGCCATGGCCTGGAGCTGCGCGCGCAGCAGGCGCGTCTGGGCACCGGCTTTCCAGGCATGGGGCGCATGCATGGACGCGGCGGCATCGTAGCCCGCGAGCCGGTCCCAGCGCATGTCGACGCCCGGCGACAGCACCAGCCTGTCCCAGGCGAGGCGCTGGCCGTCGGACAGCGTGACGGTTCTTGCCGCGGCATCCACGTCGACGGCCGCGGCGTGCACGACGCTGATGCCCATGCCGCGCAGCGTTTCGAAGCCGTGTCCCAGGCTTTCCCAGTGGCGCAGTCCCGCGAGATAGTGGCTGGAAAAAGCGCAGGTGTAGTGGCGCGCTGCGGGCTCGATCAAGGTGATGCGCAGCGCGCTGTTGTACAGGCGCAGATGGCGCGCTGCCGTGGCACCCCCAAAGCCGCCGCCGACCACGACCACATGCGCCGCGCCTGCCTGGGCACGCACCAGGGCCGGCATGGCCAGCGCCCCGAGTCCGGTGAGCAGCGCGCGGCGCGAAAGAGGAGAGGGTGGTGGCGTCATTACCGCTCCTGTGCAAACCAGCGCGCCAGGGCCGCGATCTGCGCTTCGTCATAGCCCTTCATCAACCGCGTCATGATGGTGGCATCGGGCGCTGTGCCGTTCCTGAACGCCAGCAGCCGCGCGCGCAAACGGCTTTCGGACTGACCGGCAATGCTGGGAATGTCCGTGGACGAGTGGCCGCCCGGCCCATGGCAGCTCACGCAGGTGGCCGCGAGCACGGCCACCGTGGCGGGCGCGATAGCGGGTTCGGCAGCCGGGCCGGCGACAGCCGTGCCCGGCAGCACAGAAAGCAGCAGCGCGCATGGGCGCCAGAGGGAACAAGGCATGGGAAGACCTTTGCAACACAGGATTGCCAGCATGCCTGTGAGGTCTGTCCGTCTGGATAAGCGCAGCGCGCATCGTCTTG
The DNA here is from genome assembly GCF_036666375.1 of Comamonas sp. Classification (GTDB taxonomy): domain Bacteria; phylum Pseudomonadota; class Gammaproteobacteria; order Burkholderiales; family Burkholderiaceae_C; genus Comamonas. The sequence continues at coordinate 2,021 of NZ_JAVWWA010000068.1, read as the reverse complement.
CGCGCAGCAGCCGACAGCGCCGTCCCGCCCGCTATCGTCCTTGCAGGAAGTCCAGCAATGCCTGGTTGAACTCCGCCGCATGCGAGAGATTGCAGCCATGCGGGCCGCCCTTGATCAGATGCAGCTTGCTGCCCGCGATCGCGCTGTGCGTGCGCGCGCCGCTGACTTCGAATGGCACGGTCTGGTCGCTGTCGCCATGGATCACCAGCGTGGGAATGTCGAATTTCTTCAGGTCAGCGCGGAAGTCGGTGCGCGAGAACGCGGCGATGCACTCGTGCGTGCCCTGCGGTGACGCGAAGGCGGCAATCGTCTTCGCGTATTCGCGCTGGGCTTCGCTCACGGCCAGTTGCCCGCCCTTGGGGGTGAAGAACTTCTGCGTGAACTCGTCGAGAAATGCGAGCCTGTCGTCGCGCACGCCTTTTTGCTTGGCGGCGATGTCTTCGTCGGAAACCGCGCCTTCCGGGTTGTCGCCCGACTTGAACAGGTAGGGCGGCACCGCGGCCGCGAACACCGCCTTGGCGACGCGCTCGGTGCCGTACTTGGCGACATAGCGCGCGACTTCGCCGCCGCCCATCGAGAAGCCCACCAGCGTCACGCCATGCAGATTCAGGCTGTTGAGCAGGATGTGCAGATCCTGGGCCAGCGTGTCGTAGTCATAGCCGTCCCAGGGCTGGGTCGAATGGCCGAAGCCGCGGCGGTCATAAGTGATCACGCGGTAACCGGCCGCGACCAGCGGCCCGACCTGGGGCTCCCATGTACGGCCGCTCAGCGGCCAGCCATGGATCAGAACGACAGGCTTTCCCTGGCCGAGATCCTGGTAATGCAGCTGCAGATCCTGGCCGGAAAATTGAGGAAGGTTGACAAAAGGCATGCGAGCTCCCGCTTGGTTTGGATACAAGCCTTGAGCTTCGCAAGCCCGCGGCATGTTGTCTGTCATCCATTGATGACATTGCATCTGCGCGCCACCGCTCCATCGAAACCAGATGTCGGCTCCGTAGGACAGCCACTACAACCGTACGCCATTTTTGCTGGCAAGGATTGGGCCGATTGACGACATGGTGACCCATGGGCAATTGGCGACTATCGATGCCTAGCGCAGGAGCACCAGCGCCCATTTCCAATCCATCCATCCGGAGACCCCATGCCCAACATCAAAAAGAATTTCTTCTATGCCGCCACGCTTGGCGCAGCCCTTGCCCTGACCGCCTGCGGCGGCGGCAATGACGACGACACCGAGCCCAGCGGCGACATCGGCATTCTGCGCATCTCCCAGGCGACCGATGCCAACCTCAACGGCTGGTACGGCACCGGCAATGTGGGCCTGACCGGCGTCGCCGACACCGGCAAGATCGGCCCCAACGAATGCGCGTTCGATTTCGACAACTTCACCAAGATCACCGGCGACCGCACGCTGGCGATGATGGGCGACATCCGCTATGCCTATCCCAACGGCAACGCCGCGCCCGCGCTCAACGGCGACAGCATCAAGATCAAGGACACGACCTACGCCTTCGTCAAGGACGGCAACAACCTGAGCAAGGCCAAGGTCAACCTGACGCTGGGTACGGTGACGTTCGACAATCTGCTGGCCAAGGATTCGGGCACGCAGTCGGTGGAGCTGTCCGGCACCATCAAGCTGCCCGACGAAGCCAACCGCGACAAGGCCTGCAAGAAGCCTAGCTAAGCGACCCGCAGCGCCCAAGGCGCAGCGAGGGGCTGAAATGCGCATTGTGTCCCGAGGGCGCGATGCGCATTTCTGCATGTGGAGCGGGCGACGGGAATCGAACCCGTGCTATTTGCTTGGGAAGCAAAAGTTCTGCCATTGAACTACGCCCGCAATCTGTGGCTGGTTGCAAAAGAACTATCCTGTGCCGCCAGGGCTGGATTATCCATCGGGTTTTTCCAGAGGTTCGGAGTTCAGCGAGGGGGACTTGCGCCAGGTTCCTGCCTGCATAAAAGATGCTCGATGGGTTCAGGCCTGTGCAACAGAAATCCCTGAGCGTAGTCCACGCCGATGTCCC